>VYCW01000117.1 GCA_009843735.1 Acidimicrobiaceae bacterium | reverse complement strand
ACCGGCTGGATCTGGCGGCCGCTGCGGCCGGTCTTGTCCTCGTAGGTGTAGATCTCGGTACACTCGCCGAAGCTCAGCAGCACCGGCGGGAAGGCCTCCGGCGGGCCGTTGCCCAGCAGCCCGACGTTGATCTCGCGGCCCTCGACGTACTGCTCGGCCAGCACCGGCTGGGAGAACCGGTCGAAGATGACCTTGGCCGAGGCGCGCAACTCGTCCTCGTCGGCCACGACGGCCAGGCCGAACGAGACCGCCTCGTTCTTGGGCTTGACCACCATCGGGTAGGGCAGGCCGTCCGGGATGGGCATCTCCGGCGTCTCCAGCACCGCGAACTCCGGGGTGGGGATGCCGTTCTGGCGTAGGATCATCTTGGTGACGACCTTGTCGAGCGCCAGCGAATGCCCCAGCGGCCCCGACGCCACATAGGGGATGCCGACCATCTCGAGGATGCTCGGGACGTGGGTGTAGCGGGCCTGGCCCTGCAGCCCGTACGACACGTTGAACACCATCCCGGGCCGCTCGCCGGCCACGACGCGGGGCATGAACGACTCGAGCTTGGCGATCAGCTCCTTGTCGGCCTCCATGGCGGTGACCTGGTGACCGCCGGCGCGCAGGGCGTCGGTGAGCCGCTCGATGGTCTTGAGGCCGATCTTCTCCTGGTTCGGCATGCCGAACAGGTTGATGACGTTGCGGCTGTCCCGGTTGTAGACGACAGCGACCCTCACGACCGCGAATCTACAATGCCCCCGGCTCCCGACCCGCGCCCAGATGCTGTCGTTTCCTCTGACGTGGGCCCGCTTTCTATTATTGCTGTTACTACTATGGCGCGGTGTCGAGTACCGCTCGCTACGACGTCGCCATAGTCGGCGCCGGTCCGGTGGGCAGCCTGTGCGCGCTGGCTCACGCCCGCAACGGTCATTCGGTGGTGCTGCTCGAGGCGAACCCGAACGCCTCCAAGCGGCTGGCCGGTGAGTGGCTGCATCCGCCGTCGGTGCGGATACTCAGAGAACTCGGGATAGAGCCCGATGAGGACGCCGGCTGCACTCCGGGGAAGGGATTCGTCGTGTTCCCCGAGGACGGGTTGGAGCCGATACTCCTCCCCTATCCGGACGGGCGTCACGGTGTGGCGTGGGAACACGAGAGGCTGGTCTCACGACTGCGTCAAGCCGTCGAGGGCGAGCCCAGTGTCGACTTCATGCTGAACGCCCGTGTGCGCAGCATCGAGGACGACCGGGTCTGCTTCACCCGCAACGGCGAATCCGGATCCGTAGCGGCCCCGCTGATCGTCGGAGCCGACGGTCGATCCTCAGTCGTGCGCCAGTCGTTGGGGTTGTCCACGAGGCCGCAGACCTGCTCGCGCATGCTCGGCGTGTTGCTTCACGGCGTGAGGTTGCCGTTCGAGGGGTACGGGCACGTCATCTGCGCCGAGCCCAGCCCGATCCTGATCTTCCGGTTGGGCGAGCACTCCGTCCGGCTGCTCGTGGACCTTCCGGCGGGGCATTCGACTCGGGAGGCGATGGGCGCGCTGGCGAGATCGTACGCCGACAGCCTGCCGGACGCCCTCGGGTCCGCGTTCCTCGAAGCTCTGCGGCAGCGCCGGTTCCACGCCGCGACCAACGCACTGAGGCCGCGCCACAACTACGGGACCTCCGGTCGGGTGCTCATCGGGGATGCCGCCGGGCACTACCACCCGCTGACGGCGGTGGGGATGACTCTCGGCTTCGGCGACGCGTTCACGCTGGCTCACAGCGGCGACTCTCGCGACTTTGCCAGGAAGCGGGCCCGCGAGACCCGCGCGCCGGAGCTCCTCGCCATGGGGCTGTACGAGGTGTTCGCCGACCACAGGGTGGAGGTCGCCGCGCTGAGGCGCACCATCTACCGGCAGTGGCGGGAGAAGCCCGCCGTCCGCGACCGCACCATCCGGCTGCTCGCCTGCGAGGACACCTCGGTTGTGAGCCTGGGCTGGGCCCTCGGGACGATAACGACGCGGGCGGTCGCGCCGGAGATCACGCACTCCTACAGGCCCTCCGCCTGGCGCCGGACACGCCACCTGGCCCACGCGCTCGCGGTTCGCTTCCTGTCTCTGGGTCGTGGGATGCGGCAGCTCCGCCGGGCGAGCGGCGTCCCAGCGAAGGAGGAACGTGCTCGGGAGACCCTCTCCGGCGCGTTTCCGGTCTCCATGCCGCGGCCCGGCACCGACCCCGCACCCGGCCGCATCGAGGAGACCGACCCGCCCGACGCCTCCCCGGCGCTGCGGAGCGCGACCGCACACCTGTTGAGCCTCCAGCGTGACGACGGCTCCTGGGAGGGTGAGGTGGTGTGGTGCCCCATGCTCACCGCGCAGTACGTGCTGCTGCACCACATCACACAGCAGCCGCTCGACCCGGAGCGGCGCCGGCTCGTGCTGCGCTCCTTCGAGCACACCCGCCTGGAGGGCGGCGCTTGGGGTCTGCACGAGCACTCGCCTCCGCACCTGTTCGTTACCACGCTGGTGTACGTGGCGGCGAGGCTGCTCGGCGTCGAGCGAGGTGATCCGTTGATCGAGCCGGCCCGGCGCTTCCTGCAGGCCGAGGGCGTGCTCAACATTTCGACCTGGGGGAAGTTCTGGCTGGCGCTGGTCAATCTCTACGACTGGCGGGGCGTCAACCCGGTGCTGCCGGAGTTGTGGCGGCTGCCGCGCCGGGTGCCGCTGCATCCCTCGAACTGGTACTGCCACACCCGGCTCATCTACATGGCGATGGCCGCCATCTATCCAGCGCGGTTCCAGGCTCCCGTCACGCCCGTGATCGCATCACTGCGCGAGGAGCTGTTCGGCGGGGGGTTCGCCGACCTGGACTTCGCCGCGTCCCGCAACCGGCTGCGGGACGCCGACCTCTTCGCGCGCCCCGGCGTGTGCCTGCGGGCCGGGTACGGGCTGGCCCGGTGGTACGAGCGGTTCGGCAGCAAGCGCCTGCGGGCCCGCTGCACCGCCGAACTCGTCGATCGCATCCGCTGGGAGCTGCGGACCACCGACCACACGAGCATCTCCCCGGTGAGCGGCCTGCTCAACATTGTCTGCCTATGGCTGCATGACAGCGACGACGCCGACTGCCGCAAGGCTCTGGCCCGGCTCGACGGCTGGATCTGGGAGGACGAGGCGGCCGGAACCCGCGTCGCCGGGGCCAGAAGCGCCTCCTGGGACACCGGATTCGCCCTGCAGGCCCTAGCGGCCGTCCCTGAGGTCGAGGGGGTCGCGGAAGCGCTGCGGAGCGGTGCCGACTTCCTGCGCCGCCAGCAGATCGACACCAGCTTCGAAGGGTTCCGCGACGCCTTCCGGATGGACCCCAAGGGTGGCTGGTGCTTCGCCGGGGCGTGGCACGGCTGGCCGGTGACGGACTGCACCGCAGAAGCGGTGCTGGGCATGATCGCGACTGATCCCGAGGCCGCGAGCCCGGAGGCGCTCGGCGACGCTGTCCGTTTCATGCTGCGCGGCCAGAACCGCGACGGCGGCTTCGGCAGCTACGAGTCGCGGCGTTCAGCGGTCGGTCTCGAGTGGCTGAACCCCGCCGAGATGTTCGGCGAGTCGATGACCGAGCACTCCCATGTCGAGTGCACGGCGTCCTGCCTGGCCGCGTTCGCCGCTTGCCGGCAGCACTCCCCTCAGGTTCTAAGCGCGGAGGCCGCGGGCGCGGTCGAGCGGGCCGACTCGTGGCTGCGCCGGGCCCAGGAGCACGACGGGTCGTGGCGGGGCGTGTGGGGCGTCCAGTACATCTACGGCACGTTCTTCGGGATCAGAGGCCTGCTCGCCGCCGGGGCCGCTCCCGGCGATCCGGCCTTGCGGGCCGCCTGCCGTTGGCTGCGGGACCGCCAGCAGCCCGACGGCGGCTGGGGCGAGCACCACCGCGGCTGCGTGACCGGGCGCTACGTCGCCCATGACGAGAGCCAGGTCATCCACACTGCGTGGGCGCTGATGGCTCTACTCGAGGCCGGCGACCCGGATTGGACCGCGATCGCCCGGGGCGCACGGTTCCTGATCCGTACCCAGGACGCCAACGGGCAATGGCCCAAGCAGGACTCGGCCGGGGTGTTCTTCCGCACCGCGCTCCTCGACTACCTCCTGTACAGGCAGTACTTCCCGCTCCACGCCCTCGCGCTCTACGAGCAGCGCCGGCGCGGGCGGTCAGCCTGACCGGCGGGCTTCAGGCGAGCGCCGTGGCCCGCCGGCGCGACACGAATGGCGGGTCGACCACCGTGGCCCGCATGTCCATCGTCGGAAGTTCACCGCCACCCCATTTGATGACGACTTCGGTTCCAGGCTCGGTCAAGTCCACGTTGATGCGGCCGAAGGAGAACACTCGCCGCAGTGTTGGGCTGTAGCAGACACTCGTCGCCCATCCGACCGGCTCACCGTCGTGGACGATCGGGTGCGCCTCGGGGAACACGGGATGCGGCAGCTGAATGGGCGGCGGTGACAGCTCGTCCCTGAACTGCGCCGCGAACAACTCGATCACGTCGTCGCTGTTCCATACCAGCCCCTTCATCCGCCGGGCCGGTCCCCCCGCGTCGATCTCCGCCTGCAGCGCGGCCTTGCCCATGAAGTCGTCGTCGCGGTCGAGTCCGATGAGATAGTCGAGGTTGAGTTCGAACGGTGAGCACAGGCTCATCTCCGGATCCATCTGGTTGCGGCGCAGGATGCCGGGATCACCCTCGAAGGCGCACTGATAGTCGAAGTGCAGCATCACCAGGCCGGCCTCGGCTCGGGTCAGCCTCGAGGTGTAGTTGCCGAGGAATCCGACGCCGTGCTTGCCGCCTACGTCGACGAGGTGGGCGACCACATCGTTGGTCTGAGCGGCCTCGACGTAGATCTCGTAGCCGACCTCGCCGGTGAACCCCTGCCGCAGGATGTAGCACGGGATTCCGGCGATGTCGGTGGACTGCAGCCGGGAGAAACCGAGATCCTCCATCGACCGCCCCATGGCGTCGTTCATCAACGCGGTGGAGTTGGGCCCCTGGATCGACAGGAGGCAGTAACGGGTGCGGATGTCCTCGATCAGCACGTCGAACTGGCCGAGTTCGACCACCTCCCGCAGCCAGCTCTCGATCTCGTCCGTGGTGATCATGTACGAGTCCTCCGACACCCGCGTGATCAGAGGATCCTGGACGACCTTTCCGTCGTCGCGCACCAGCACCGTGTACATCGACTGGCCGATCTCGATGTCGGCGAAGTCCTTCCTGGTCTGGATGAACCTCATGAACGGGTGAACATCGGGGCCCGACACGTTGAACTTGCAGATCGGGCTCCAGTCGCCGATCACCACGTTCTCACGGAGCTGGATCGCCTCCTGGTACCAGCCCACGTACTCGTCCACGATGAGGAAGGGGCCCCATTGCGTCCACCTCTGGGTCTTGCTGGCCAACTCCATCTGCCCGGCGCCGGGAACGAAGAACATGGGTCGCTCCGCCCCCAGCGGGAGGTCTGTCCTCAGGGACTGCCGGTACCGGTCCTGGTCGTGAGGCCCTCGGTAGCTGCCTGTCTCGTGCATGGCCTACCTACCTTGAGTAGCTGACTGCTGAGAGTTGCAACGCTATACCCGGGGTCGTCGTCGAGGCCGCTGGTCTACAGGACCGCCCCGAGCCGGCGCTCAACCGGGGCCGGTGAGCGGGGGCCGCCCGTTGGGCTTCAGCGCTCGGGGGTGAAGGCAACGGGCATCGACAGCAGCCCGCAGATGAGTGGTGAGGGCTGGTGCGCGATCTCTCCGGAGGGGTGGATGTCGGGGATGCGGCTGTAGATCTCCCGGAGAATGACCTGCAGCTGCATCCGGGCCAGGTTGGCGCCGAGGCAGTAGTGCTCACCGAACCCGAACGCGAGCTGGGTCTTCGGCTGCTCACGGGTTATGTCGAACACCTCCGGATTGTCGAACATCTGCGGGTCGTGGGTGGCCGCGGTGAAGTTGCAGACGACCTTCTCGCCCTCAGCGATCGGTTGGCCGCCGATCTCGCCGCCAGTGTTGGCGGTGCGGCGAATGTTCCGGATCGGGGGCCTGAACCTGAGGATCTCCTCGGCTGCGGCCGGGATGTAGCGGTCCAGGTCCGACACCAGCAGATCGCGCTGATCCTCCCATTCGGCCAGGGTGCGGATGGCCTGTGCGGTCGCGGTCCGCACCGTCTCGTTGCCGCCGACGGCCATGAGCAACAAGAACCAGCCCGCTTCCTCGTCGGTCGCGCCTCCCTGCTCCCCTTCAACGCCTTCAAGGGTCCCGTTGACGAATGCCGCCAGCAGAGTGCCGTCATCGGCGCCCCGCTTCTCGCGAGCCATTTCCTGACCCAGCAGATGGAGTTCGGCGCCGCCCATCATGGCCATCTCGGCACGAACCTCCGGCTCCACATCGACCGCGCCGATCATGCGGTTGGAGATCTCGAAGAGCAGTTCGCCGCGTTCTGGAATGCCCAGGAGTTCCGCGATGACCCGCATCGGCATGGGGGCTGCGATGTCGTAGATGCCGTCGGCCACACCCTTGCCGGCGATCTTGTCGATGACCTCTTTGGCTATCGCCTCGACCCGGGGGCGCAGGGCCTCCACGCGGCGGGGGGTGAACATCGCGCTGACGAGCCTGCGGTACTTGCTGTGCGCGGGAGGGTCCATGTTGATCAGCAGGTTCGACATCGCTTCGACCGAGGCCGGGCGAGGGTCCATGAGCACAGCAGTGCCCCGCCTCGACGAGTAGGTCGCCGGATCCCGCAGAACCGACTTGACCTCGTCGTAGCGGTGGACGAACCATCCCCCGGACACCTCCGGGTTGGACAGATTCGGATCGAACGCGCCCGGCTGCCAGCTGAGGGCACCGGCATCGCGCAGTTCGGCAAGCCGGGCATGAGGACATCCGGCGGCGTAGCTGTCGGGGTCCAGGAGACTCGGTTCGACGGTCTTGTTCACTGGCTGCTCCCAACTCGACTGATAGACATAGCCCCTGCCACCGCGGCACAAGCTACATCTCCGACTGCCTGCCGCCCGGGGCATCACGTCTCATCGAGCTGGTCGACCGCTTGCTCGACCGGAGCTCCGGCGGGCTCATCCTCATCGTGTCGCCCGCTGCTCGGGCCTTCACGGGATCGAGGCGCCCCTAGGATCCGGGCGTGGACTTCGAGGTTGACCGTCGGGACTTTCGCCGCACGCGGATCGCTGCGGATTCGAGCCCGGGGTTGAGCCCGGGCCAGATCCGGCTGGAGGTCGAGCGGTTCGCGTTTACCACCAACAACGTGACGTACGCAGTCGTCGGCGACATGTTCGACTACTGGGGCTTCTTCCCCACCGAGGCGCCGTGGGGGCGGCTGCCGGTAATGGGGCTCGGTTCGGTGGTCGAGTCGGCTCACCCCGACATCGCGGCCGGGGGCCGGTACTTCGGCTTCTTCCCGATGTCGTCGGAGGTCGTGATCGCCGCCGAGCCACGCTCCGCTTCGGTCGGGGCCCGGGCTGACGGGGCCCGGTCAGCTGGCGGGGTCGCCTTCCGTGACGTCGGGCCCCATCGCGCGCCGCACGCCGCGACCTACACCGACTTCCGCGACGTCACCGACGACGCGACGTTCAACCCGGACCGGGTCGACGAGTGCCTCCTTCTGTGGGGCATGTTCATGACTTCGTTCCTCGTTGATGACTACCTCGGCGACGCTGACGCCGAGGGCGGGGTGTTCCGCGGCGCCAACCAGACCCTGGTCACCAGCGCATCCTCGAAGACCTCGATCTGCCTGGCCGCTTGCCTGGCCCGGCGCGAAGGCCACCACAGCATCGGTGTGACCTCACCGCGCAACCGGGCCTTCGTTGAAGGTCTCGACCTGTACGACAAGGTGATCACCTACAACGAGATCACCCGGACCGATGCCAGGGTCGCCTCGGGCCTGGTCGACATGGCCGGCAGCGGCCCGGTGCGGTCGGCGATCCACACGCACTTGGCTGACAACCTGAAGTTCTCCATCGCTGTCGGCGCCACCCACTGGGAGGAAATGGGCGGCGACAGCGACCTCCCCGGGCCCCGGCCCGAGTTCTTCTTCGCGCCCAGCCAGAGCGCCAAACGCGCCCGGGACTGGGGACCCGACGAGTTGGCGAACCGGATCGCCCGGGCATTCCACGACCTTCTCGACCACACCGAGCGATGGCTGACGGTGGTGCACCGGACCGGCCCCGACGGCATCGAGGCCACCTACCGGGAACTGCTAGAGGGCCAGGCCGACCCGGCCATCGGCTACGTCTGCTCAATGAGCGAGGACCGCCTGCCGTAGTCTCAGACCGCGTCCTCGGGACCGCTCAGCCGGTGAAGCCTCAGGCTCCTGTGGTACGAAAAAGAAATCGCTCAAGGTGGTCAATGAGGATCTCGGGCTGGTCGATCGGGATCAGCGTGCGACTGTCGTCGACCCACACCAACTCTGCGTTCTCAAAGTGATCGGCGAGGCGCTCCGCGTGCTCGGGCGGCATCAGCTTCTCCTCGCGGGCCCACACGATGAGGACCGGGCCGGTGAATGCCCTCTGCTGTTCGGCCCATTCGAGCAGTTGCGGTTTGGCGGGAACACTGCGGAGGTACTTGTCGAAGTCGCGCCGCACCTTGGGGTTGTGGCGCAGCGGCTCGATCAGACCCATGAACTGCTCGTTGGGCATGCGCTTCTTGGTGAGGGCCCCACAGGTGAACGGCAGGTACCGGATCAGGCGGGGGCGCAGTAGCTGCGCGGTGAGGAAGGTCCCGCCCGGCAATGACGCGTTGAGGCACAGGAGCCGGCCGGGAATGCCGGGCGGATAGTTGTCGAAAGCCTCGCAAGACACCAGCACGAGGCCGCCGACGCGGTCCGATCCGCCGGGAGCTATGACGAGCTGGGCCCCGCCCCAGTCGTTGCACACCAGCGTGACGTCCCGCAGGTCGAGCTCGACCAGGAAGCCCGCGATCATCTTGGCCAGCGATGCGAGGTCCAGGTCTGCATCGTCCGGCATCGGCGTTCGGTGGGCTCCGAAGGGAAGCTCGGGCACGATGCAGCGATAGCGGTCGCGCAGCTTGGCGACGATCGGGTCCCAAAGGCTGCCGTTAGTCAGCACCCCGTGCAAGAAGACAACCGCCGGCCCATCCCCGCCAGTGTCGGAGTACATGAACCCGGCCGACGACGGGCCATTGAGCTGCATCAGCTACCTCGGAGCTACCGGTCCACGGTGTCGTGCGATCCGCCTGCTTCACGCAGCGCAGACAAGAACTCGTCACCAGAGGCGAACACCGGGCCGCGTCTGCCCGCGGCTCGATCCGCAGTGATCTGCTGCTCGCCGGCCTGCCACTCGTCGGTCCAGTACCACCACTGGTCCTTGTCCCGTGGAGAGCACGGACGAAGCAGAGTGCCGTCACTAGTCACGTCGACATCCAACTCGTCGCCTCACCGGCAGATCGTATAGTTACTTCTTGAAGACCCCGGAACCGTCCCTGCTTCGGCAAACGGCCGGGGTTACGCCCTTCTGGAGTGCGTCTCATCGAAGAGACGACGGCGACCCGATTGATGTGCGATGCTCCGACCTGAGGGCTTGTCTGTCGGGCTGGGGAGATTTGAACTCCCGACCTTCGGTCCCCCAGTTGCGCAAAGGCCGTTTCAGCCCGTACCAACGAGTACCAAAATGCCCATCTGACGTGGGGTTTTACAATATCGGCATAACAAGCCGTACCTGCGGATAATCCCCCGTATCGGATCGTCCGTTAGAAGTTCCGTTAGAAGATTCGGCCGTCATTAGGCGCCTTCGCTTCGTGAACCGGCCATCGAGCATCAAGGCCCGCTGAGTGGCTTCATCCGATCGCGGATCCAGTCCGTGAGGTCGTCCAGCGAAAGGTTCCCTGACGCGACCTCGACAACCGTCTTGTAGACCTCCTCGACTGGCAGGAGGTCCAGGTCGTAGTCGTTCACGTTCAAGAACTGAAGAGTCGCCAACACCGCGATTCGCTTGTTTCCGTCAATGAACGCATGATTGCGCGCCAGCCCCAACAGCAGGAAAGCCGCCTTGGCTTCCAGCGTTGGGTGGAATTCTTGACCGGCGAAGCCAGCTTTCGGCCGAGCGACAGCTGAGTCTGCCAGCCCGACATCGGTCACATGCAGAAGTGCGTTCACCTCGAGCCCGAGAACCTCGCACGCGATGGCCAGCACATCGTCGAGCTCGAGGTAGTTCACTTCATCCGTCCGCGAGCATGCTCAGCAGCTCCTCATGGCGCCGAAGGTTGCGCTTCAGCATCGTCTGGAACTCCGGATCACGGCGTCGACGCTCCACATGCTCCGCCAAAGCATCCCTAATAACGTCGCTCACGGTGGTGTCCTCAACCTCCGCGATTGTCCGCACCCTCTCCGCGAGAGCCTCATCAATGCGCAATGTCATGCTCTTGGTGTCTCCCTGCGATGCCATCTGCTGCTCCTCCTCTGGCGATGCACTTCATCTTGAGCATAGACTACTGGTAGCGAGAAATCAAGATACCTGGATGTCTTCCAAACCCTCCGTGCTCGGGTGTCGAAGCGGGCAAGCGCGTTCTGGCGGCGATCCGGCTGCGCCGCAACGGCCGAAGCACCGACTCGCGCTGACAAGTGCGCCCCGCTCGAATAACCCGCTGCTACGGCAGCTCCGGCGCGTTAGGCGAGGGTTGCTCAGCGCTTACGGGCGGAGATCAGCGCGAACTGCTGTCGCCAGGCCCGTCGGTTGTGGCCAGCCAAGGAGGATTGGCTTCGGTCAGGGGGCGATGACAGGAACGCGGGCGAGGGTAACTCTGAAGCCCATGCGACGGAGACGGCGTCTGAACTCGCGAAGGTTGACCTTAGAGAAGAAGGGGAGCTTCGCGGACGAGGATTCTCTGTTCCATGGCCCGATGATCGCATATACGACTTCCCAGTCAGCGGCCACGACGTCACCCTCCGGGAACAACTTCTGAAAGTCCGGGTTCGCGCCGCCGATCTTGTCTCGGACCTTTGCTCGAAAGGCCTCGCTGTCGATGAGGAGTTCCGCCGACACGTAGCCCTGGCTGAAAAGGTGGCTGAGCGCGCTCGATGAGAACTTGCGCTTGACATGAACAAGTTGCCGGTCGCGGGTGAGGACGTCGCACACCTCGATTGGACTGGTTCTCCCAGGCACGGTGACGGTCTTCTTGTCGAGGAGCAGGTGATCTGCGGGCGCCGAGGCTCGCTCGTTGTAGGTGCCCTCGTCGACTTCTTTCATAGTGCCCTTGCTTGATTCACACCATGACGGTGGCAGTACCACGGAGGTGTCGGGGATGGCATCAACGTCCTGGTTCAGTTGGGCGAGGTAGTCCGGTTCGATTTGGTAGAACGTCCCTTCCTCGATCAGGAAGGTGTCGCCGCTGACGACGATCTGGCCGTCTAGGCAATCGCGCATCGACCACCGATCAGTCACGTTGCCGCCTCCGTCGATTGTTTCGACGTGAATCGTCAGGAAGTGCTCGACAAGATCATCGACGCCGACCAAGTCGGCGATATCGCTCGTCGTCGGATCGACGAAGTCCTTGGTTGTGCCGAACGGAGTCGCAACGCGCACGGCCGCGACGCGATCGTAGTCCTGCACACCGGGAATAGAGAATGCCCACGCGGCCGGGTCCGCACGGAGACTGGCGCACAGCAGGTCAGTAAGGCTGGCGATCTTGCCGGGATCGGTGATGCCTTGGCGTTGGTCAACAAACGGGAACCGTCGTCGGTAGTCGCGGCGCTCGTGGGCACGAGCGACATCGCGGCATAGATGGCCGAGTTGGTCGAAGCTCGTGCGGCGAGCGACACGCAGGCTGTCGGTGCCGCGAACCCGGCGAGCCAATGCGGCGTCACGCGGTTGTCCTGTAATGCCAGCAAGTTGATCGGTGTCGGGATTCAGATCGAAGTCTTCGAAATCGGTGCGCCGGTTCGCCTGGCGAATCGTACGCATCGTGTTAGCGGCGACGGTCTTGGACTCCACTTGGTGGACGCGGGGCGCGGTGTTGAGTTCGTCGGTGGTCGTGTCGCCTTGGTAGAGGAGGTTGAGCGCGACCCGTAGCCCATAGCGGGGATCGACGATGTCGCGGCGGATCTTGAAACGACCGCTCTGACCGAACGGGATCGCATACAGGCGCTCGACTCGGAAGAGGACCCTGACTACCACGACGGCGCAATCCTGAGCTGAGCCGGCAACCTCTATAGGGTCGCCGCCGAAACCGCCCTCCAGGAACTCGACCCACGACGGTCGGCGGGTCTCGCCCTGCCACAGGTACATGCGCGCCGACCAAGGATGACGAAGATTCTCAGGACTCTGAAAGTCACGGATGTCATCAACGGTGCCGAGGCGGTCGGGATCGATGACTTGGTCGAAGTCGTCGATCCGCTGACCATTGGCGGTTCGTTGTATGGCGTAGATCGTCAGGCTATCGGCGGTCACGGCTGACCCTTCGTTCGTGTGCGTATGCGCCGTCGCCCGCATCTCAAGGAGATCTACGGCTCCGTCCGCCCTCGCAGATTACAGCAATGGAATTATAACCACAAACAGATGTTCGCAAGAGAACAAGCCGCTCATAGGCAGGTGACCGGCAGGGGTCGTACCACGCTGCCGAGCGCGCTATGGCCTGGCGTCCACGAGCCCTCTGTTCTCAGCTCGTTCGATATGGATGGGATCGACGCTGTATCGGTAACCATCGGGAGTGAGCCGCGCACCGTCCATCAGCTCGATGTCGCGCCGCCCGTGTACTTCATCCGAAACGGCTACTGGACCCGATGGCGACCCACCTAGCGCCAGCAGAGACACCTGGGATAGGGCGACTACCCAGAGACGTCCAGATCTAGCGGATCACCGCCACCGTGGGGATTCGAGTTGGTACGGCGATAACAGTCACAAACTGTTACTGCTTCGGAGGTCTCGGGCGAACCATGCTCGGATCAGGGAAGCGCTGATACGAACCGGGATGGTCTCGACCTGGGACCTGCCCATCGCTGCCACAACCAGCGCGGGTGGTGCTACCCGTACAGTGGTACTTATGACCGACACCGACAGCGCCACGCGCGGCGAGGCAGACTCCGATTATCTCAGCAGCATCCTGGAGGCCGTCACCGGCTTCCGCGCCCAGGTCGACGATCTGGTCGAGGATCTGGTCGAGACAGTCCACCGGCACGCGGCTCGCCTGCGTGCCGACAGCGGTGCGCAAGTGATCGAGCATCGCACCGCAGCCGAGTTCGAGAAGGTGCCCGAAATCGGATCGTGGCTGGCGCAACAACTGGAGGCCGCCCAGCCGATACGCAGTTTGAACGAGCTTTACCGCATTGACTGGATTGGATGGAACAGAGCCCACGCGGTGTGGGAACACTTCTGCGACTGACACCAGCGGAGGTTAGGACGGATGTGCTGCCAACGGGCTTCCAGTAGGCAGCGGCGATAAGGCGCGCTCGGGCTCGGCGACGCTCCGCATGAGATCCCCGCTACGGCCTCCGAAAGATGTCGTGGCTGCCGATGCGCCGCCTGATGATGTGCGCCTAACTTGCGGGAACGCACCGGCGCCTGTTGCGGTGATGCCGCCATAGGCTCAAGGCATCGCCGGTGATCGCGAGGCGAACCGTGGCCGGACAGCAACGACGCTCTGAGGAAGTCGCGGCCTTAGCTGCGTTGCGCGCTCTGGAGAATGTCACAGAGTACGAGTGGCTGACTGCCGGTCGTGCTGATGGCGTGCGCACACCGGACTTGAAGTTGGTGCTCGGTGACGCGCGGGAGGTCGTAGCGGAGATCACGATGGCAACCAACAGGCCCGACAACGAACTGCGGGGCGCGGCGCGCAGGATGTGGCCGATCCGATCCAGGAGCCTGTCGCGGGAATGGACGGTTCACGTCTCAGATCACGACATCGCCACGCGGAGCAGACGACGCACGCTCAAGGACCTGGTTGCGGCGATGATCCCGGTCCTCGCAGATGTTGAGGAGCGCGGCGGCACGGCCGAAGAGATGCAGTTGCACGCGAACCGGATTCTTGATCCTGACCCGTACAACCCCTACGTCTCACAGTCAGTGTGGTTTGCTGCGGAATGGCAGGCGGCTCAACCTTGGGACGGACCCTTCAAAGACTGGACGCGCGAGCATCTGGCCCAGCAATGCGGCTACTGGTACCCCGCCGACATCGTGGACTGCGTTGCCGACAGTCTCGAGCCCCGCCGTGTGTCGGTTCTCAAGCCTCCCGCTCCCACACAAGACACCTACGGCGGGGTCTATGTCGCTACGGCGTCGATAGAGCCCGGGTTCCTTCTTGAAGATGTCGGGTACCTCGTGCCCGAAGTGCAGGCAGCGATCAACCACAAGCACGAGCGCGGCCAGACGAAAGGAGCACCGGCGGACAAGTGGCTCGTTGTAGCTCTCGACGGCGGCAATGCGGCTGCCCAGTTTGACGCCTGCTTCAGGCCTGAGCAGCAGCAGCCCTGCCCGGACTTAGGCGATGCTCTCGATCTGTTGAGCTTTGACGAGGTGTGGATCCTCGCCAAGACGTTCCATGGGAGGCGTTGCGTCGTGCTGAGGCTCTCCAACTCGGGCGACGAACCGCAGTCATGCACCATCGAAATACCCTAAATTCCTTCTTGATCTAGCTTCCACCGACCCTTGTTGTGTCTGTGCTGCTAGGTCGGGCTGCGCCTTCGGCTGAAGTACGGTTGGCGCGCTGGCTCTGAGATCGGTCTGAGTTCGCTGCTGTCGCTGTCAGTCTCTGCTTTGGCCATAGCCGAATCATCGAGCATGCCGAGGTCGCGGGCGAGAGATGAGGCCGCCTCGGCGACTGCAGAGAAGTTCCGTCGACTGGCCAGGACGTGTTTGAGATCTGCTTCCACGATTGTTGCAGCACCCGCGGCCGCGGCCCATTCGGCTCGCATCAGTCGAGCGGCCATCTTCTGTTCTACTGCGATGTCGGTGGTGGCGAGCATCGCTTCGATGTCCTGGTTGGCCTCTTCGGTTCGCTCAAGCGCCCAAAGCGACTTGGCTCGACGCGCCAACGCTATGTAGCGCCGGTTGTATGACGTTTCGTGCAGGTCGAGTACGGCAGTGCGGTCCGCGATCGCGCCAAGGTGCTCACCGTCGTCCACGCGCAGGTCGGCGCGATTGTTCAGACAGCACGCTCGTGACTCGTCGCTGGCGTCAGGAGAGGAAATGACTGCGTCGAAGTCCGCCTCCGCTCGAACGCGAGAGCCGAGGCCCAGTTCTATGACCCCCCGGTTGGTGTAGCTCTTCCATCTGACCTCGCTGCGAGGCGGGGCGGTCTCGATCAGCCTCGTGTACAGCTCGTGGGCCGCCTTGCGCTCTCCAACGGCGAGATAGAGGTTGGCGATGGCGAAGACAGCTTCCGCGATGGCTTGCTCTCGTTGATCATCGGGCGGGCACTCGTGGAGCAAGCGCAGAACGTGTGCCACTCGTGGAGATCGCGGGTCGCGCAAATGCGGTATCACAGAGCAGACCATCTGGAACCATGTCCCAGGGTCTCGCTGGTAGTCGATGCTCAATAGTGCGAGGAGCTGTTCGTGGAGTGGATGGTCACGTGCCGCCCGCTCGAGAAATGCTGCGTAGCGCGCGGGGCTGTACTCCCACGCGACAGCAAGTGCAGCCTTACAGGCGGTGGCTCTAACCCCTGTCAATCCGAGTTCGTCGAGGATCCACATCTCACCAAGGATGTCGGGCACCATGCCACCGAGCGTCGCCGACCTCGCCGATGCCCCCACCACCAGCCGCAACAGCCGAACCATGAGCGTGTGGACCAGCGACGAGCTGCGCGCCTTCCTCGACGCCATCTCCGACCACTACCTGTACCCGCTGTATCTGCTTGCCGCGACCACCGGCATGCGCCGTGCCGAGATCGCCGGGCTGGTGTGGCGCAACGTTGACCTCGACACAGCACGACTCACCGTCAGCCAACAGCTCCTCTCGGTGGAGTACAAGCTCATCGAGAGCGACCTCAAGACCCCCACCAGCCGCCGCACCATCGACCTAGACCCCCACACCGTCGCACAGCTGCGGCTGCATCGGCGCCGCCAGCTCGAAGATCGCATGGCCACCGGCCGTCGCCACAACGGTGGCTACGTCTTCGCCAAATCCGACGGCTCCCCGATCCACCCCGACCTCATCAGCCAGACCTTCGAACGCCTCCTCGCCAAGATCGACCTGCCCCGCATCCGCCTACACGACTTGCGCCACACCCACGCCACGATCCTGCTGCAACAAGGCGTCAACCCCAAAGTCGTAAGCGAACGCCTCGGCCACGCCAGCGTCTCCTTCACCATGGACGTCTACCAACACGTCCTACCCGGCATGCAAGCCCAAGCCGCCGCCACCTTCGGAACCGCCATCTTCGGCGATTCCTAGGAATCCTACCGCTCAGGATCTTCTGCCTCGGTGGCTACCGACTCGGGTCGCCGTTGAAGGAGGGCTTCAATCTCGCGTTGCACGAGGACCGGAAGCGCGAGGGCCTCAAGGTCCCTCTGCCTGAGCCACTGAAGACACTGCTGGGTGCCAAGTTCGTCGTCGATAACGTGCTCTGAGAGCGCAACCGCAGACGTGCGCGACAGACCGAGGGAGATCATTGAGAGTTCCGTTGTTCGTGACACCCCGAGTTCGAGCAACATCGAGACATCCGGCAAGTCGACGAGTTGGCTAGCAATCCCTCGCCTCTCAAATTCGAATCGCAGAAGATCGAGGTAGCAGGCGAGGTACTTTGGGGCCTCATATCGCGCGATCTTCTCTACATCGGCCATCGTGTTACGGATCGTCGTAGCGAGTTTCGGTGGCTTCGAGCGGGACTCGTAGAATGCAACGCGGTCAGAGATCAATCGAGCAAGCGACTCTCCGCGCATCCATCGCATGATTAGTAGTGCCAGTGCAAACTGGCGCGGAGGCGTACCGAAATCTCCACCAAGGTGGCGCTTGATTCGACCGATAGCTCCGAGAAGAGTCTCGAGTGCGTCGTCACTCTCAGGTAGCGACACCAATAGCTCAGTGGGATTGTCTCGACTGGCAAAGTCATCCAGTAGACGCTGCATCGAGATCGGGCTGATCCCCGCGTGTCGCTCAACCATCTCGGCCGGCACTTCGACGCCCATGAGCGCCGCGTCCACCGCCGCTGCTAGCTCAGCGGCAGCATCTCTGCCAACCCCTGGCAGATCGGCTAGTGAGCGGTTGCTCATTCGTCGCGCTGCAATCAGGCTAAGCACCGCTTCCAAGGGAGGGCGGTCGCCGCGTTCGCCGGGCAACCCTCCACCCTCGATGTACTGCACAAGATCGGCTGTGTTTGCCAGAACTGTGTCGGTAGCCCTAGTTAGCGGATATCGGACCCGCCGACGCGGCGGGTCCGGCCACTTGTCCTTCTTGACCGTATCGATGCAAACGATGTTGCCCGCGAACTCCCGACCCCACCGACCCGCCCTCCCGGCTAGGTTCCAAAAGTCAGCGGGACTCATCTTTTGTTGGGGGCCCCGTTCGGGGCCAAGGACAAACATCGTCTGGCAGGGGAAATTCACGCCCTCAAGGAGTGTCGACGTGCAGACGAGGTAACGCAGTACTCCATCACGGAACATGCTTTCGATCTCGGTCCGCACGAGAAGTGGGATGTTGCCGTAGTGAAATCCGACGCCGCGGTTGATGACCTCCGCTAGCGCATACCGCTCATGAATCGTTGTCTGGCAAAGTTCCCGTAGGGCACGGATCCTGGGATCACGCGACACGTCTGCTTCCTCTCCAAGAGCCTCGAAGATTTGGCGCGCCGTCGTCTCAGCCTGGGCGGGACCGTTGACGTACACAACATTGCTTTGTGCGTCCCGTCCAAGTGCGACAGCCACGAGAGACAGTCGTTTGCTCGTCGGCTGCGGCCGAGCCTGGAGTCTCACCTGTCCAAGCGTCATGCGTTCCTCGCCATCGACTAGGTCGACGTTCCACAAGCGAGAATTGCGAGGAACTTGGTTCACCCATAAGAGGTGCTGGGTTACGGTTACCGTCTGCCCGACAAGATCCGAGGACTCAGCTTCAGGAGGAGCCCCCTCAAGCAGTATCTCAGGATTCTCCGACAAGGGGCTTGCAAACACAACCTGGATATCTGCTGAGCGACGGACGAGCTCGTCGAGCACGCGCTGGAGCAAGACGCCCCGACTGTCATCGCCAAACTTCTGCGCTTCGTCGACAAAGACGAGATCGATTGTGAGTTCGGGGTCCTGCTGAAGCCGCAGGTGTAGTCGCTCCTGAGTGAAGACGAAGATCTCCTTGGGTGAACGTCCGATCTCATCATCCCAGGGAAGAGTCCGCACGCCTGCTGCGTCGCCCAGCTCCCGCGCTAGGTCTCGCCCAACCTCCTCAATTAGAGCGCGCGTGGGGACGAGGTATACGCATCGGAAGCGCGGGGCCTCAGCGAGCTTCACCTGGATCCACCGGCGCACGATGTAGGACTTTCCCGCAGCTGTTGGTGCACTGACGCTTATCCACTTGCTCCGACGAGCGGCGACCCAGAAGTCTCGCTGGAAACGATTGACAGCAAAGGACGCCCCCGCTATCGAGGGCACGGAGAGTTCCAACCGAGTCTTCACTATTTCGGGTGCTACCGATGGCTCCGTCAGCCAGGCATCGCGCCTTACGATTTCCCGATCTTCGGCGAGATGTACTGCGGGCCTATTTCCTAACCGCTCAAAGAGGACCACCGCAGCAGCCCGTTGATGTTCTGCAGCCCCTGGAGAGACCAGGCATGCCTGAGCTACGTCAAGCACAGCGGACTGAGATTCCTCCGCATCTGACTCCACGAGGAAGCTTGCCGCGGTCAAGAGATACCTCCAGTCGGGTTCCCCGGTGTCCAGGGTCGGCTCGATGGCCGGCATCGCGTCAAGTACGGTGAGAACCCTGGCCTGACTGTGGCCGGCCGCAAATCTCGGCGCTACGAGGATGCGCCGCTCAAGTTCCGGAGTCATGCGAGCCTCAACTGCCGCCTGAACGCCTGGCGAAACTCGTCAACTGCCGGGACTGGCAAGCAAAAGACCTCCAACTCGATTGACTCAACCTCTTCGTTCTGTACCCTGCAGGCAACTGCCTCGAACCAACTCTCAATCTTGGCTTGCAACTCGTCGGGGATCTCTGCACCGGGGGAACCTGGGTCGGGGTACTCATCCAGGGCGAAACCGATGAGGCTCGCACCTCGAAATTCTCGCTTGGTTACTGCGATGGAATCCTCAACAAAGTACTTGACGAGGAGGTCGTCCAGAGCGGGATCGCCCGAGTCCAACTTGGTCCGCAGGAGCGTCAAGTCTCTCTCTGTAGCACCGAGACCGTCGTCCAAGAGGTACGGTGCGATGCTCTTGAGACATGCTCGCGACGCCTCAGCAAAATCCCCGTGAATTTTGGATTCGCACCAATAAATCGCCAGACCTCCACCTGTGAGAGCCTTGACATGTACACCGTCTACTCCATGGAAGTGGACGTTGGGGTTGGTCTTCAGGCTCATCTTGCAGAGAACCTGCGGGATGCCGAGCAGCCGTTCTAGGAGGAGGAAAATAAGAAGTTCTCCAACCTCGCCGCTGTTGTCGACATCAGCGAACAGCGACTTAGCTTCTCGCTGAAGCGCGTTGAAGTGCTCGGTTGATCCGGTGCGGTTGAAGTGCTCGCTTGCCTGATCGATACGCGAACGAGGGATGCAGTAGTCCGTAACGACGCTTACGAGTTTCTTGGCTAGCGCCTCCATGCGGACACGCCCATTCCCGTCTCGGGCAACGAAGTGGCACCTGCATGTCGTCCTGGTGCGGCCCAGACGCCTATCTTGTCCCACGCTCACCAAGTAGCCATCGAGTGTCTCAGCTTGCCCTCGCACGAGGCGTTCAACCGACGCGATGAACCACGCCTCATGGCCTGCTGTAGCGAGATCGTCTGTAAGTGCCACACGTCTAGCGTGGCACGAACCAGCCGCAACCGGTCGTCAATGTGCCCTCACCGCCGGTAACCCGCAGCATGATCGTTCAGCGACCGATGGGTGTGCATCGTTGGGGGCAAGTGTGATGGGGTCGCCGCAAGACGCGACCGTGCCACAAGGGCATGGCGTGGTAGAGCGAGCCGGCGACACCCCGCCAATCATGTACGGAGTGGCGTGGTGGACTCTGGGGTTGAGCCTCGATAGCGGCTCAGACCCGCATTCCAAGAGCCTCCGGCCGGGCTAGCCGGTGAGGGACGAGAAACGATTTCGCATTACATCAAAGCGCACTCCGTGAGGCACCAGACTCGAAGATCTCGCTCCGCCATTGGGATGTTCTGGTACGTCGAATAACGAAGCTTCACAGACCGTCCGTTAGAGTTTTCGTTAGAAGTTGAGCCGATCTCGAGGTTATCCACAGAGTAAGCCTGGACCAGAAAAGTGCTCTGAACTAGCCTTTTCTTGTCGGGCTGGGGAGATTTGAACTCCCGACCTTCGGTCCCCCAGACCGACGCGCTAACCAAGCTGCGCCACAGCCCGTGGAGGCGAGACTAGCGGCTACAGCAGAAGGGCCACACCCTGCACGGCCCGCCACACGAGGTAGACGGCGGCGCCGGCCACCAGCAGCCGGAAGTGCCACGGGATGCGCTCCGCGGCCGCCGCCGGGCGCTCATCCGGGTGCTGGACCTCGCGGCCGCAGGACGGACACGCGCCCTCAGCGGTGAGCGTGGTCGGTGTCAGGTACCGCTCGCAGGACCGGCACCATGCCATGGGCTCAGTCTCGGCGGATGGCCATGATGGCGGTGTCGTCGCCGATCGTGCCCCCGGCGAAGTCCTTGGCCGCGTCCAGCAGCGACTTGCACAGCACGTCGGGCGCCGCGTTGAGATCCCGCTCCACCGACTTGATGATGCGGTTCTCGCCGAACATCTGGCGCCCGGCGCGGGCCTCGGCCAGACCGTCGGTGTACATCACCACCAGATCGCCCGATGCCATCGGGATCTCCCTCGAGAAGTACGTCGCCTGGGGGTCGAGCATCAGCAGCGGGCCGGTGGAGCGCAGCGGCCTGGTGCCCTCCTCATGGAACAGGAACGCGGCCGGGTGCCCCGCCGACGAGTAGCGCAGCGTCCCGGCCTCGGTGTCGAACACCACCACGCACGCCGAGATGAACTCCTCGTTGCGGTCCCCCGCCGACAGCTGCGCGTTGATCTCCTCGAAAGCCTGGGCCGGATCACGGAACTGGCGCAGGAACACCCTCAACAGGTACTTGGCCTGGAACGCGGTGATCGACGACTCGATGCCGTGGCCGGCCACGTCGCCGATGACCGCGGCCACCCGGTGACGCCCCACCCGGTGCACGTCGAAGAAGTCGCCCGCCATCAGGCCCGAGCCCGCCTGGTAGACCCGTCCGATCTCGAACCCGCTGAAGTCGGGCACCTCCTCGGGCGCCAGCCGGGCCGCCCACGCCTTGGGCGCCAGCTGCTCCTGCTCTAGGGCCTGCTCGGCCCGGCGCTCCAGCGCGTAGCGGTTGCGGGCCATGCGGACCTCTTCGAGCGCGGTGCGGGCCCACCACACCGACATCGCCGCCGGCACGGCCAGCAGCGCGAGCACGATCGTGATGTTTGCCCAGTCGACGCGGCCCACCAGCAGCGCCACCGCCACGAGCAGGCCGTAGACGACCGACCCGTGGACGTCCTTGCGGTACCCCGCGTGGGCCAGAGCCAGCGCCTCGGGATGGGTGCCGACATCGCTGTCGATCAGGCGCACGAACCGCTGGCGGTGACGGGCCGAGCGGATGTAGAACACCATGGCCAGCGCGCAGCTCAGGGCCAGAAGATCGAGAACGATCGTTACCACGCGCGCCCCTCCCCTCAGATTCGCGGCCCGCTGCCGCCATCATCGTACCGCCTCGGAGGGACATCCTGGGCCGCGGGCCCCCACTGAGGGCTCCCTCGCGCCCGCGGACCGGCCCGGGCGGCGGGCTACTCGTCGCGGCGGCGGACCCTGAACTTGAGCGCGGTGACGCCCAGGTCGAAGCTCTCGCGCAGCTTGCGCTCGATGTAGCGCAGGTACGTGCGCGGCAGGGTGCGGTTGGCGAACAGCGTGAACGTCGGCGGGTCGGCGGCCGCCTGCGTGGCGTACAGGATGCGGGCCCCTGCCGGCGCGGGCTGGGCGCTCTGGGCGGCCCGCACAACCTCGTTGACCCTACTGGTGGGGATGCGGGTGCGGTACTCGGCCACCGCCGCGCTCAGCGACGGCCACAGCCGGGTCACGCCCTTGCCGCTGAGGGCGCTGATGCGCAGCACCGGCGGGTCGCCCAGGAAGCCCAGCCGGTCCTGGACGTCGCGGCCCAGATCGAGGCGAGTCTCGGTGTCGATCAGGTCCCACTTGTTGAGCAGGATCACCACCGGGCAGCCGGCGGCGTCGACCCGCTCGGCCAGGCGCTGGTCCTGATGGGTCACCCCCACCGACGAGTCGACCACCAGCAGGGCCACGTCCGCGGTGTCCACCGCCCGCAGGGCCCTCACCAGCGAGTAGTACTCGGTGCCCGAGTCGATGCGGGCCCGGCGGCGCATCCCGGCGGTGTCGATGAACCGCACCGGTCCCTCGTCGGTCTCGATGAGCGTGTCGATGGCGTCGCGCGTCGTGCCTGGAAGGTCGTGCACGATGGCGCGGTCCTCCCCGATCAGCCGGTTGAACAGCGTCGACTTCCCGGCGTTGGGCCGGCCCACCAGCACCACCGAGAACGCCTCGGCCACAGCGGCCGCCAAGCCCTCGCCAGCCGGGTCGGGGGTCGATCCGGGCTTCTGTTCCAGCGCGGTCGAGGCGCTGGCCGCGTCGAGGCAGGCGACGAGCTCCTCCAGCAGATCGCCGGTGCCTCGGCCGTGCAGCGCGCTGACCTGATGGGGCGTGCCGAGACCGAGCCCCAGCAGCTCCCACACCGAATCGGCCTGGGCCGCATGGTCGATCTTGTTGGCCACCACCATCACTGGCACATCGGCGGAGTACAGGACCCGGGCGACCTGGTCGTCGTCGGCGGTCAGCCCCACCGACGCGTCCACCACGAACAGCACGGCGTCGGCCTCGCGCACTGCTCGCTCGGCTTGGGCGCTGACCTTGGCGTCGAGCTCGTCGCTGGAAGCACTCCAGCCGCCGGTGTCGAGCAGCGTGAAGCGGCGGCCCTGCCACTCGGCGTCGACCGCCTTACGGTCCCGGGTGACGCCCGGGCGCTCCTCCACGATCGCCTCGCGGCGACCCAGGA
>VYCW01000050.1 GCA_009843735.1 Acidimicrobiaceae bacterium | reverse complement strand
TGCGGCGCTGCGCGGCCAAGGGCTGCTTCGCGGTGGCCTTCTCCGAGAACCCGTCGAAGCTGGGTCTGCCGTCGATGTACACCGGCGAGTGGGACCCGGTCTGGCGGGCCTGCGAGGAGTCCGACACCACCGTGTCGATGCACATCGGCTCTTCGTCGTCGATGCCGTCCACCTCAGCCGATGCCCCTCTGGCCACGTCGATGTCGCTGTACGCCCAGAACGCCGAGGGCTCCATGGTCGACTGGGTGTTCTCGGGCACGCTCCAGCGCTTCAAGCGGATCAAGATCACCTACGCCGAGAGCCAGGTGGGCTGGATGCCGTTCCAGGTGGAGCGCATGGACTCAGTGTTCAGGGAGGGCCGGGGCGGCGTGGGCGGCGACGGACCACTGCCCAGCGAGATCGTGCAGGGCCGGGTCTTCGGCTGCATCTTCGACGACCTGGTGGGACTCAAGCAGCGCCACGACGTGGGCATCGACCAGATCCTCTTCGAGACCGACTACCCCCACTCCGACGGGACGTTCCCGCACTCCCGCAAGGTGGCCCACTCGATGTTCGCCGCGGTCGGCATGGACGCCGGCGAGTGCTACAAGGTGCTTCGGGGCAACGCCATCAACGCCTACGGCCTGCACCGCTTCGGCATCCACGCCTGACGGACCCGCCGCCGCGAGACTGCGGGGGAATCCCGCGCTCGAACGAGAGAGGCGGTCGAGCGCGGCATGGCGGAGGGGATGATCTATGCCTGAGCGACACAGGGTGCTGGTGGCCGAGCCGCTGGGGGCGGCCGGCGCGGACCGCCTGCGCTCCGATCGCGATGTCGATGCCGTCTTCGCGGAGGGTCAGAGCCGGGCCGAGCTGCTCGAGTCGGTACAGGACGCGGCCGCCCTGATCGTGCGCAGCGGAACCCAGGTCGATGGCGAGCTGATCGCGGCCGGATCGGGCCTGAGGGTGATCGGTCGCGCCGGGGTGGGCGTGGACAACATCAACCTCGCAGCTGCGGCCGAGCGGGGTGTCGCCGTGGTCAACACTCCGGAGGCCAACATGCTGGCCGCGGCCGAGCACGCCTTCGCGCTGATGCTGGCCACGGCCCGCCGTGTGACCGACGCCCACAACTCGCTGGCGGCCGGGAACTGGAACCGCAAGCAGTACGTAGGGGTGCAGTTGGCCGGCGCCACGCTCGGCCTGGTCGGCTTCGGCCGGATCGGGCGGGCTGTGGGCCGCCGGGCACTGGCGTTCGAGATGGCCGTGCTGACCACCGATCCGTACATCCCGGCCGAGGTGGCCCGGGAGCACGGCGCCAGGATGGTCGAGCTTCCCGAACTGCTGGCCGAGTCGGACTTCGTGAGCCTCCACGCGGTGGCCCAGGAGGACGGCTCCGCACTGCTGGACGAGGCCGCCTTGGCGGCCATCAAGCCGGGCGCGATCGTGGTGAACGCAGCCCGGGGCAGCCTCATCGACCCGGCGGCGGCCCGGGACGCCCTCGATGACGGCCGCCTGGCCGGCCTGGGCCTCGACGTCTACGACACCGAGCCCCCGCCGTCGGACCACCCCCTCATCGGCCATCCCCGCGTGGTGCATACCCCCCACCTGGGCGCCAGCACCGGCGCAGCCCAGCGCGACGTCTCGGTCCAGGTCGTCGCCAAGGTCCTGGCCGCGCTGAGGGGCGAACCAGTGGAGACCGTCCAACCCGCTCCGTAGCCCCCGGGCGGATTGAGGTCAAGCGATGGACGGCCAGGGTCGGTGCCCATCCCGTGTCGGGCGGTTCAGTCGCGTTGTCACCGCGCTGGTGCTGCTCGGGGCAGCGGCCTGCGGGCCGTCCGACACCGGCGATACGGCCGAGGCTCCCGCACCGTCAGTATCGGCGGCCGCGGCCCCTGCTCCTGAGGCGTCTGCGCCTGCCACGTCTGCCCCTGAGGTCTTGGTCTCAACGACGTCCGTATCTCCGGTCTCCGCTCCTGAGGCCTCGGCACCCTCGACGTCAGCGCCGCCGCCGACGGTTGACGAGGCAGAAGGCACAGAGGCTGTGCTTGAGGTGTCTGCGCCCGAGACATCTGCGCCGCCGACAACTGTGCTTGAAATGTCCGCACCCGCGACGTCTGTGCCTGCGACATCGGTCCCGACTACGTCTGTGCCAACAACGACTGTGCCAACAACGACTGTGCCGACAACCTCCGTGCCCACAACCTCCGTGCCGACGACGGCTGCGCCGACGACGTCTGTCCCAACGACTTCGATTCCGTCGGTGTCTCTCCCGGTGGTGCCTGAGCGTGACTCGGGATACGACCGTGATGACTGGGGACCGCACAACAGCGGCCTCTGCCGCGGCGCGGTTGGTTCGCCCGATCCTTACACCGGGATCCCCATCGACACCTGCAACGTCGACCATGTGGTGGCCCTGCACGAGGCGCATGAGTCGGGCGGCTGGGCTTGGCCGGCGGATCAGAAGCAGCGGTTCAGCCAGGACCCGGCCAACCATGTGGCGTCGCGAGCCTGCGTGAACCAGTCCAAGGGCGGGGACGATGTCTTCGAGTGGTCGGACGCCGACATAGCCCGGTCGTCGGCGTGCGGCGGCGGGTACACGGTCACCCGGGTGGGACGGTGCTTCCTGGCTCTGACCACGGTGGCCGTCAAGTCGGAGTGGGGTCTTGCCGTGGACCAAGCCGAGGCCGATGCTCTCAGCCGGACGCTCTCGGGCTGCGGGGATCAGGTGCCCGAGTTCTCCCAGTCACCGGCAACGACGACATCTCCTCCAACGACGACATCTTCTCCGACGACGACCGTCGCTCCAGCGGACGAGTGCGTCATCGGCGGCAGGACCGCGGCCCAGTACGACGCGGTTCCCGGCATCGGCGAGGTGCTGTCAGCCAGGCTGGTCGCCGCTCAGCCGTTCTACAGCCGAGCGGCTCTCGAAGCGGTCAGAGGCATCGGTCCGGTCAAGTCTGAGGCCGTATGGTCGCACTTCTGCGGGCCGTAATCCCGCGAGCAGACTGGGCCCGCCTCAGGGGCGGTCGCCGAACTCGGGGCGTTCGGTTCGGGTGCGCTTGAGCTCCCAGAATCCGGCCACGTTCATCATGGCCACCAGGGCGTCCCACATGGCCAGGGAGTCCTCTCTCGGCGGCACCCGGGTGATGACGGGGCCGAAGTAACCCTGCTTGTCGCCGTTGCGGTCCTTGAGGGCGATCATCGGGGTGCCTACCTGGTCGCCGCACAGGGCCAGGCCCTCGTCCATGCGCTTGCGGATCT
>VYCW01000049.1 GCA_009843735.1 Acidimicrobiaceae bacterium | reverse complement strand
GGTGAAACGGTGCGGTAAGAGCGCACCAGCGCTCCGGGCGACCGGAGCGGCTAGGCAAACCCCACCCGGAGCAAGATCGAGCAGGGAGAGGGCGGCCCGCCCGCAGACACTCCCGGGTAGATCGCAAAGATGGATGGTCATCCAAGGAGATCCCGGCAACGGGCTCCCGGACAGAATCCCGCCTACAGGCCGGCTCCCCGCCACCACCCCCTTGTGGCTCCCTGGGTTCCCGCGGTGCCTGGAGACGTAGGAGCGGCGTTGTTGCGGGCGCTCGCAATGGTCGCTGTCGTTGTCGCGTTGGCGGGCTGTTCCGGCGGTGGCGAGCAGCCGGCTGCGGTCCAGGAGCCGGCAACGGTCGACGTGCCGTGCTCGCAGGCGATCGATGCCGTCGACAGCGTCGGCCCGTCGTATGTGCCCCACGGCTCGGCCGGCGGTTTCGTCGCGCTGCCCTCGGGAGTGCTCCAACTCGGGCGCACGGGGTCCGCAGGCTCGGAGCTGGAGGGCTTCCGCTTCTCGAAGTTAGGCCTGCTGGTGCGCCGCGATCGGCCGGTCTCGGTTGAGGTGATCGGCTCTTCCGGCAAGGCCGTCCTGGAATACGTCCATCCTGATGCCCCGGCTCGCGTGGTGCGGGTCGGGCCGTGCAGCTCGGAACGGGAGTGGGTCGTGTTCGCGGGCGGCGTCTGGGTGACCGAGCCCGGCTGCGTCGAAGTCCTGGCCGCGTCCAGAGGTGAGAGCGTCCCGGTGAGACTTCCGGTCGGCGCGCCGTGCGAGGCGAGTCCGTGAGTTCCGCACGTCGCAACTAAAATATCTTGAATTATCTTGAAATTGATCTATAGATGTCATACCTCTCTGGCAAGATGTACTCATGGGTATGGAAGCGATGCAGCAGGTGCGGGAGGGGTTGGCGGCGTTGATCCGTCTAGTCAACGACGCGGCGACGCCTACTGCGGACGCTCGGGCGGTGCTGGAGGGGTCGAAGGCGTTCGGGGCGCAGGTAGCTGTGCTGCAGGCCGACGCGGCTGTCTTGGTGGCAGCCCGGGACCGTCACGGGGATGGTGGTGTGGGGGTGTTAGCGCGGTCCGCGGGATTGTCTCGGCGAGATGCGGCCAGCCAGGTCAAGACGGTCGAGACGCTCCAGGAGATGCTTGCCGTTCGTGATGCTGTGGAGAGCGGTGAGATCTCGGTGGCGAACGCCAGGGTGCTGGCGGCCGCTTGTGAGAAGACCAGCGGCGAGCAGGTGGAGCAGGATGGCGATCTGTTGGCTCAGGCGGCGGTGTTGACGCCTGAGCAGTTCGCGCGGGAGGCGGGCCGGTGGGCGGCGCGGCGTCAGGTCGATGACGGCGAGGAGCGGTATAGGCGCCAGCGGGCTCGGCGGCGGTTGAGTTTCTGGGACGGCGACGACGGGATGGTGCATCTCCGTGGCGAGCTGGACCCGGTGACCGGGGCCAAGGTGCGCAAACGGTTTGCTCAAGAAGCTGAGCGGCTGCGAAGGGCCGATCTGCACAGTGCGGGTGGGGACAAGCGCAGCCTCGACCAGCGCATGGCTGATGCGCTGGAGACCTTGAGCTCACACGGCAGCATCTACTCCAGAGCCGACGCCGACGGCGAGGCCGGCACTACCGAGACCCGCAGCACCGCGAGTGATGGGGGCTGCAGTTCAGGTGAGGCCGGCCGCGGCGGCGCAGACGCCAACAAGTGCGGCTGTTGGGGCCGGCCGTCGGCTGACATCACCATCGTCCAGCACCTCGACGCGGACGGCACCGCGGCGTTCGCGGAGGTCGCTGGGGGTGGCGTGATCCCTCAGAGCGTGCTTGAGGAGCATTTCTGCGACGCTCGGATCACCGGGGTGGTGTTCAGCAGCGAGGGTGTGCCGCTGTGGCACGGTCACGCCAAGCGGCCGGCCACCAAGGCCCAGATGAACGCGCTGCGGGCCCGCTACGGCGCCTGCGGAGGCTGCGGCACCGACATGTGGATATGTCAGGGCCACCATGTCGAGGCCGTGTCGCGGGGCGGTCCCACGAACATCGACAACATGATGCTGGTGTGTTGGGCCTGCCACCAGAAGATCCATCACCACGGCTGGCGGGAGGTTCCCGACGGGCGGGGCCTCTACACCATCGCTCCGCCCGAACGCATCCGCCACGGACCGGCCCACGCCCCCGACCCGCCACCGGCCCATGGACCGTCGCCCCCGCGAGCAGCCACGCAGCCCGGGGCAGGCTCCGCTTCGACGGCGCCACCGGACCGAGCCGGCCGGGCCGGAAGCTCCCCGGCAGGAGCGCATTCGCCCGAGTCGCTGTTCGCCCTCGCTTAGGTGCCGTAATTCCGACGGCGGCCGGGCCGGGAGCTCCTCGGCCGGGACGCATTCGTCCGGGCCGGGAACTCCTCGGCGGGGACGCATTCGCCCGAGTCGCTGTTCGCCCTCGCCCAGCCCGCTGCCGTGGGCTTGATTCACACCGGACGACGGCCCCGCGCGTCCGGGCGGTCAGGTGGCTCGCGTTGATGTGTGATCAGGTGGGCGGGCGGGTTAGGCGGCCTGACTTCAGGAAGGCTCGGCGGCGGTCGGGGTCCGACAGGTTGAAGCGGCGGGCGGTCCAGATCAGTGCCGCGATGCCGGCCAACTCAAAGGCCAGCAGGACCGCTAGGGGACGGTCGAATTCCGGGGGAGCGCCGTGGCCCACTCCCCCGCTGCCGCCCACCGGCCACCAGAACAGCGCGGTGCGCGACCAGGCACCGCTGGCGACCAGGAACACCAGGGTGCCGATGGGCAGGCCGATCCAGCGCCGTCGCAGCAGTCGCCGGCCCCGGCCCGCGGTGATGAGCATCACCGCCGTCAGCAGCACCACGCTGCCGGCCAGGGTGTGCAGTACCGATGGCGAGCCGCTCAGGTTCTCGGCCAGGGGCAGCACCGAGCCAAGTGCCACCACCCGGTAGTCGACGCCGCTGCTGCCGAACACCAGCGCCACGGCCACCACCCCGCACGCCGCGAACCAGAAGAACACCTCAGTAGCCGCCTACGCGGCGCGGCCTCTCAGCGCAGCACCAGCCGCCCGCACTCGGCGCAGTCCAGCACCTCCCCCTCGGCACAACGCTTGATGCGGGCCACCTCGACGGCGGGCATCTGGTGGGGGCATCCGCAGCCCGAGGACGGATCGAAGCGCACCGCCGTGCTCGGTCCGAACATCTCGCGCATCCGCTCATACCGGGTCACTGCGGCCGTCTCTGCGGCCGCGGCGACCTCGGCCCTCGCCGTCGAGAGCGCCGCGAGCTGGTCGTCGATGGCGGTCTCCGCCGATGCCAGCTCTGCTTCGAGGACGGTGACCCGCTCGTCGCAGGACCGGCGCTGCTCCTCCAGGGATTCGGCCTGATCGGTCAACTCCTCCGCCTCCACCAGCGCTTCGATGGCCCGTTCCTCCAGCATCCCCTGCCGGGAGCGCAATCCCTTGATCTCGTCCTGCAGAGCCTGCAGGTCCCGGATGGCGGTGATCTCGCCGGAGTAGAGGCGGTTATCGTCGACATCGGCCTTGGCCTGGATGATGGCCGCCTCGTCCTCGAGGCGTTTCTGCCGGGTAAGGACCTCGATCCGCTGCAGCGCGACCGTGTCAATCTGAGCCTGCTGCGCGGCCTGCTCGGTGCGGACCGCGCTCAAGTCCTGGCGCTGGGAGAGATTGTCCCGCCGGTGATGGAGTTGCTCGGTCTCGGTGTCGAGCCGCTGGATCTCCAACAGCGGGTGGACACTGTCGGAGCTGTCGTCGCTGCTGTCGGCAGCTTCGTCGTCGTGAGGTCCGGCATCGGGCACGGCGTGACACTAAGAGGCCGAGCCGACGGGCCGCAACCCACGATGGCCGCGCGGAGCGCGCGTGAGGCCGTGGCCTGAGTGGTCCGTAGGTGCAGCGAACGGCAGCGGGACTTCCTGGAATCGAGCGGAGGGACCGCAACCAGTAGGCGGCTTGCCGAAGCGCGAGGCCCCGGCCCCGTTCGCGGACGCTCCATGCGCTCTCACCTCCCGCGTGGTCGCTGTGCCACTATCTCCGGGTGACTTCAGTGGGCGTCGTCGGCGCGGGCCGGGCTGCGACCCTGCATGCCGAAGCCGTCCGGGCGGCCAGGGGCGCGACGCTGGCGGGAGTTAGTGCGCTGTCGCCCGCCTCGCCGAGGGCTGCCGCTCTGGCCGGGGCTCTGGACTGTCCCGTCCTGACGGTGGCTGACCTCGCCCGCGTCTGCGACGTGGCCGTGATCGCCACTCCTCCGGCGTCCCGTGTCGAGGTGGCAGCCGCGCTGGCGGAGTCGCGCCGGCTGCGGGCCGTGCTGGTCGAGTCGCCCGCGGCGATCACCCTCGGCGGGGTTGCGGAGCTCGCCGCGGCGCTGCCGGATCATCCCATCATGGCAGCCGCCAATCTGCTGCATGCCCCCGTGGTGCGCAGGATGCTGGACGCCGTGACTGTCATGGAGCCCCACCATCTCGAACTGAGGCTGGGCGTGCCCGACCCGGCCCGCGGCCCGAACTCCGGGCGCGCCTTCGGGGGCGGCGTGACCCTGGATCCCGGGGCCGGGTTCTGGCCGGTGGTGACGGCCGCGATGGGGTCCGCGATCGAGTCTGTGGCCGTGCCCCGAGCTGATGTCGTGGATGGGCTCGACCGCGCCGCACTGATCGTGCTCCGGTCCATCGCCGGACGTACAGCCCGGGCAGACCTGCGTTGGGATGCCCGGGTGGCCGAGGCTGCCCTTGAGGCGGCCGACTCGGCCCATGTGGCTCGCGTGGACATCTGGCCGGTGCCGGTCGCGGAGATCGACGGCGCGCCGGTCGGCTCGCCCGGCGACTCTTCGCACCCGCTGGCCGCGCTCGGCTTTGTGGCCCAGATCGAGCGGCTGGTCCGGGTCGCTCACGGCGAGGCGCATTCCTGGCCTGATCTGGATGCCGCCTCGTCCGCCTTGACGGTCGCAGCCGCGGCCGCGATGTCGGCCCGGCGTGGCGGACCAGCCGTCAATGTCCGGGAAGTGCCTCGCGACCAGTCGCCCTTCGGGATTCTCAGAGGCTGATGCCGAGCGGATGGACGCCGCTCGGGCCGGTAGCGCTAGTTCTCCTCGTCCGCGCCGGGTAGTGGGGCCACTCCGCTCGCGGACCGGCGCTCGGTCAGGCGGTCCTTGCCGGCGTCGATTCCGGGGAGCTGCGGCTGGACCCCGGCCGCGCCCCTCCACTCGGTGAACCGGTCCATGACCAGCTGCTCGACCTCCCTCCAGTTGCGGGCTCTCGGATCGACCTCGTCACGGTTGTAGGGCTGATCGAACACGATGACGTCGTTCCCGCCGGCTCTCAGTGCCGAGATGTTGTGGGGAGCGTCGTCCACATAGCAGTCGGCCTCTACCTCGGGCTTGTTCCCCAGGAAGCAGATGTCGCGATACGGGATGCGCTCAGCGTCGAGCCACTGCACGGTGTCTCCCACCGCCTCGGCGTGGCCCCAATTGACGTAGAGGCGGTGGGTGATGACCCGGATCCACACGCCCGCGTCGGACAGTCGCCACAGGGCCTCGGCCGCGCCCTCGATGGCGGGCAGCTTGGCCAGCATCCGGTGCTCGGTGACGGCCGTGGCGTGGTATCGCTCGAACTCGTCCGGACTAAGCCCCCACTCGCGGAAGTCGTAGGACCGTTCGTCCGGCAGCGACGCCGGGTCTACCCCCCTGATCTCGGCGACGATCTTCGCGAACCCGACCGTGTAGTCGGCGACGACCCCGTCGAGGTCGACGCCGAAGACGAACTGCGATGTCACGTCGCTGCCGTCAGCTTGGGAATGGTCCGGCCCCGACAGGCGCCGGGGTGCCGCCCCGGCGCCGACGCCTGCCCGCTCGGTCTCGGCGGCCGCTAGGACAATGCCGCGTCGAGCGCCTCCACCGACGGGGCGAAGTAGAACGACCCGGACGCCGGCGTGGAGTAGTTCGTGATGGCATCGGGCTCCTGGCCGTTGATGCCGTACATGGCGTCCATGCGCTCGCGCATCGGAGCCTGGGTCTTGCAGAACCCCATGAAGTACAGCCCGACGGTCCCGTCGTGGAAGGCGTACGGCGTGGAGCGCCGCACCATCTCGCCCCGCTTCGCGGTGGACTCGTCGGCAGTGGCGCCCTCACGCAGCTCCACATGGGACAGGTGCGAGGTGGGCACCTGGACGTCCAGCTTGACGGAGTCGGCCTTGGTCCGGCCGAAGGTGTTCTCCTCCTGCTCCAGCGACAGCGAGGCCCAGTAGTCCATGTCGTGCACCCAGCGCTGGGCGATGCAGAAAGCGCCGCCCGCGCCCGGGTCGCCGTCGTCGATGATCGCCCGGTCGCGCTGGTCCTCAGGCTCGGGGTTGCCGGTGCCGTCGATGTGGCCGGTGAGGTCGAGGCTGTTCTTGTAGATGAACGTCGGCGTCTCGCGGGCCACCGCCATGTGGCCGGCCACGGCGCGCCGGAACGTGTGCTGGACCTCCCAGATCAGGTCCTTCTCGTCGTCGTGCACCCAGATGAGCAGCTCCTCCTGGGTGCCCTTGGCCACCCTGGAACCGTCAGGGGACGTGTAGCCGGGGTAGGGCTGGAAGTCGGTTCCGGTCTCGATGCCGAGGTCCGCGGCCAGCGTCGGGCCCAGCAGGATGCAGAGGTTCACACCCTGGGCCGCGGCGTCGGCCCGGCAGTCGCTGAGCGCCTGGCGGATCACGTCGAGGTCGGCGCCGTCGACCCGGCTCATGTGGGTGTACCACTGGTACTTCTCCAAATCGGTGAGAATCGCCGCCTGCGGTGTTGCCATCGGTTGCGTTCCTTTCGTGTTCTTGAGCCGGGCGTGGGCCGGCTGGGGACATCGCGTAGCACCCTAGACGAACCGCGCCGCAACCATGCATGCCGGGCGCGGATTGTTGGAGCTCTCAGCGGTCCCTGAGCTCGCGGCGCAGGATCTTGCCCGAGGCGCTCTTGGGGATGGCCTCGAGCACCTCGACGACCCGCACCTGCTTGTAGGTGGCCAGGTGCTCCCCCACATGGGCCTGGAGATCGGTGAGGCTGGGAGCCTCCGCGCCGGGAGCCAGGGTGATGAAGGCCTTGGGAAGCTCCCCAGCCTCCTCGTCGGGAACGCCGATCACGGCTGCGTCGGCCACCGCCGGATGGGTGATCAGCACCGCCTCCAGCTCGGCAGGAGCGACCTGGAAGCCCTTGTACTTGATCAGCTCCTTGATGCGGTCGACTATCGAGACGTGGTCGTCGCCATCGAGCAGGGCCACGTCGCCGGTGTGGAGCCAGCCGTCGGAGTCGAGGGTCTCTGCGGTGGCGTCAGGGTTGTTGAGGTAGCCCTTCATCACCTGCGGGCCCCGCACCAGCAGCTCGCCTCGCCCGCCCACGTCGAGGTCGGCTCCCGTTGCGGGGTCCACGATCCGGATCTCGGTATTGGAGATGGTCACCCCGCTGGTGCCCGGCCGGAACTGGCCCGAGGGCGTGCAGTGGCTGACCGGGCTGAGTTCGGTCATCCCGTAGCCCTGCACAACCTCGCAGCCCACCCGGGCGGCGGCCGCCGCGGCCAGGTCCGCGCCCAGCGGGGCCGCGCCCGAGAAGATCTGCTTGACCGACGAGAGGTCGAACTCGTCCACGGCCGGATGCTTGGCCAGTCCCAGCACCATGGGCGGCACCGCGAAGAACCGGGTGATCCGCTCGCTCTGCACCAGTTCCAGCGCCCGCACCATGTCGAAGCGGGGCATGGTCACCACCCTCACGCCGAAGGCGAGCAGCATGTTCATCAGCACTTGCATGCCGTAGATGTGGAAGAACGGCAGCACCGCCAGGGCCACCTCCCCCTCCTCGGGAATGAAGGTGTGCTCCATCTGGGCGATGTTGGCGACGAGGTTGCGGTGGGTGAGCATGACGCCCTTGGGCAGGCCGGTGGTGCCCGACGAGTAGGGCAGCACGACCACATGCTCCGCGTAGTCGACCGGCACCTGGTCAATGGGCTCGCCGAACAACGACGCGAACGGCGTCGCGCCGTCGGCCTCCCCCATGACCACGATCTCCTCCACTCCGGTGCCCTCAGCGGCGGCCCGGGCGGTCTCGAGAAACATCGGGATGGTCACCAGCAGCGACGACGCCGCGTCCTGCAACTGGAATCTCACCTCCTCGTGCCGGTAGGTGGGATTGATGGTGGTGACCGTGCCACCCGCCAGCGCGATGCCGTGGAAAGCAATGGCGTACTCGGGGATGTTCGGCGCCAGGATGCCGACGGTGGTGCCCGGGCCCACGCCGTGCGAGCTCAGGCCACCGCCGAGGCTGCGAACCGCGCCGTGCAGCTGCGAGAACGTGTAGGACGAGGCGTCCCCGTCGGTGATGGCCACTTCGTCGGCACGCTCTGCCGCCGACGCGAACACGCACTCGGTGATGGACTGGTCGGGAATGGCCACATCGGGCAGGGGGCTGGAGTGGATGATGGTGCTCACGCTCACCTCTCTGGGCATCGACGGGATGCGAACAGCCGGAGACTAGAGGCCGCGCCGCAAGGCGAGCGAACCCTGTCCATACCGCTAGGCTCCATCTCTCGTGCGCCTGGGAATGCTGCGCGAATCCGCGCCTAGGGAGAAACGCGTGGCTCTCGTACCCGCCGGGGTCGAGACCCTTGTGCAGCACGGCTTCGACGTGGTCGTCGAGCAGGGCGCCGGTCTCGACGCCGGGATCGGCGACGACTCCTACCGGGAGGCGGGCGCTTCGGTGGCCCCGGCCTCCGAAACCGCGGCGGCCGACCTGCTGGTCTCCGTGCGCGACCTCCCGGAGGGCGAGCCCCCCAGCGGGCAGGCCGGATCGGCCCCGCCCGCCTTCATCGGCGTGTTCGACCCGCTGTGGATGCCCCAGAGAGCGCAGCGGCACGCCGACAACGGGACCACCGCGTTCTCGCTGGACCTGGTCCCCCGAATCACCCGGGCCCAGAGCATGGACGTGCTGTCATCGATGGGCACCATCGCCGGCTACGAGTCGGTGCTGGTGGCCGCCAGCCGGCTGCCGCAGATGTTCCCGCTGATGATGACCGCCGCCGGCACCCTGGCGCCGGCCAGGGTTCTGGTGCTGGGCGCTGGCGTGGCCGGCCTTCAGGCCATCGCCACCGCCCGTCGCCTGGGCGCGGTGGTCGAGGGCTACGACGTACGCCCCGCAGCCGTGGAACAGATCCGCTCGATGGGAGCACGAGCCGTGGAACTCGACCTCACCGCCGCAGGAGCCGACGCGGCCGGCGCCGAGGACGCCGGCGGCTATGCGCGGGCCCAGAGCGACGATGTCGCCGGCCGGCAGCAGGAACTGCTGGCCCCCTACGTGGCTGCGTCCGACGTCGTCATCACCACCGCAGCCATCCCCGGGCGGGCGTCGCCCCTGCTCCTCACCGCGGCGATGGTCGATGCCATGGCTCCCGGCTCGGTCGTCATCGATCTGGCTTCGGAGCGGGGCGGCAACTGTGCCGTGTCCCAGTCCGACGTTGAGGTCGACCGGGGCGGAGTGACCGTGCTGGCCCCCACCGACCTAGTGTCGCGTTGCGCCCGCCATGCCAGCCAGATGTTCTCCCGCAACCTCGTCGCGGTCCTGCGCCACCTCGCTCCCGAGGGCGAGATGGACCTCCGCACCAACGACGAGATCGTCGCGGCCATGCTCGTGTCGCTCGACGGCGAGGTGGCGAACCCGGAGGTGGCCGCCGCGCTCGGCGTGAGCGCAACCCCGCACGAAGCAGGCGCGGAGGGCTAGACGATGGATCTCCTGGTTGCCGTCACGCTGTTCGTCATGGCCGTGTTCCTCGGGGTCGAGCTGATTACCAAGGTGCCCCCCACCCTGCACACGCCCCTCATGTCGGGCTCGAACGCCATCTCGGGCATCACGATCGTGGGCGCTCTGGTGGCCGCCGGCGCCGATCACCGCACGTTCACGACGGTGCTCGGGTTCGCGGCGGTGACGCTGGCGATGATCAACGTGGTGGGCGGCTTCCTGGTGACCCACCGGATGCTGCACATGTTCCGTCCCAAGCGCCGCCGGGACGCGCCCGCCGGCAGCGGTGGAGGCGAGTCGTGATGGACGACTGGACCACGCTCGGGTATCTCGCCGCGGCGGTGCTGTTCATCCTCGGCCTCAAGCGGCTGAGCCGGCCCCGTACCGCGGTCAGGGGTAACCAATTCGGCGCCACCGGGATGCTCATTGCGGTGGTTGTCACCCTCGCCGACAACTCGATCCTGAGCTTCGAGTGGATCGTCGGCGGCCTGGTACTGGGCGCGGCGGTGGGGGCCCTGCTGGCCGTCCGGGTGCAGATGACGGGCATGCCCGAGCTGGTGGCGCTGTTCAACGGGTTCGGGGGCGGCGCGTCGGTGCTGGTGGCGGCCGCGTCGTACATCGAGGCCTCAGACCTCGACACCGCCTCGGCCCGGCTCTCGGCCGCAGCCGCGCTGGCCTCGCTCATCGGCGCCCTGACCTTCACCGGCAGCCTCATCGCCTTCGGGAAGCTCCAGGAGTCGCTGCGCTGGTCCGGATTTCCGGGGATGAGGATCGTGAGCGTCACCGGCGCGGCAGCTGCGGTGGCGTTCGGGATCCTGATGGTGGTTGACGCGAGCAACCCGTTGTGGCTGTGGCTGCTGGTGGCCGTCGGGGCCGTGCTCGGCGTCCTGGTGGTGTCGCCCATCGGCGGAGCCGACATGCCGGTCGTGATCGCGCTGCTCAACTCGCTGTCGGGTATGGCCGCAGTCGCGGCCGGCTTCGTGCTCGACAACTCGCTGCTGATCATCGCCGGCTCGCTGGTCGGTGCCAGCGGGCTGATCCTCACCCAGATCATGTGCGTCGCCATGAACCGGTCGCTGCCCGCCGTGATGTTCAGCCCCGCGCCGTCAGGGGCGGGGGGCCCCAGCGCCGACGACGTGTACGCGGGCAAGGTCCGCTCCACATCGGCCGACGACGTGGCCATGCTGCTCGAGTCGGCCGAGCGGGTCGCCGTCGTGCCCGGCTACGGTCTGGCCGTGGCCCAGGCCCAGCACGCGGTGCGCGATCTGGCCCGGCGCTTGGAGGAGCGCGGCACCGAGGTGGTGTTCGGGATCCACCCGGTGGCCGGCCGCATGCCCGGCCACATGAACGTGCTGCTGGCCGAGGCCGAGATCAGCTACGAGAAGCTGATCGAGATGGACGACATCAACCCCACCTTCGAGCAGACCGACGTGACCATCGTGCTGGGCGCCAACGACGTGGTGAACCCGGTCGCCCGCACCGACCCGTCCAGCCCCATCGCTGGGATGCCGATACTGGATGTGGACAAGAGCGGCGTCGTGGTCGTGATCAAGCGCAGCCTCAGCCCCGGATTCGCCGGCATCCCCAACCCGCTGTTCGCGGCGGACAACTCGATGATGCTCTTCGGCGACGGTCGCGAGGCCGTGGTCGGCATCACCAAGGCTCTCCAGCAGATCTGATCCCGCAGACAGCTCCCCATTGGGATGGAGGTGCAATCACATGCCGCATGTGACGATCGGCCGAGAGCGAATGCAGATCCCGACGGACAACGTCGAGGGCTACGAGCGAGCCCGGGTGGTGGACCCCGAGCTGGCGGCCAACTACGTGGCTCACACCCAGATAGGCGACCCTCTCGCCGACACCCTGGTCGAGCAGCTCGCATCGCTCCCCCGCGACGAGTCGACCCGATTGCTGGAGGCGGTGGTGGACGATCCCGACGCCGCCGTCCTTCGGGACGCCCCGCCCGCACTGCAGGACTTCCTGGAGGACTTGGAGTCTGTCCCCGACTGGGTGGACATCTCCGAGTTCGGGCCGGGGATCCGTCTCTTCCATCGAGACTCGACGACAGCCATGGCCGCGATGGTGGCGGGCGCGCTGGTTGAGGGGTTCACCACCAACATCGCCAAGTCGTTCTTCATCAGCGGCCGGCTGCGCGACCAGGGCGTGAGGCGCCTCAAGCAGAACAACCGCCACCTCGTCGAGATAATGATCCCCGGCGGGCTCGAGCCCCAGGGGGACGGCTGGAAGCTCTCGGTTCGCATCCGGGTGGTCCATGCCCAGATCAGGCGCCTCTTCAGCAACTCCGGAGACTGGGACCGCGAGGCGTGGGGACTGCCGCTGCACGCCGCCCACCTCGGGTTCGCGATCACGGTCTTCTCAGCCAGGCTCCTGAAGCACATGGCGAGCCTGGGCGTCCCGATGAGCGAGGAGGAGCGCACCAGCTTCATGGCCATCTGGCGTCTGACGGGCTACCTGATGGGCATCCCCGAGACGATCCTGTTCCGGGACGAGCCCGAGGCGCTGCGCATCTACCGGATCGGCCTGATGTGCGAGCCGACGTGCCAGATGGAGTCGATCGCCATGGCCAACTCTCTCATCAACTCATCGCCCGTGATCGCTGGCATCACCGATCCTGCCGAACGCCGGAAGCTGGCAAAGTACGTGTTCCGCGTCTCCCGCGCTCTCATCGGCAAGCAGATGGCCGATGACCTGATGTATCCCGACGCGCGCACCGCGGGCGTGCTGGGGTCGTACCGCCTGGAGAGGCGCTACCACCGCTTCGTCAACGACCGCCTTCCGAGGCTGGCGCGCGAGACCAGTTTCACCGCCTTCAACGCTCTGCTCGACATATCCGCGCTGGACGAGTCGCGCATCACCTACAAGCTGCCCGACCACGCCTTCGCGGAGGAGTCCTCCCCGTGGTGAGATCGGGGACCGGGCCGCGCTGACACCGCCGCCTGGACCGCGCTAGCCGGACCTCTCGCCGGGGGCGGGGCACCCGCGGGGCGGCTCAGGCGAGGGCGGGCACGGCCTGCATGGAGGCAGCCAGGGCCTCGTCGGACAGGTCGAAGTCGGCCAGCGCGCCCGCGATGTAGTCCTCGTAGGCCGCCAGGTCCAGGTGGCCGTGGCCGCACAGCGCGGTGAGGATGGTCTTGGACTCGCCCGACTCCTTGCAGGCGACAGCCTCGCGGATGGCCGCGGCCAGGGCATGGGTGGGCTCCGGCGCCGGCACGATCCCCTCGGTGCGGGCGAACTGCAGGGCGGCCGCGAAGCACTCGGTCTGGTCGATGGCCACCGCCTCGGTGAGGCCCAGCTCGTAGACGTGGGAGATGAGCGGCGACATCCCGTGGTAGCGCAGGCCGCCCGCGTGGATCGGCTCGGGGATGAACCCGTGGCCCAGGGTGTGCATCTTGAGCAGCGGCGTGGTGCAGGCCGTGTCGCCGAAGTCGTAGCGGTACTCGCCCCTGGTCAGCGACGGGCACGCGGCGGGCTCCACGCAGCGGATCACCGGCGCCATGTTGCCGGCCAGCTTCTCCCGCAGGAAGGGCATGGCCAGCCCGCCGAAGTTGGACCCTCCGCCGGTGCAGCCCACCAGCAGGTCGGGGGTCTCCCCCACCATTGCCAGCTGGAGAAGGGCCTCCTCGCCGATGATCGTCTGGTGCAGGATCACGTGGTTGAGCACGCTGCCCAGCGAGTAGCGAATCGCGGGATCGGCGGCCGCCACCGAGATGGCCTCCGAGATGGCGATCCCCAGCGAGCCGGGATGGTCGGGGTCGGCGTCCAGCAGGCTGCGGCCGTACTCGGTGACCTGCGAGGGGCTGGGATGCACCGTGGCCCCCCACACCTCCATCATCGTCTTGCGGTAGGGCTTCTGGCGGTACGACGCGGCCACCTGCCATACCTCGCACTCCATCTCGTACTGGGCGCAGGCGAAGGCCAGGGCGCTGCCCCACTGTCCCGCGCCGGTCTCGGTGGTGAGCTTGGTAACGCCCTCGGAGTGGTTGTAGAAGGCTTGGGCGACCGCGGTGTTGGGCTTGTGGGACCCGGCCGGGCTGACGCCCTCGTACTTGTAGAAGATCTTGGCCGGCGTGTCGAGGGCCTGCTCCAGGCGGCGGGCCCTGAACAGCGGGCTCGGGCGCCACAGGCGCAGCACGTCGATCACCCCTCCGGGAATGTCGATGTGGGAGTCCCCGCTGACCTCCTGCAGGATCAAGCCCATCGGGAACAGCGGGGCCAGGTCGTCGGGCCCGGCCGGCTCTAGCGTGCCCGGGTGCAGCGGCGGGGGCGGCGGCGCGGGCAAATCCGGAATCACGTTGTACCACTGGGTCGGCATCTCCGATTCCGGGAGATTCACGCGGTAGTAGTCGTCGGCCATCGCCAGGTCCTTTCGCTGCGGTGTTGAGAGCGGGGCGCCGACACTAGCGCCGCTCTTGTTCGCTACGCTCACGGGCCGCTTGGCCACGGCCTCGATGGGCGCGTTGCGACCGCCCCAGCCGAGTTGGGTCTGTTCGCTCGGCCTCTGGGCGCCGACCGGCGGCACGGGTCTCAACCGGCGCGTTCGGCCCTGTTGGCCGGGCCTGGGCGGCGGGCCGGGTCGTCAGGCCGCGCAGACGATCTCGAAGTACTCGGTGATCTCGCGGAAGGTGACCACCCCGAGGGCGCGGCCGGTCTCGCTGATCAGCACCAGGTAGCGGTGGCCGAGGTCGGCCATGACGCGCAGCGCCTCGCTGATGGACGCGCCGGGGGTGACCGCGGCGATCTCGGTGGTCATCCAGTCGCCGACTGTCTCGGCTTCGAGGTCCTCCACCCGGCAGGCGACCTTCAGGAACACGTCGTGCTCGGTGAGCTCCCCGATCACCGCACCGCGGTCGCTGGCCACCGAGACCAGCCCGGTCTCGGCCGCCAGCATGGCCGCGATGGCGGACGCCAGCGAGTCATCGGGCCGTACCAGCAGCGGGTCGCGGGCGGGTAGGCCGGCGAGATCCACGAAGTGCAGGTTGTGCTCGGGCGACAACTCGGGGCCCAGCTTGCGCTGCGATCCCAGGAAGGACGCGGCTAACCGGATCAGCTCGTAGTGGTTGATGCTGCCCAGCAGGTCGCCGTCGCCGCCGGTCACCGGCAGGTTGCGGAACCGGCGAGCGTTCATCGTCCGCAGCGCCTCGATGGCGGACGCGTGGTGGTCGATGACCACCGGGTCGGCCGTCATGAAGTCGTCCACCGCCGCGCCCCACACGTCGGGCGAGCGCACCACGTGCTTGGTGACGTCCCGCTCGGTGAAGATTCCGGCCAGCCGGGCGCCCTCGGTCACCACCGCGCACCCAGTGTGCTGGGCGGCCATGGCCGCCACGACGCTGGCGACCTTGCGGCCGCTGGGGACCACCACGAGGGAGGACAGTCTCATGCCGGAGAGCCGCACGCCCTCGAAGTGCTGCACGATGTTGGTGCTGGTCACGGCCCTCCTAGCCGGCTTCGCCGGCCGGTCCGGGCGCGTCGAATCTAGGGTCACGGCCCTCCGCGAAGGCCTTGCGGGCCTCGGCGGAGTCGGCCATCAGGTAGGCCTCGAACGTGAAGCCCTGCTCCCAGCGGTACTTGTCCTCGAGGCTGCCGTCCTCGACTCCGTTGAGGGACCGCTTGGCGATGCGGATCATCTGGGGCGACTTGGCCGCTATCCGGCCCGCGATCTCGCGGGCGGCCGGGCGCAGCTCAGCTCGTTGCACGACCCGCTCGACCGCGCCCAGGCGGTAAGCCTCGGCCGCGTCGATGGTGTCGCCGGTGAAGTACATGTAGCGCACCTTCTGGAGGCTGAACATGCGCTGTAGGTGGGCGCCCATGCCCATGCCGCCCCGGTCGATCTCGGGCACGCCGAAGTAGGCGTCGTCGGCGGCCACCACAAGGTCGGCCGAGCCCGCGATGCCGATGCCGCCCCCGAGGACGTAGCCGTGCACAGCGGCGATGACCGGCTTCGGGTTCAGGTGGATGGCGGCGAAGGTGTCGTAGTTGGCCCGGTTGGCGGGGACGATAAGGCTCGGATCGGCTGCCATCTCCTTGATGTCGAGTCCGGCGAAGAAGCCCTTGCCGGTGGCCGCGATGATGATCACCTGCACCTCGTCGCGCCGCCCGAGAGCCTCTATCTCGGCGGCCAGCGCGAACTGGGCGTCGACCCCAAACGCGTTGACCGGCGGATTGCACAGCTCAAGCTCGGCTACGCCGTCGGCGATCTCGGTTCTGAAGGGCCCGGTCATGGCGAGTCGTCACACAGCGCCTAGGTAGGACATCGGGGGTGTTCTACCACTGGCAGCCGCTGACCGGCCAGCGGGCCGAGCGCTCCGAGATCTGCTCTGTAATGGTATTCTCCGCAAAGTGAGAAATATCGGAAGCACGAGAAGCCAGAGGCTAGGAACCCGGTTGGCTGCTCGCGCTGTCGCGGCTGTCGCGGTTGTCACCGTCCTGGTGGCCGGTACGGCTCTGGTGGCCGGCGCGCATACGTACAGCGGCGTCTCGTGCTCGGCGGGCTCGTCCTCGATCACGGTGTCCTGGACCGGCGAATTACGCGCATTCCAATACACCGCATGGGTGCGGGACTCCTCGGGCTCCGAGTCGGGGAAGATCGTGGACTGGAGCAGTGGGGGTACGGAGTCGGCCTCTTCGCAGTTCACCGGGCTGGCGGCGGGCTCCTACGACGTGTGGGTGGTCATGCAGACCGTCGACGGCTCATGGATCAACATCGGCGAGACCAGCTGCACGGTCACGGAGACCTCCTCCACCACAACGACTACGACCACCACAACCACGACCACCACAGCGCCGCCGGGTTCGCCTGGCACCCTCTCGTGTTCGACGGGCACGTCTTCGATCACGGTGTCGTTGGACGCTGCGGACGGGACGACCGCCTGGCAGTCGTGGGCCGAGTATTCGTCGGGATATCCGAGGGTCGGGCAATACCTCGTCCTTGACGGGACTGCGAGTCAGCTCTCGCATACGTACAGCGGGCTTGCTCAGGGCAGCTGGAGCGTGACAGGGACCGCGTACTTCGGCGGCACATCGAGCGCGCTCGGAGCCATCAGCTGCGTAGTGGCCGCCCCACCGCCGGCGACAACAACCACGACAACGACGACCGCCCCGAACTCGCCGGCGACAGGCGCGCCGACGATCAGCGGGACGGCCCAAGTGGGTCAGACCCTGACCGCGAACACGTCCGGGATCGCCGATGCGGACGGCCTTACCAATGTGTCCTACAGCTACCAGTGGCTGTCGAGTCGCGACACCGAGATTGCCGGGGCCACGAGCTCCACCTACACACTGCAAGCGTCTGACGCGAGCAAGGAAATCAGCGTCCGCGTCACGTTCACCGACGACGCCGGAAACGAAGAGACCTTGACCAGCGCCGCGACGAGCGCCGTCGTGGCCGGCGGCCTGTAGTGGTTGTCCAGGCATCACGCGGCGGTGCACAACGACGGGAACTCTGAGCTGTCCTGCAGATGAGCGCCGATCTGAAGCCGAGCAAGCTCGCGGTGGCAGCGGTCGCCGTCGTAGCCGCCGGGTTGCTGCTTGGAGCCGGCTGTTCCGGCGACACCGGGGCCGGTGTCGGCGATGAGGTGGCGGTGCCGTCGAAGTCCGATCCTGCGTCGTACACGAAGTTCGTCGTGGACCAGGCCATCGCCCGCTATGAGGCTGACGGGCTGGATGCCGCGCTGGCCCACTACAACAGCCCGGCCAGCATCGACGACCAGTGGTATGTGTTCGTCGTCGACGAGAACGACACCGTGATCGGCCATTACGACCCCAACCGGCGTGGGCTGGACGTCAAGGGCTGGGTGGGCACCGACATCAACGGATACAACTTCGGTCCCGAGATGCTCGCAGCCACCGAGGCGGGCCGCTGGGTGCCCTACGTGTACGTGAACCCCGCGGCGGGAACGCTCGGCGACGAGGGCACCTTCGAGTTGAAGAACGCCTGGGTCGTCCGCCATGACGGGCTGCTGTTCGGGTCTGGCTGGTACATCAACACCGAGCAGTTCGTACCCCAGCTCATCTCGGAGTCGGCCGAGCATTTCCGCCGCGGCGGTATGGAGGCCATCCTGGAGTTCTACAACGATCCCCAGGGCGTCTCTGCGGGCCTCATTCCGACGGCGGAGTACTACAACAGAACCGACACGCTCGATGGCTACTTCACCGGGATCATCGCCGCCCCGAGCGGCGAGATCCTGACCCACATAGATCCCGGGCTGATCGGAAGCGAGGTCGAGGATCTGCTGGGGCCGGCGGTGCGCAAGGCCACTGCCGAAGGCGGCTGGATCACCGCCGAGGACAACCCGGCCGGAGTGGGGCCCCGGACGATGCGCGTCTGGTTCATCGACGTGGAGGGCACCCTCATCGGCGCCGGCTGGTACGACAACAGCAACTGACGCGGCTGGCATCTTGGTTGTGGGCGCGGAGGGACTTGAACCCCCGGCCTCTTCCTTGTAAGGGAAGCGCTCTACACCGCCTGAGCTACGCGCCCGTGTCCGGTGAGCCTAACCCCGCTCCCCTCCAGAGGATGCGCTCGAGATCGCCGACACAGCTCGACGCACCGGTGTAGTGTGAGGTACATGAGTTACCCCGCCACCATCACCATCGACCGACCCGAGCGGATGGCCAACTGGCGCCCGATCGGGCAGGTGATCCTCGTGATCCCTCAGTATGTCTTCTTGCACACCGTGATGAACATTGCGGCCAGTGTGACCGCGGTCTACGCCTGGTTCAGCGTGCTCTTCACCGGCAAGCTGCCTCCGGGCGTGGCCGCATTCCACGCCACCTATGTGCGCTATCGAGCCCGCACCTTCTCCTACATGGCCTTTCTCACCGACAAGTACCCGCCGTTCGACATGAAGCCCTCGGCCCAGGATCCCGGCGGCGCGGGGATCTCGGTGAGCATCTCGCCCCGGCTCGAGGGCATGAACCGGCTCAACGTGCTGTTCCGGTTCATCGTGCCCTTCGCGTGGCTGACCCTGATCGGCATGCTGGGACTCATGATCGGGTTCGCCTCCCTCCCGGCGTGGGTGTGGATCGTCGAGCTCGTGCTCGGGGCGGTACTTATCCCCGGCGCGGTGTTCTCCATGGTCGTGTGGGTCATCAGCAGCGTCGCCTCGATCCTCGGCCTGATCGCGGTGACCCTCACCGGCCGCTGGCCCGACGGGCTGTTCCGGTGGTCGGCGGGCTGGGTGCGCGTCGATGCCCGGCTGTGGGCCTACTCGATGCTGCTCACCGACGAGTACCCGCCGTTCTCGATCGACTGATCCTGCCCGGGCCGTAGCCAGACCCAGGCCTCAGCACCGATCGGCGTCGGCGCCGGTCAACCGGACGTAGGCGTCCAGGACGTCCTTCAGCAGATGTGGCGTAGCCGCCACGGGGGCTCGCCGCGCCGCATGCTCGAGCGTGACCAGGTCGCGCCCGGTGCCGTCCACGACGTCGACGCCGGCTTCCTGGCACACCAGCAGACCGCCCAGATAGTCCCAGGAACCCAAGCCGGAGGCCGAGAAGTCGATGTAGGCGTCGAGGCGCCCGTCGGCCACTCCGCACAGCTCCAGGGCAGCTGCTCCCAGCGTTCTCACCTGCGCCCAGCCGCCCCAGCCGGGCGCCTGCCCGTTGATGCCGACCACCGCGGAGCGCAGCGGCTGCTCCTCTTCGCGAGCCAGACGAGTTCCGTCGCGCCGGGCGCCGCCGCCGTTCATGGCCTCGAAGCGCTCGCCGTTCCCGTGGTCGTGCACGACGGCGGCTACGGGGGCGCCCCCATCGACCACGCAGATGCTGGTAGCGAAGTAGCGGATGCCCCGCGACGCGTTGGTGGATCCGTCCACCGGGTCCAGGACGGCCACGGGCCTGTCGCCGGCCTCGAGGCCGCTCTCCTCGCTGAGCACGCGCAGCCCGCTGTCGCGCAGCACGGCGGTGGCGGCCGCGTCAGTGGCCAAGTCGAAGCCGTACTGGCCGGGCTTGCGGCCGGTGGGGCCCCAGTCGGTGCACCCGGCCAGAGCCTCTACCGCGGCGTCGGCGGCGGCATTGAGCACATCGAGAAAGTCGCGGGGCATCGGTGCCAGTGAACCAGACCAGCCGCCTGAAGTACCACCCCGGCCCGGCGCGATACAGTGCCGCGCGGTTGCCGCAGCCGAACGTCCGATACAAGGGGGATGCGAGTGTCGCTGATCGATCTGCACGGTTTCGTCGCCAATCTCAAGGACCACGTGTCGGAGCATGGCTTCCACGTCCACGGTGACCGTCACTTTGTGGAGACGTACTCCAACCGCCAGACGTGGGAGGTCGACTTGCACCCCGACCACGCCTGCGGCGGGCCGCTGGACATGGTCCTGTGCGTCGAGGCGGAGTCGCGCACGCTGCTGACGTTCGAGGACGACGTGAACAGCCGCCCCGAGGACGAAGACCCCGACGACGCCATCACCGTGCCGATGACGCTCAGCTTCGTGCTGCCGCCGCTGCACCTGGGTCCGGACCTTCTGGTTCTCGCTACCGACATCGCCGCGGTGGGGGGCACTGAGCTGCCGCTGCAGGTCTCCTCGGTCGACAGGGTGGCGGCCGTGACCGACGCCGCGGAACGGACCGTGAACATCGAGGGGCGCGTCGAACTGGCCCTCAGCCGGATCTATCTCGGGCAGGATCTAGAGGTGCTGTGCGAGATGCTCGACCGGGCCCGCGAGGTCTGCGAGTTCCTCCTCGACCGGGCGCCGGCCTGGCTCGGCGAACTCTAGACGTCCCAGGCGAGCCGTAGACGTCCCGCGGTCAGGGGTTGATCGTCTTCTGCAGCGTCTCCAGGGCTCGGTCGGCGTGGATGCGCATGTTCAACTCGGAGCGCACCGTGGTCAGCACCGAGCCGCCGCGGTCGATCACGAACGTCTTTCGCTTGTTCGGAAGCAAACCCTTGCGGATCACGCCGAAGCGGCGCGCGATGTCGCGCCCCGGGTCTGACAGCAGCGGGAAGCCCAGTGCGTTGGCATCGTCGAACTCGAGTTGCCGATCAACCTGATCGGCGCTGATTCCCACGACACTGGCGCCGAACTCGGCGACTCGGCCGACAGGTCGCGGAAATGGCAGCTCTGGCGCGTTCAACCAGCCGTCATGGCCTTGGGATAGAAGTACATCACGACCGGGCCGACCTTGAGCAGGTCGCGCAGTACCACGGTGTTGCCGTGCTGGTCGGTTGCTTCGAAGTCGGGGACCCTGTCACCGATCCTCACAAACGTTCTCCTCTCTGCACAAGACGCGCCGCTCTGAGGGGGCGGGCACAGTATGGCGCGTTTCTACAGTCTGATCGAAGCGGCCACCCGGTCGGCGTGGAAGTCGGCGCTGCCCCAGGCGCGGGCCAGGGCCCAGGAGCGCTTGAGGTATAGATGCAGGTCGTGCTCGGTCGTGTAGCCGATGGCGCCGTGGCACTGGAGGGCCGCCCGGCCGGCGACCGCGGCTGCTCTGCCGGCCAGCCACTTGGCCTGGGACACGCTGCGGCTGGCGTCGGGCTGGCCGTGGGCGATCGCGTAGGCCGCGTACAGCACCGCCGGGACGGCGAACTCGATCTCGAGCCGGGCGTTCGCCAGATGGTGCTTCACCGCCTGGAAGCTCCCTATCGGCTTGCCGAACTGGTGGCGCTGGGTGGCGTAGTCAACGGTTAGCTCGAGCATGGTCCGACTCAGCCCGAGCAGCTCGGCCGCGGTTCCGAGCACGCCCCGATCGAAGGCCGCGGCCACCGCGTCGGGATCCTCGGTCACGGACCGGCCCCCCGTCCGGGGCCGCACCCGCCCGCAGTGCCGGGAGGCATCGACGGTCTCAACCGGTTCGACGTCCACCTCGTGCGCCTCATACAGCCGCAGTCCGCCGCCCGAGACCAGCAGGAAGCACTCGGCGAATCCTGCCGAGGCAACAACAGAGCCGGCCGCGCCGAGGTCGGTGGCCACTGTCGGGCCTACTACGCCGAGGGGCGCCGCCACCAGCGCGGTGACCGTCAGCGGATGCGGGAGGGCCGCCCGCCCCGCCTCCTCTACCACCGGCACCAGGTAGGTCTCGTCAAGCCCCAGGCCCCCGTCCGGCTCCGGCACTAGGACCGCCAGCGCGCCGATGTCGGCCAGCGCATTCCATGCTGCGTCGTCCGGCACTCCCGTCCAAGCCGCTCTCACCGCCGAGGCCGGGCACAGTTCGGTCAGCAACTCACGCGCCGTAGAGCGCAGCGCCTCGCGGTCTTCGTCGAGGGCGAACCTCATCGGGGCAGCCCCAGGACGCGCTCGGCCACGATGTTGCGCTGCACCTCGTTGGTCCCGGCGTAGATCGGTCCGGCCAGCGAGAACTGGTGGCCCTTGCTCCACGGCCCCTCCAGTTCGGCGTCGGTTCCCAGCAGGTCGAGGGCGATCTCGTGCAACTCGATGTCCAGTTCGGACCACCAGATCTTGGCCAGGCTGGCCTCGGATCCAAGGTCGCGGCCGTCCATGAGCGCGGTGACCGTCTGAAGTGTCTGGAGCCGGTAGGCGTCGACCCGCATCCACGCCGTGGCGATACGGCGGCGCATGGCCGCGTCCGCGCCGCGCGCTTCGCTCAGCTCCAGCAGATCGGCCACGGTGGCCTGGTACCGGCCCGGCGAGCGCAACAGCCCGCGCTCGGTGCTGGCCGCCGACACCGCGACTCTCCACCCCTCCCCCACCTCTCCCAGCACCACGTCAGTGCCGACTGCGTCGTCGGGCAGGAAGGCGCCGTCGAAGAACACCTCGGCGAAGCCCTCGTCGCCGTCGAGGCGGCCGAAGCCCCGCACCGTGACCCCGTCCAGGTCCAGCGGGACCAGCAGGTAGGTGAACCCGCGGTGGCGCTCCGAGTCCGGGTCCGAGCGGAACAGCCCGAAGAGGTGGCTGCAGAACGCGCCCCGGGTGGTCCAGGTCTTCTGCCCGTCGAGCACCCAGCCGCCGTCGACCCGCCGGGCCCGGCTGGACACGCCGGCGAGATCGCTGCCCGCATTGGGCTCGGACCAGCCCTGGCACCACAGGTCCTGCCCGGCTTTGATGCGTGGCAGCAGCAGATCCTTCTGTTCTTGGTTGCCGTGCTCGAAGACCGACGGGGCCAGGATCTGCAGCCCGTTCTGGGTGACCCGCTGGGGAGCGCCCGCCCGCCAGTACTCCTCCTCGAAGATCAGCCAGTCCCAGAGCGTGCCGTCACGCCCGCCGTAGGCGCGGGGCCACGACACCGCCGACCAGTCCGCCTCGTACAGGCGCCGCTCCCACAGCAACTGCTGGGCGAACCCCTCGCGGGTGTCCCCAGAGCGCTCCGTGCCGATCTCGGCCCTCCAGCCAGCCAGGCTGTGCTCCAGCCATTTCCGCAACTCGAGCCGCGTCCGCTCCTGCGCCGCGCTCCAGGTCAGATCCACCTCAGCTCCCGGTCCTCATGTGCGCCTGCGCCGCCCGTGGGCTCGGTGGGGATCGAACCCACGACCAAGGGATTATGAGTCCCCTGCTCTGACCACTGAGCTACGAGCCCACATCGACCCTACCGGCCCCTAGAGACCCCGCGGGTAGGCGGGCCAACCCGGTCCATACGGGCGGGGCCGTGGCCCGCGCGGCCCGTGAGCGCAGCGAACAAGAGCGGGAAACGCCCCGTCCCGATGCGGCGGGCCTGCACCTACCCGCGCACGTTCTGAGGCTCCGAGCCGTTGGCGCGCCCGGCAGGCCGGCTGGGGCGGCAGGCGGTGGCTCCGGGGGTGAGAGTGGGGGACAAGAGACAGGACGTGCCGCCCTGTGCTGCTGTAGATCAAAATAGCAGCTAAACACATATTTCAGGGTGCTGGGTTGTGCCACTGTGTGCCATGCAGTAACGTCGCAGTGGGGGACAAATAGAAGGATAGAATCCCTGTCCCCCACTTGCATCGAGGTGGCCAACAATGAAACTCACAGCCCAGCAAGTCAAGGCGATCACGAAGCCCGGCAAGTACTACGACCGAGACGGGCTGATCCTGCGGGTCGC
>VYCW01000071.1 GCA_009843735.1 Acidimicrobiaceae bacterium | reverse complement strand
ATCTCGGGTGAGTTGTGTGTCGCTGGCCTATGGGTCGGGTACCGAGATTCTGCGCCGGGCCCCTGCGCCGTTTCTCGGCCGAGTTGTGTGTCGTAGACCTATGGGTCGGGTACCGAGATTCTGCGCCGGGCCGCGGGGCTGCGGCCAGCGCTCCCGGCTTCGGCAGGCGGCCGGCCGGCGCCCGGGGGGCTAGGACGTGCCGAAGGTCAGCCCCAGGTCCTTGAGCCAGCGGCGGTAGGCGACCGCGGTCTTGTCGGCCCGGACGTGCCACTCGGCCGCGAGGTCCAGCGGCAGCAGCTCGGGCCGCTGGGACTCCACGATGGGGATGTCCTGCAGGACGATCTCGTCGATGTAGGCGCGGAACTCCTCGTCGGACATGTCGTGGTTGTAGTTCATCGAGTTCCACATCCAGCCGACGCTGTTGTGCTCGTCGACGGGGGTCACCGCGTAGTACATGGTGTAGCGCTCGGGGCCGCCGCCCGGCACCGACAGGGCGATGTAGGCGGTGAGCGGCCGCAGCACCCGGAACAGCCACTGGGCCGTCTTGGCCTCGCCCGAGCCGTCGGGGTTGGGGGTCCAGGTGTTGATGTCGAGTGCGGCGATGCCGTCGGGGCCGGTCTCCACCGTGTAGTCGCCGAGTTCGGCGTGGTCGCGGTCGCCGAGGATGCCGGTGTGCACGAATGGGAGGTGGCTGATGTCAAGGAAGTTCTCGATGACCCTGGGGGCGCTGGCCCTCATCGGGTAAGGGCCGCCGAGGATGTGGCGGAAGGCGGGGTCGCCCCACTCGTCGTACGGCGGCGGCGGGCGCTCGGGCCGGCCCAGCGAGGCCCAGATCAGGCCGTGGGCCTCGGTGGCCGTATAGACGGTGGCGCACGCCCGGGCCGGGGGCCGCGGCTGGGGCCGGGACGGAATGAGGACGCAGCTGCCGGACTGGTCGTAGGTCCAGCCGTGGTAGGGGCACTCCAGGCCCAGGCCGGTGACCTGACCCAGCGACAGGCGGGTGCCCCGGTGCACGCACAGGTCCTTCCAGGCCATGACCGAGCCGTTCTGGCGCCAGACCACCAGGTCCTCGCCTAGCAGCCGGGCCCCGGCCACCTGCGACTCGCCTATGTCGGTGGCCCGGGCCACCGCGTGCCAGTCGTCCACCAGCACCGGGTCGTCGATCATCGGCCTCTCAGGGGCGAACCGGGGCGGGCACCACGCCGTAGGTGACGCCCAGGTCGGCCAGCCAGCGCCGGTAGGCGATGGCCGACCGGTCGGCCCGGATGGGGGTCTCGGCCCGGGGGTCGAGGGGCAGGAGCTTGGGGTGCTGGTTTTCCAGGATCGGCTTGTCCTGGGCGAAGATCAGCAGCTGGTAGGACTTGATCTCGTTGTCGGTGCTGGTGTCGTCGATCACGCCCATGTAGTTGTGGGCCCGCACCCGGTCGGCGCTCAGGGGCTGCACCCAGATGGCGCAAATGTCCTCGGTGGAAGGGTCGGGCAGGCTGTCGTAGTAGAGCATCACGCAGTAGGGGTGCGGCACCCGGTAGCGGTACCGCATCACCACCGGAGCGTCGAAGTTGACGCCGACCTTGGGCACCAGCATGTCGCACTTGGTGGCGTGGACCTCGCCGTCGCGGATCTCCACGTCGTACTCAACCACCTCGGTGTGGGGCAGCACCCCCAGCGACCCCTCGTGCACGTAGGGGAAGTGGGCTAGGTCGAGGAAGTTCTCGACCGCCCGGGGTGCGGAGGTGGCCACCCCGACGGTGCCGGCGTTCATGTTGCGCCGCCGGGGATGGTGGTATTCGGGCAGCGGGAACAGGTCGGCGGGGGGATCGCCGAGGCTGGTCCACAGGTAGCCGTACTCGGGTTTGGCCGGGAGGGCCTCTGCGCCGTTGAGTCGGGCGGGGTCCACGGGGGCGCCGGCGGGCAGGGACGGGCTCGAGCGCCAGACGAGGCACTCGCCGTCGGGGGTCGTGGTGAAGCTGACTCGCTCGTCGAGCAGGAGGGTGTCGTTGACCACGCCCGCGGCGATCTCGTCGAGGGCGCTGATGACGTGCCACTGGTTCAGGATCACCGGGTCTGTGCAGGCCGGCCGCGCGATCGTCACTGTTGTTCGTTCCCGTTCCGATAACCGCTGCTTATCAGTCTGTCACCCAGCGCCGGCATGCGCAATCCCCCGGCTCAGCGGCGGGCGAGCGCAGGGCTGAGCGGTGCCACCAGCCGGGCCGCGCCGATGACGACGTGAAAGTAGAAGCGGGCTACGAACTGGCCCCAGCCCGCTCCCGCGCCGCTCTGGTGCGCCGATCCGGCGAGCTCGAGGGACGCAGTGTCGGCCAGCATCCGGGCCTTGAAGCCGGCGATGAACTCGGTGTCGGTGATCAGCAGGCAGACCTCCTGGTTGCAGCGGAAGCTGTGCCGGCTGAAGTTCGATGAGCCCACGAGCAGCCTGTCGTCGTCGGCCAGCAGGAACCGGGCGTGGAAGAAGTCCGGGTAGGTGTGCAGTTCCACGCCGCTGCGGGCCAGGCGCCGCCAGATGTACGGCTCCACGGTCCGCAGCCAGCGGTAGTTGTTCTGCTGGGCGGTGATCACAGTCTTGACGGGGGCTCGGGCCTGGCCGAGAAGCTTGACGATCCCGACGTCGAGGGAGTAGGGGGAGGCGAGGACGAGGCTGCGGGACGCGCTGCGGACGATCTCGGTGAACGCCGGCTCGATCCTCCGGTTGGTGAGCACCGCGCCGCTCACGGAGCGGCGGTCGCCCCGCTCGGTGCGTGCGAAGTCCTGGGCGAGGGCCTCCACGATGGCGGGATCGTCGGTGCGGATCATGAAGTCGCGCCAGGCGAAGTTGTGGTCGCTGATGTTGATGCCGCCGACGTAGGCGTGGTCGTCCACCACGTAGAGCTTCTTGTGGTTGCGGCTCAACCCGAAGAACAGCACCGGTCCGAAGGGCTGGGTGAACGTGACGGGCACGCCTGCGGCCCTGAGCCGGGCGAACATGGCCTTCGTCTCGGCCGCCTCGGCCTGGACCTCGGGGTCGGTGGCCTTGCGGTCGCTCACGTAGCGCAGAGCGAAGCAGTCGACGAGCAGCCTCACTTCCACACCTCGCTGGGCGGCGTCGACCAGCAGGTCGGCCACGGTCAGCCCTGAGGCGTCGCCATCGAAGGTCATCACCTGGACCAGGACCCGCCGCTCGGCCGATCGCAGTGTCCGGTGCAAGTCCTCGACGAACTCGCCGTTGTCCAGCAGCCGCATCGGGCCCCCACCAGCCACCCGCCGAACCTACC
>VYCW01000028.1 GCA_009843735.1 Acidimicrobiaceae bacterium | reverse complement strand
GGCAGCGCGCCGACCGCTCGTTCTGGCGCAGCAAGAACAGCGACACGTTCAAGCCGATGGGGCCCTGGATCGAGACCGATGTCGACCCGATGGCTCAGACAACTGTCGTGCGGGTGAACGGCGAGACCCGGGCCGAGTTCGCCACCGGCGGCATGGTCTTCGATCCGTGGGACTTCATCGTCGAGGCGTCCCGCTACATCACCTTCCATCCCGGCGATGTGCTGTGGATGGGCGCCGACTCGAACTGCCAGATCGGGCCGGGGGACACCGTCGACGTCGAGGTCACCGGCATCGGGGTGCTCTCGAATCCCGTCGAGCCCGACTCTCGCTGAGGGGTCGAGCCGCCCCCTGGTGTCAGCCAGCTCGGCGGGTGATCACCGAGACGCCGTCGCCCACCGGCAGCAGGGACACCAGTACCCGCTCGTCGGCGACGACGCGGGCGTTGAAGGCTCGCAGCAGCTCGGTGGTGGAGTCGGTCTGGGCAGGGTTGGCCACATGCCCGTCCCACAGCGTGTTGTCCACCAGGATCACGCCACGGGCCGACAGCCGGGGCACCAACTCCTCGTAGTAGTCGATGTAGGACCCCTTGTCGGCGTCGATGAACGCGAGGTCGACCGCGGGCTCCGGGGGCAGCGACCTCAGCGTGTCCAGCGCAGGCCCGATGCGCAGGTCGATGCGATCGGCCACGCCGGCGCGCTCCCAGTGGTCGCGGGCGATGGCCGTCCACTCCTCGGAGATGTCACAGCACAGCAGGCGGCCGCCCGGCGGTAGCGCCCTGGCCACGGCCAGGGCCGAGTAGCCGGTGAAGGTGCCCACCTCCACCGCGAAGCGGGGCTGCAGCAGGGTGGTGAGCAGGGTCATGAGGGCGCCCTGGGCGGGACTGATCTGCATGATGCTCGCATCGCCGAGAGCTGCCGTGGCCTCGATCAGATCCTGCTGCACCTCGTCGGGGGCGGTGCAGTGGGCCTGGATATAGGCGGCGAGCGCATCGTCGAGGAATTCCGAGCGGAAACTCATGGCCTAGCGATGCTAACGACGCAGCCAAGAAACTGGCCGATTTGGCGAACTCAGGTATCACTGGATACATTCAAAGTAGACCAGTATCGCGGCCTTTCGTCTGGGCGCCAAATGTCGGCTCGACCAGGAGAGGCCAGCATGGCGCCGCTGCTGATGACCGTGGAGTTCACGCTCTTCGGATTGTTGATGTTCAACCTGGGGCTGCTCGCCCCCATCCTCAGGAACAAGTGGTACCGCCGGCGGATGAGGCGCGAGCGCGCCGGCCGCGGCAAGACCATCACCAAGAACGACATCCGCGAGGAGCTCTGCCGCGACCCCGTGGCGGTGGAGATGTTCATGAGCGACCGCACCCCCGAGGATGTCCAGCGCTACCTGTACCTGGAGGCCGAGCGCAGGGCCATCATGCGCAAACGCAGGCAGCTGGCCGACAACGAGAACGATTTCTTCGCCCCGCCGCGTCGCCCGGGCCCGGATCCGGGCTTCAGCGGCTGCCGCAGCTAGCCGGTTCGCCGTAGCATCGTGACGCGATGGCGGCCATCACACCACCGGGCGAATGGACCTACGGCGTCGCCCTGCCCATCCACACGCTGACCGCCACCCTGGCCGACCCCTGGGAGCACACCGCCACCGTCGACGACCTGGTGAGCATCGCCCGCAAGGCCGAAGCCACCGGCCACCACTTCGTGGGTGTGACCGACCACATCGCCATTCCCGACAACGACTACGCGGCCCACATGAGCACCACCTGGTACGACACGGTGGCCACGCTGTCGTACCTGGCCGCCTGCACCGAGACAGTAAACCTGGCCTCGGTGGTCTGGATAGCGGCCTACCGCCACCCGCTGCAGACCGCCAAGTCCTTCGCCACCCTCGACTACCTCTCGGGCGGGCGGGCCATCCTCGGCGTGGGCGCCGGTCACGTGGAGGCCGAGTTCGAGGCCCTGGGCGTGGACTTCGACGCCCGGGGACGGCTGCTCGACGAGACCCTGGAGGCAATCAGGGGCGCGTTCGACGACCAGTACGTCAGCCATTCAGGGAAGGCGTTCAGCTACTCCGACGTCGGGGTCGGTCCTGCGCCGGTGCGGGAACTGCCGATCTGGGTGGGCGGCAGCGGCCGGGCCGCATGGCGTCGGGCCGGCCGGCTGGGCGACGGCTACGTGCCCATGGGCAACCCGGTGGGCCAGTACGGCGAGATCATCGACACCATGAACTCGGCCGCAGCGTCGGCCGGGCGTGACGGCGCCCGTTTCGACGTCGGCTTCATGCCGCCGTGGTGCTACCTGCTGGCCGATAGCCCCCCCGAGGGGCTGCCGCCGGTGATGGCCTTTGGGGTCGAGCCGGTCGCCGCCAGCATCCGGGCCGGGCTCGAGGCGGGGGCCAACACGTTCCATCTCAAGTTCCGGGCCCGCACTCTCGAGGAGTACCTGGAGCAGTTCGACGCCTTCGCCGAGTCCGTCGTCCCGCTGGTGAACGAGCCCTGATCCCTGATCGTCCGCGCTAGTTGATGCGGCGGTCGTGGCCGGCCCAGAGCTGGTCCCGCAGGGCGAACTTCTGGATTTTGCCGGTGGCCGTCTTGGGCAGGTCGCCGAAGGTCACCGACTTGGGGGCCTTGAATCGGGCGATGCGAGACTTGACGTGCTCCACCAGGTCGGACTCGGTGATGTCAACACCCGGCCGCAGCACCACGAACGCGGCCGGAACCTCGCCCCAGGTGTCGTCGGGCGCGGCCACCACCGCGCACTCCACCACGTCGGGATGCGACGCCAGAGCCTGCTCCACCTCGATCGAGGCGATGTTCTCGCCGCCGGAGATGATCACGTCCTTGGCCCGGTCACGCACCTCCACATAGCCGTGGTCATGCATCACGGCCACATCCCCGGTGCGGAACCAGGTGCCCTCGGGCCCCTCCACCGAGGCCGCCGCGGTGGCGTCGGGGTCCTTGTAGTAGCCGAGCATCACGTTGTTGCCCCTGATGGCGATCTCGCCCTGGGTCTCGCCGTCGGCGGGTACGTCGGCCCCGTCGCCGTCGACCACCCGCACCGAGGAGGTGACCAGCGTCCCTACCCCCTGACGGGCCTTGATCCGGGCCTGCTCGCCCGCCGGCAGGCCGTCCCACTCGCTGCGCCAGTCGCAGATCAGCGACGGGCCGTACGTCTCGGTCAGACCGTAGAGGTGGGTGACATCGATGTTGAGCTCGGCCATCTGAGTCAGCAGCGTGGGCGACGGGGGAGCGCCCCCGGTGGCCACCTTCACGGTGCGGGGCGCCGGCGCGGCGTCCGGGTGGTTCACCAGGCCGATCAGCACGGTGGGGGCCGCGTTGAAGTGCGTGACGCCGTCGTCGCGGATGTGGCGCCACACCGCGCCGGGGTCTAGAACCCGCAGCATCACGTGCGTCCCGCCCACTGCGGTGACCGCCCACGGGTAGCACCAGCCGTTGCAATGGAATATGGGCAACGTCCACAGGAACACCGCGTCGCTGTCGAGCCCGCCTTGCGCGGCCATGGCCAGCGCGTTGAGGTTGGCGCCCCGGTGCGAGTACATCACCCCCTTGGGGTGCCCGGTGGTGCCCGAGGTGTAGTTGAGGCTCAGCAGCGACTGCTCGTCGGTGATCTCCACCCGGTGAGGGGCCGCGTTCGCCAGCAGGGCCTCGTACTCGCAGTCCGTGGTCCCTGAGACGCCCGCGTCCTGCGACACCACGACACGCAGGCCCGGGACCTGCTCCTCGATCGCCCGGGCCACTCCGACCAGAGCGTGGTCGACGAACAGAACCTTGGACCCGGCGTGGCCCACGATCCAGGCCAGCTCCGGCGCGGAGAGTCTGGAGTTGAGTGCGTTGAACACCACTCCGGCCATCGGGAACCCGAACGTGGCCTCCAGGGCCATCGACACGTTGGGGGCCAGCACCGACACCGCGTCGCCGGGTTCCAGGCCCAGGTCGAGGGTGGCTCCGGCCAGCCGCTCGCAGCGGCCGGCGAAGTCCTCGTAGCTGCGGCGCAGCGGCCCGTCGATCACCGCGGGGCGATCGCCGTGCACCAGCCGGGCCCGGTCGAGGAAGGCGACCGGCGTGAGCGGCACCGGCACGAACGGCGACGAGCCGGTCGGTGCCCCCGCAGTCATGCAGAAACGCTATGTGACCAAGTTCACGAATGCGACGGGCGGCGCCGGACATACCTTGAACAACAGCGAGGTTGAACGACACAGATGCACCAGCTCTCACAAGTCCGACTGAATGGCAAGGAGAAAGAGGAGAGCAAATGACATACGCATTCCTGATCGCCGTCTTGGTGTTCCTGGCACTCCCGGCGGTGGGCGCGGCGGCCCGCATCGCCGCCCACTACCGCTACGGCGCCCATGGCCGCCCCGACCTGGAGTCGGGCCACACCCGGGTCCTCTGGCCCGCCGAGGCCCTCTCCCGTGCCCGGCATCCCTCGCGGCTGGGCGGTACCGGCCACCGCGGTTTGCGGGCCGCCGCGAAGACTCGCCGGGCCAACCTGAGGCCCGTCTTCAACGTTGGCGCAGCTCCGGTTCCCGAGCGGGTCAGCCCCTGGCCGTCCGATGAGCACATCCGCCGGGAATTCGACCTCGACACGCCCGACCGCCAAGGCCGAGCGGCCTAGAGAGGTCCCCCCTCCCCCCAAAGCCCGAAATCCCTGTGGTCAGGGACCTCTAGCGTCCTCAACCACAGGGATTTCGGGTGGGCGCCTTTCAGAGTCGGGCCCGCAACTCGTGCTTGAGCACCTTTCCTGAAGCGTTGAGGGGAAGCTCCGCCACGAACGTGACGCCCCGCGGGGCCTTGTAGTTCGCCATCCGGTCCCGGCACCAGTCGACCAACTCGGCTTCGGCCGCTCCGATCTCGGCCGCCCCGGTGGCGGCGCCGGGGGCGGGCACCACGAATGCGTGGCCGACCTCGCCCAGCCGCTCATCCGGCCGGCCCACCACCGCCACCTGGCCCACCTGAGGATGGGCCAGCATCGCCGCCTCGATCTCGGCCGGGTAGGCGTTGAAGCCGCCACAGATGAACATGTCCTTGAGCCGGTCGGTGATGACCACGTAGCCGGCGGCGTCCATGGTGCCGATGTCGCCGCTGTGAAGCCACCCGTCGGCGTCGATGGCGGTCGCGGTGGACTCGGGGTCGTCGAAGTAGCCGTCCATGACGTTGTAGCCGCGCACCACGATCTCGCCGGGCTCGCCGGTGGGGACCTCGCGGCCGCCAGGGTCGACCACCCGCACTTCCACATCGTCGATGGCCCGGCCCGATGTGGCTGAGATCACCTCGGGCGGGTCGTCGTGGCGGCACATCGTCGCGATGCCCGACGCTTCGGTGAGCCCGTAGCCGGTCACTATCACCTTGAAGCCGAGCCGCTGGCGCATCGCCTCGATCATCGGCACCGGCACCGGGGCCGCGCCGGTCACGGCCAGCCGCAGGGTGGACATGTCGAAGCTGTCGAGGTCGGGGTGGTTGAGGATGGTCTGGTAGACCGCCGGCGGACCAGGAAGCATCGAGATCCGCTCCTGCGGGACGCGGGCCATCACCGAGGGCACGTCGAACACCGGGTGCGGGATCATGGTCGCGCCCGTCATCAAGCAGGCCAGGATGCCGGCGTTGAGGCCGAAGGAATGGAAGAACGGGTTGATGATCAGGTAGCGGTCGTCGTGGCGGAGCCCGATCACCGACGCCCAGCTCCGGTAGGCCCGGCACACCGGGGCGTGCTTCAGTACCACGCCCTTGGGTCTGCCGGTGGTCCCGGACGTGAACATGATGTGGCACGGATCGTTCCCGGAGACCGGCGCAGGAGCGGCCCCGGCGCGGGCATCCGGCGGAGCCTGGGCGACGAAGTCCGGGAACCCGACCGTCCCCGACGGCACCGGCTCTCGCAGCGCCACCACCTCCTCGACGCATGAGGGCACGCCCCCGCCGGCGGCCCGCAACAGGCCCAGGTGATCGGTGCCCAGGAAGTCGGTGGAGCAGAACAGCAGGCGGGCCCCCGACCGGTCGAGCACGTAGGAGGCCTCGTCGCCCTTGAACCGGGTGTTGATGGGCACGACCACCCCGCCCGCGGCATGAACCCCGAGCGCGGCAATCGCCCACTCCCACCAGTTGGGTCCCCACAATCCCACCCGGTCACCGGGAGCGAGCCCCCAGGCCGCCAGCGAGCCCGCCATCTCGTGGACCCGGTCCCGGAGCCCGACGAACGACAGGCGCAGCTCGCCGTCCACCAAGGCCTCGGCCCCGCCGAAGCGGGCCGCGGCGTCGTCGATCAGGGCCGGGATCGTGGTCACGCGTCCCAGGCCACCAGCAACTGCCGCGCGCCCCGGAAGGTGATGTTGGGGAAGCGCTCCAGACTCTGGCCCTCCACCAGCCGCAGCGACGGGAGCCGCTCCGTCAGCACCTCCAGCGCGACGTTGGCCTCGAGGCGGGCGAGCCGGGCGCCCAGGCAGAAGTGGATGCCCTTGCCGAAGGAGATGTGGTTGCGGGCGTTGGCCCGGTGGATGTCGAAGTCGCCGGGGTCGTCGAAGATATCGGGCTGGTGGTTGGCCGCGGCCAGGCTCATGAAGATGTTGGTTCCGGCGGGCACCTTCACCCCGGCCACCTCCGTGTCGACGTTGGCGACCCGCCGCCAACTCGTCTGGGGCGACTCGAAGCGCAGCACCTCCTCCAGGGCGGCGCCGATCAGCGACGGGTCCGCGCAGAGCTCGCCCCACTGGTCGCGGCGCGGCAGCAGGCAGGTCAGCGCATTGGAAAGGAAGTGGCTGACGATCTCGTGGCCCGCGAACGACAGGCCGTACACGATCGACTCCACTTCCCGGTAGGTGAGCTCGGTGTCGTCCTGCTTGTGCACGGCCAGGAGTTCGGACGTGTAGTCGTCGCCGGGGTCGTCCACCTTGGAGGCCACGAAGTCGCGGCAGTAGCGCCAGTACGACAGCATCTTGCGGGCGATTTCGGCCTGCTCGGCCTCGGACGGCTTGCCCCAGCTGAAGGCCAGGCGGTCCGAGCACCACTCCTTGAGCTTCTCGTCGTCGCTGGTGGGGAAGCCGATGAAGCGGTAGATCGTCTCGCCCGGCAGCGGGTGCGCGAACACGGGCACGAAGTCAGCCGGCGAGCCCTCGGCCAGAAGGGCGTCGACGAGGTCGTGGCTGCGCCGGCGGATGTAGGGCTCCAGGATCCGCATGCGCCGGTTGGAGAAGCCCTGCTTCGTGTGGTTGCGGATTCGTCCGTGATCGGGAGGCTGGCGATTGGACATGACCGCCACCGGATTGAAGTCCGGCGCGGCCAGCACCGCGTGGGCGGCATCGCTGAGGGGGAAGACCGGGTCCTGCACGTTCTGGGACCCGAACGTCTCGGGATCCAGGAACACGTCGGTCACGTCGTCCATGCGGGTGACGACCAGGTAGCCCAACTCGCTGGAGTAGAAGACGGGCGTGTCCCGCAGCCCGTCGAGCACCGCATAGGGGTCGGCCAGGTAGTCGGGCGCGAACGGTGTGAAGCCGGTGACGGGGCAGCCCGACGGCGGCGGTGGAACCTCGTCGGGCACCCGGTGGTAGGACGCGTCGGTCTGAGTCACGGGCCGGCTCCTCTCTCTGAGGTGGCAGAGTAGTCCTCCGGCGTCTGCACTCCCAGCGGCGCGCGTTATGGTCAGAGTCATGGCCAGGACGCTCGCCGAAGCCACCCGCCGGGTGCTGGGATCGCGCCGGCGAGGTACACGTTCGCCTGCCGTGACCCCGCAGGCAAGCGCTGGTGACGCTGCTCTGGTAGCCGACCTGGAGGCGGCCATCGGGGCCGACCGGGTGCGCGCCGATGCGGCCGCCCGCTACCTCGCCTCCCGCGACGCCTCCATCTACCGGGAAGGCAACGCCGGGCCGGTCTGCTATCCGGGCTCGACCGCCGATGTCGTGGCGTGCGTGCAGGTGGCGACCCGCCACGGCCGGGCTGTTTCCCCCCGGGGCGCGGGCACCGGCCTAGCCGGCGGTGCCGCCCCGCTGGGTCAGCCGGTGGTGCTGTCGACGACCCGCATGGACAAGCTGCTGGAAATCGATCTCGACAACGGCGTGGCCTGGGTGCAGCCCGGCATCGTGAACCTCGACCTCACCCGGGCGCTGGCCCCCCACGGCGTGCACTACGCCCCGGACCCGTCCAGCCAGGCGGCCTGCACCATCGGCGGCAACGTGGCCAACAACTCCGGTGGTCCCCACTGCCTGGCCTACGGTGTGACTAGTGCCCATGTGCTGGCGGTGGAGGTCGTGCTGTCCGACGCCTCGGTGGTGACTCTCGGCGACCTCACCGCCGAGCCCACCGGGTACGACCTGCGCGGCGCGTTCGTCGGCTCCGAGGGGATGTGCGGCATCGCCACCACCGTGGCCGTGCGCCTCACCCCCAACCCGCCCGCGGTGCGCACCATGTTGCTCTGCTTCGACGACGTGTCGGACGCGGCGGCCACCGTCAGCGCCATCATCGCGGCTGGGATCGTGCCCGCCGCCATCGAGATGATGGACCAGCGCTGCGTGACCGCGGTCGAGAGGTTCGCCCAGGCCGGCTATCCCGAGGACGCCGCCGCGGTGCTGCTGGTCGAAGTGGACGGAGCGGCGGGGGGCGTGGCTATCGCGGGGGAGAGGATCGCCGATATCGCCCGGCGCCATCAGGCCATGAGCGTGCGAACGGCCGCCGACGACGACGAGCGGGCCCGGCTGTGGAAGGGACGCAAGAGCGCCTTCGGGGCGGTGGCCAACGTGATGCCGGACTACTACCTGCACGACACGGTGGTGCCCCGCACGCGGCTGGTGGAGGTGCTCGACAGCATCTACGAGATCGTCGATCGCCACGACTTGCTCGTGCTCAACGTGTTCCACGCGGGCGACGGCAACCTGCATCCCATCCTGGCCTACGACTCCCGGGTGCCGGGCGCGGACGAGCGGGTGCATGCCGCGGGCCGCGAGATCATCGAGCTGGCGCTGGACATGGGCGGAGCGCTCACCGGCGAGCACGGGATCGGAGTCGAGAAGCGCGAGTACATGAGCCGCATGTTCAGCGCGGTCGACCTCGACCAGCAGAGCCGGCTGCGGGCCTCGTTCGACCCGCACTGCCGCATGAACCCGGGCAAGGTCCTGCCCAGCGCGCACAGCTGCTCGGACATCGGAGCGTTGAGAGCTTCCGACGCTGCCGGCGTCTGGGGCTGAGCCGGTGACGGAGTTCGACGGGGTTCTAAGGACCTTCGCGGCCGAGGTCGGCTCGGACGGCCCGGTGTGCGTGCGGGGAGGCGGCACCCGCTGGAGCCTCGGCGGCGATCTGTCGCCGGGCACCCGCGAGGTCACCGCCCCGGCGGGGATCGTCGCGTTCGAGCCGGCCGAGATGACGGTGCGGGTGCGGGCCGGCACGCTGGTGACCGAGCTCCACGAGGATCTGGCCGCGGCCGGCCAGCGCACCGCGCTGCCCGAGCGTGCGGGCGGGACGGTCGGCGGTGCCTTGATGGCAGGCGAGTCGAGCGTCGCCCGCCTGGGACTGGGCCCGGTGCGCGACGCCCTGTTGCAGGTCCGCTACATCTGCGCCGACGGCCGGATCGCCAGCGGCGGCGCCGGCACCGTCAAGAACGTCAGCGGCTTCGACCTGTGCCGGCTGCTGGTCGGCTCGCTCGGAACCCTCGGGCTGGTGGGCGAGGCGCTGGTGCGCACCGTGCCGGTGGGGGAGGTCGAGCGATGGGTGCGCCTGCCGGGGGCCGACCCTGGTGCGGTGCGGTCATGCCACACCGCGGCCTCCGTGCTGTGGGACGGCACCGACGTGTGGGCGTTCCTGAGCGGCTACGGGGTGGACGTGGACGAGGACCTGTCACGCCTGGCCGGACCGGCCGCAGAGCCGCCCACCGACGTGGACGGACCGCCTGACCTTCCCCCTCACCGCTGGTCGTGCACTCCCGAGCAGGCCGCGTCCTTCGGGTCGGGGAACGGCGCGGCGGGCCGTTTCGTCGCGGAGATCGGCATCGGCGTGGTGCACGCCTCCGAGCCACAGCCCGCTCGACCGGTCGATCCGGGAGTCGCGGAACTGAATCAGCGGTTCAAAGAGCGCTTCGACCCGACCGGTCGCCTCAACCCCGGCCGCGACCCCCTGAGGAAGCCCTGATGCGCACTCGCCCGATTTCTCGGTACGAATTCGGTGCCTCTACGACACATTTCTCAGCCGAGATTTCTTGGGGACGGTGGTTAGGCCCCTATAACCCCGTTTCGAGGGCCCTCTGATGCACCTCGGGTTGAACGACGACGAGCTGGTTGCCTGCGTGTCCTGCGGGCTGTGCCTGCCGCACTGCCCGACGTTCGTGATCACCGGACGGGACACCGAGTCGCCCCGGGGCCGGATCGCCTTGATGCGGGCCGTTCAGAACGAGGACGCACCGGTGACCGACGACCTGATCCGGTCGATGGAGACCTGCGTCCAATGCCGCGGATGCGAGACGGCCTGTCCGAGCGCGGTGCCCTTCGGCCACCTGATGGAGGGCACCCGGGCCGCGCTGGCCGACGCCGGCCGGATCACGCCCCGCTGGCAGCGTCTCGCGTTGAAGGGGCTGCGTCACCGGTGGCTGCTGATGGCCGGCTCCACCCTGCTGGCGTTGGCCATCCGGTTGCGGCTGGTGCCGACCCGGCGGCTCGGACTGCCCGCCCGGATGCCGCTGCGACGGCCACCGCTGCGGGCCTCCGGCAACGACGTGTGGCTGTTCACCGGTTGCGTGATGGATGCCTGGCAGCGAGACGTGCACCTGGCCGTGCAGCGGGTGCTGGAGGCCGCCGGGGTGGGGGTGGAGCCCACCGGCGCAGCCGCGCCGTGCTGCGGGGCGCTGCACATCCACGCCGGCCTGGAGTCCGAGACCAAGGACATGGCCCGGCAGGTGATGGCCGGACTGTCCGGCGATGACCGCCCCATCCTGGTTGACGCCGCCGGCTGCGGCGCTGCGCTCAAGGACTACGGCCACCTGCTGGGCACCGACGAGGCCCGGGCGTTCTCGGCCCGAGTGTTCGACGTGCACGAGTGGCTGGCCGATCGACTGGGCGAGCTGCGGTCCCGGCATCCGGTCGCTCCTCTGGACGTCACGGTGGCCGTCCAGGACCCGTGCCATCTCCGCCATGTGCAGGGAGCCCATCAGGCCGTCCCCGAGGTGCTGACCCCGTTCGTCACCCGGGTCGTGGCGCTCGATGACGACGGCCTGTGCTGTGGGGCCGGCGGCGCCTACTCGGTCATGGAGGCCGAGCTGTCCAGGGCAATCCGGGAGCGCAAGACCGCGGCCGTGGCCCGCTCCGGCGCGTCGGTGGTGGCCAGCGCCAACCCGGGCTGCTCGCTGCATCTGGCCGCCACCGGCCTTGATGTGCGCCACCCCCTGGAGCTGGTCGACCAGGCCCTGTCCTCCTCCCGCGTCTAACTCCCCGTCCTGAGCGACAGGGCGACCGCGGGCCCGTCGCGGCGCTCGCCGCTGCTTGACCGGCGGCCGTATTTCCTCGGGTGCCCGGGAACCGGCAGCCGGTTCGCGTCGTCGTAGGGAGCGATCGGGCGCACCGGGCGCCTGCCACCTGGAGGAGGGTGACCAATGGGAACCACAGGAATCAAGAGCTTCGAGACAAGACCGAAGCGGTGCCTGACGTGGCTGGGAGCACTGCTGGCGCTGAGTCTGCTGGCGGTGTCGTGTACCGGCGGCGATGAAGACGCCGACAGTGCCGCTCCGGCGACGACCGACGCTGCCGTCGAGGATGCCGCTCTCGCGGAGCCTGACGTCAGCGGGGACCGGGACAGCTCCGGCAGCATCGACATGCCTGCTGCCTCCACGACCTCTGCCAGCCGCACCTACGCAGAGGAGCCCATGGCCGAGGAGGAGCCCATGCCCGAGGCGGCCGCCGACTACGAACTCGAGGCGGCGGAGGCGGCGGCGGTGGAGGCCTCGGAGGCCGCGGTTCAGGCCGCAGAGGCCGCGGCGGCGGAGGCCGCGTCAGCTGCCCAAGCCGACTCGACCACCAGCGGCGTGTCCCGGCAGGAGGCCGCGGCCTCGGATCGCGAGCGTGCCGAAGAGCGTCGCCGGAGATGCCCGGAGTGCCAGGCCAACACCTTCGAGGACTACGGCGTCAACCCGTTCGTCGACACCTACGAGGACGATCTGTCCACGTTCGCCCTCGACGTCGACACCGCGTCCTACGTGGTGACCCGCAACTTCTTGCAGGGCGGCCAGCTCCCGCCCATCGAGGCTGTGAGGGTGGAGGAGTTCGTCAACTACTTCGATGGCGGCTACCAGGCGCTGATCGACGAGTTCAACATCACCCTCGAGGCGGCCCCGACACCGTTCAGCGATCCCGACCGGGTGATGCTGCGGGTCGGCGTGCAGGCCCCCGAGGTGCTGTCGGACCTGGTGATACCCGACAGCGTGGTGCTGGTGCTGGACCGCTCCGGGTCGATGGGCCAGTCCGCCGGTCCCGCCGACCGACCGATGGAGCGGATGAGCCTGGTCCACGAGTCCGTCGAGCTGCTGCTGGGAGGCCTGCCCGGGCGCACCCGGGTCGGGATCGTCGCCTACAACGACCGGGCCAGCGTCATCCTCGAGCCGACCAGAGTGTCCGGCAATGCGGACTGGATCATCGACGAGGTCCGCAACCGTGTCCGCCCCGATGGCAGCACCAACGCCGAGGCCGGTCTGGTGTGGGGCTTCGACATGGCCCTGAGCGAGGCCGACCACGGCCGCAACGTGCTCGTGCTGCTGATGTCGGACGGGGTCGCCAACGTGGGCGCCACCCGCACCGACGACATCCTCGAGGAGATCGGCGAGCGGGGCGACATCGGCCTATCCACCATCGGCGTGGGCCTGGGCCCGTTCAACGACGAGCTCATGGAGCAGCTGGCCAACAAGGCCGACGGCACCTACCACTACATCGACACGCCGTCTGAGGCTCGACGCATCTTTGTGGAGAACCTCACCAGCCTGCTGGCCTCGGTGGCCCGCGACGCCAAGATCCAGGTGGAGTTCGACCGGGACAAGGTGCTCTCCTACCGGCTGCTCGGTTTCGAGAACCGGGCAATCGCGGACGAGGACTTCCGCGACGACACCCGCGACGCCGGCGAGGTCGGTGCGGGCCAGAGCTCGACCGCTCTCTACGAGGTGACGCTGGACCGCAGCTGGGACCGGGGCTGGGGACCGATCGCCACCGCCACCCTGCGCTATCGCCGGCCGGCCAGCGAGCGGATCACCGAGACCTGGGCCAGCCTGCACGCCGACGACGTGGAGCGCTCGTTCCGGGACGCCAACCCCCACTTCCGGCTGGCCGTGGTGGCGGCCGAGTTCGCTGAAGTGCTGCGGGACAGCCCCTTCGTGGAGGACCGCAGCATGGAGGAGTTGAGCTACCAGGCCGACCGGGTGGCCGACGAGCTGCGCCGTGACGCCGACGCCGAGGAGTTGGCCGACCTGATCGACACCGCTAGACGCATCCGCCGCCGTTAGCGGCGACCAGGGCTCCTCCAACCCCCTACGACTCACCCCTGGAGGGGCCCGGCATGGGGCTCGGCGGCCCAGTTTCGGAGGGGACTGGGCCGCCGAGCCTTCCTCGCGCCCGTGTGCCCGTGCGGCTCAGGCGAAGCCGAACAGGGGCGGGAACACGACCACCACGAGGGTCGCCCAGATCAGGTAGACGGGAAGGTAGGCCGTCTGCCAGCGCTCCAGGGACGCGAAGGGCAACCGGCCCCGCCAGAAGCCGAGATGCAGCCGGGCCGACCAGGCGAGGTTGACGAGCAGGACGACGTTCTCGCCCAGGGCTGCGATCCGGTTAGGGGTGAAGCCGAACTCCGATATCCGGCCCACCATGGCCGCGAGCACCAGGGCGTTGGCGACGAGGGCGCTGACCACAAGCACGAACTGCAGCAGGTCGAAGGCGTCGTGGGGCGCCCTGGGGTCCCGGGCCGAGGTGGCGTAGAGGAGCAGGCCGAGGACTACCGCCAGCAGCAGGTCGAACAGGACGAGCACGTCGCGGTCGAAGTCGATCCCCCGGCCCGTCCAGACCATGGCGCCGAGGAATGCCAGCAGCATGGCGGCGAACAGCGGCGTGAACAGTTTCGTGAGCACGGGCGCCATGTTCTCGACCACGCTCTGTTTGGCTTCCACCAGCCATGCGGCCACCACCACCGCGCCGACCGCGCCGCACGGCAGCACCCAGGACGTGACGAACTCCTCGGCGTCGATGCCGATGACATCGAAGGCGCCGGTCGTGAATCCGGCGAGCACGCCGCCCCCGAGGGCGATGAGCACGTAGTAGATGAACCACTCGCCGGTGAAGCGCACGTAGTCCATCCGCTTGCGGTCCGATCGCCAGCCGCCCCCGGCGTAGGCCACTCCGACCAGCAACCACAGCGCGATCGGTGCGTGCAGTGCGGCGAGCGTCTCGGTGTCGGAGCCGTCCTCGAACGGGTAGGCGTTGATCACGACCGCGACTCCGGCGAGCGCCGGTGCGAGGATGCGGAGGGCCCGGGCCGCAGGCATCCCCCGGTGCCACACGAAGTAGCCGGCCAGCGGCACCAGCGCGAACAGGCCGGCGTTGCGCCCGTAGAAGCGGGCGTTGTCGGTGAGATCCACGCCGAAGGCCGCGGGGGCCTTGACAGCCAGCGCGGCGGCGCAGGCGAAGCCGATCATCGTCCAGAAGTCGCTGCGAGCCGACGGACGCTCGTCGCCGGAGGGTCCCAGGGCGAGCCTCTTCCAGAGCCGGTCAGGGTGCTCCTGGGCGAATTCGCTCGACAGGGAGTCAACGCTCCCCATCCGCTTGACCGCGATGAGGAACGCCTCGTCGGGCGCCAGGCCCGCCGAAGTGAGATCGGCGATCTGGTCTCGCAGGTGGTCCTCGAGCTCGTCCGCGTCCGCCGGGTCAACGGCACTCGGCTGCTCGAGGCCGGACCGCCATTGAGCGATCAGCGCTTCAAGGTCGGGCGTGTCGCCGGCGTTGGGCACGGCGGTCATCCCTTCAGCAGCGCAGGAGACGGCGGAGGCGACATCTCGTGCCACAGGTCTTGCAGCGCGCCGGTGATTACGGTCCACTGGCGGCGCTGTTCAGCGAGGGCTTGCCTGCCGGACTCGGTGATCCGGTAGTACTTGCGCCGTCGTGCCCGGCTGCCGGATGGGACCTTCCAGGCGGCCTCGGCGTAGCCCAGCCGCTCGAGCCGGTGCAGCAGGGGGTAGAGCATCCCGTCGGTCCATTCGAGTTCGCCGCTGGAGAGTTGGTTGACTCGCTTGAGGATCGCGTATCCGTAGTTCTCGCCCTCGCTGAGGATGCCGAGGACAAGGGGGGTGGCCGAGGCCGCCACGAGATCCTTCGGCATGCGCATCCTGGGCACTATACCTAGAACTGCTAGGTATTGTCGATGTCTGCTCGCTCGCTTGTGCGGGTTGAATGGGGCTATGGACCAGTTCATGCAGGCGGCCGTGGACGAGGCGATGCAGGGCCGGGCTGAGGGCGGCATTCCGATCGGGGCGGTGCTGGTGCACGACGGCGAGATCATCGGCCGGGGCCACAACCGCCGGGTGCAGATGGGCTCGGCCATCCGTCACGGCGAGACCGACGCCCTGGAGAACGCCGGCCGGCTCCCGGCGAGCGTCTACCGCGGCTCGGTGATGTACACCACCCTGTCGCCGTGCGCGATGTGCACCGGCGCGATCCTGCTCTACGGCATCGGCGAGGTCGTGGTGGGCGAGAACCGGACGTTCATGGGCGAGGAGGCCCTGCTGGCCGAGCGGGGCGTGAGGGTGACCGTGCTCGACGACGAGGCGTGCGTGGCCATGATGGAGGAGTTCATGGCGGCCGAGCCCGACCTCTGGAACGAGGACATCGGCGAGGACTAGGCGACTACAGGCAGGTCCGTACGGCGTCGGCGATCCGGCGGCCACGCATGTCGCCCATGAGGTCGGCGTCCATGCGGTTCATGACGTAGGCGACGCTCAGGCGGGCGTCGAGGTCGATCGCGGCCAGGGATCCGCCCCAGCCGCCCCAGAACATCTGGCCCGGCTCGGTGGTGAACGTCTCGCCGAGCTGGAACCCGAAGCCGAGCCCGTGGCGCAGGCGCACCATCAGCACCTGGTCGATGCCGTCAGTCTGCTCCTCCAGGGCCCGCCGCACGCCGGCCTCCGACATCAGCCGGACACCGTCGAGGGTTCCGCTGCACGCCAGCGCGGCGTGGATGCGGGCGACAGACCGGGCGTTGCCGAACCCGCCCGCGGCGGGGATCTCCGCGGCCCGCCACTCCCGGGTGGCCGGCTCGGTGGCGGTCATGGGCGCGCTGAGCAGGGCACGCACTGCGATGGAGTCGGCCGACACGTCCTGCCCATTGATCGTGAGCTTGTCGCCGCTGAACACCGGCGGCACCAGCGCGCCCACCCGGTGGTCCTCGGAGGCGGGCACGCTCATCCAGAAGTCGGCGCCGAGAGGCTCGGCCACCTCGGTGCGGAACCAGTCGGCCATGCGGCGCCCGGTGATGCGGTAGAGGATCTCGCCCTGCAGGTTGCCTTGGCTGATGGCGTGGTAGCCCGAGGCGGTGCCCGGCTGCCACCACGGGGCCTGGGCCGCGAGGTTGTCGGCCACGGCTTCGAGGTCGTAGAGCTGCTCGATGGTGGTCAGGGGCGGGTCGAAGCCGGGCACCCCGGCGGTGTGGGCCATCACGTGGCTCACGAGCACGCTCTCCTTGCCGTTCTGGGCGAACTCGGGCCAGTACTGCGCCACGGGGGCGTCGAAGTCGAGCTCGCCCCGGTCGGCCAGCATCAGCATGCAGATGGCGGCCATGGTCTTGGTGGTGGAGTAGACGTTGACGATGGTGTCGCGCTGCCAGGGCGTGCCGTCGGTGTCGGCGTCGCCGCCCCAGATGTCCACCACGAACTCGCCGTCGACGGTCACCGCCGCGGCCGCGCCGATCTCCAGCCCCTCAGCGAAGTTGGCCTCGAATGCGTCCCGCACCGCCTCGAACCCAGGCTTGCAGATCCCCTGAACCTCCATGCCCGGAGACTCTATCGATCACCTGCCGGAGGTCAGGGCAGTGGCCCGCAGCCCTATGATCCCGCAGGAGGCGTGACACCCGAAGGCGAACATGAGGGAGTGGCGATGGGTTATCCCCGCCAGGAGATGGAGGAGATGTGGAGGCGGTGGACGGCGGCCAATGAGGCCGCCGAAGCTGCCAATGACTGGACCGGGCTTGGCGGCTTCTACACGGAGGACGCCCACTACACCTGGACGGTGGGCCATCACGGGGAGTTCGCCGCCCGGGGCCGCCAGGACATCATCGACCATGTCCTGGTGTTCGAGATGATCGGATTCGAGGGCTGGACCTACCCGTACCGGAAGGTGGTGATCGACGACTCCAGGGGCGAGATCGTCGGGTACTGGAGCCAGGTCACGCCCTTCACCGATGAGGCGGGCAGGCGGATACAGACCAACGGGCTGGGGTGCTCGTGGTTCCGGTACGCCGGCGACTTCAAGTGGTCCGAGCAGATGGACCTGTTCGATGTCGACGACGTGCAGGGGGTCCTGAAGAAGCTCAACCGGCTCGGTCTGTTGAGCGACGCGTTCAAGGCCCGCCAGCAGCGCTACATAGACGGCACCGCGCCCGGTTCGCGCTTCGTGTAGGCAGCGGGTAGAGGAGATGGACTCCCTGGGGGGCGCTGCGGTCGTCGTGACCGGCGCCAGCTCGGGCATCGGGCTGGCCGTGGCCGAGCGATTCGTGGCCGTTGGCGCCCGGGTGATGACCGGCAGCCGGAGCCAGCCGCCGGGCGGGCTGGGCAGCTGGGTTCGCACCGACGTCGCCGACCCGGCCCAGGCCGACGCCCTGCTCGCCGCCGCGGTCGATGCCTTCGGCCGGGTCGACGTCGTGGTCAACAACGCTGGCGTGAGCGTGGAGAAGACCGTGGCCGACACCACCGACGACGACTTCGAGCATGTGATGGGCGTGAACGTGCGGGGAGTGTTCAACGTGTGCCGGGCCGCAGTGCGCCAGATGACGGCCCAGCCGGAGGGCGGCGCGATCATCAACGTCGGCTCCATCTCGGGCCACGTGTCCGACCACGCCATGGCCGTCTACAACGCGTCCAAGGCGGCGGTACACGCCCTGACCCGCTCAATCGCCATCGATCACGGCGCCGACGGCATCCGCTGCAACGCAGTGGCGCCGGGCTGGATCGCCACACCCATGGCCGACACCACCTTCGAGCAGGCGGCCGATCCCAAGGCGGCCCGGGACGCAGCGGTGCAGCGCCACCCGGTGGGCCGCCTGGGCCGGCCGGAGGATGTGGCCGGTCTCGTGCTGTGGCTGGCCAGCGACGAGGCCGCGTTCGTGTCCGGCAGTGTCTTCACCATCGACGGCGCCCTAACCGCCCAAACCCCCATCGCCCCCTGATCCCGCCCCATCCGGCTGCATACCACAGGAGCGAGATCGTCAGCGTCCCCGCCATCGACACCGCGAATCGCTACATCTCGGTTGAGAGAACTGCTACAGTCACGAGTCAAGCCGTCGGGTGCAACGCAACATACGGATTGTCCCAAGTAGACGTGCTGCTAGAGGTAAGAAATGGCTACACTTCAACAACCTCCGACACCACCGCCGAGCAGTTCCGATTGGGTGAAGATCATCGGATCTATGCGACGCTATCCGAAGCATAAGGGAGGTCGGGCTCCATATAAGCCACTGTTGATGTTGTGGCTCTTGGGGCGTATATGTCAGGGAAAGCCTGCCAGAGTTACGTTTGAAGAAGCGGAAGAGGCTCTAGCGCCGCTAATGGACAAGTACCGAGTCGGCACAACTAGACCTAGTGTCGTGAATCCGTTCGTACGTCTTCGCTCTGATGGTGACAAACAGGGAAATCGGATCTGGCAGTTGCAGGATCCAAACGGAGTTCCGTTTTCTGCTGCAGTTCGAGCTGAGACCTTTACGAAGACACTCCTGTTGAAGGGTGTGACCGGAGAACTCAACGCGGGCCTTCTATCGGCGCTAAAGAACACTCGAATTCGCTTGAGAGTGGTTAGAACACTAGTTCTGAGGGATTTCAGGCCCTCCCGCCGCAATTCCTTGCTGGATGAAGTCGGGCTTGGCCATATGAGTAACGCCATGCTTGCACCGCGAGACCCTAGGTTCCGGCAAGAACTGCTCCGTGCGTATGAATTTCGGTGCACATTCTGTGGTTATGATGGACAAGTCAATGGTTCGACTGTCGGCCTTGAGGCTGCTCATATCAGGCCACACGATTCAGATGGGCCAAGTGATACTGACAATGGACTCTTGCTTTGTGCACTACACCATAATCTCTTTGATGAGGGAGTCTTGGGCTTGGATGAACATCGTCAAATCCTTGTAAGCAGTGATCTCATTGTGAGAGACACTCTGGCCAGGGTATCTATAATGAGTCTAGTCGGTAAACCGATTAATCGTCCTCATCCATGCTATCCGGGGCCCGAGCGCGACCATGTCGAGTGGCACTATAACAATGAGTTCAGGAAGCCCGCTCTCTATATTGCTTGCAAGACCTGATCAGCGGAACAGTTGCCACTCCGTGAGTCAGAAGGCAGTGTGATGCCTAGTGTCCGACCAAGATGATGAGCGGGTGCAGCCCGCGTTGCATGCGGTGCTGACGGGCGATGCGGATGGGCTGCGGGCGGCACTCGAGGCCGATCCGGGGGCGGTGGACCTCAAGATCGGCGAGAACACGATGCTGGAGTGGATGACTCAGCCGGAAGGGGGACCGCCAGCGCCTGAGATCGCCGAGGTGCTCATCGACGCGGGTGCTTACCTGGATCGGGCCCTGAACCTCGCCGGGTGCTGGAACCTGGCCGACCTTTGCACACAGCTCTTGGCTGCCGGCGCGGACCCGGCGGCCAGGGCCGACGCCGGCATCACGCCGCTGGAGTCGGCGGCCATGCACAGCTCGACCGAGGCCGCCGACGTGCTCGTGGCGCACGGGCTGCACCGGCCCTCGTTGTGGCTGGCCGCGGCGGCGGGGCTACTGCCGGAGGTTCGGGACTGGGTGGCGCCCGATGGGTCATTGCTGGCCGATCCTGGTCCGTACCGCCCGAACTGGGCCGACGTGGGCCGGCCCGCCGGTGAACCGCCGACCGGCGACCCGGCCGAGATCGTGGGCGAGACCCTCGTGTTCGCGGCTCTCAACAACCGGCAAGCAGTCGTCGACTACCTCCTCGACGCCGGGGCGGACATCGACGCCCGCCCCTACCGGAACACGACCGGGCTCCACTTCGCCATCCAGTTCCAGCGGGCCGGGATGGTGAGGCACCTGCTGGACCGGGGCGCCTCCGTCACCATCGAGGACGCCAACTACGGATCCGACGCCGCCGGCTGGGCCCGGGCCTGTGACGACGGCAGCGACACGGCCGCCGCGATCGCGGCGATGGTCGGCGCAGCCCGAACATAAGGGCCTGTCGTCCGAGTCAGAAGTTCCTTACCGATGCCGCCGTCAGATTTCTCGGTGTGGTTTGTGTGGATTGACGGCACAGAACCAACCCGAGATTCCAGCGGGGTCTGAACCAGCCGCCTGAACTGACGGCTAACGGCTCAGTTCGCTACGAAGCCTCCGTCGACGCACAGGACCTGGCCGGTCATGAAGTCGCTGTCGGACGAGCACAGGAACAGCACCGTGCCCACGATGTCCTCCGGCCAAGCCTGGCGGCGCAGCGCCTGGCTCTGGGCCACCGCCTCCATGCGGTCGGGGGCGATGTGCTCGCCCACGGTCTCGGTGTTGGTCACGCCCGGAGCCACCGCGTTCACGGTGACGCCATAAGGCCCCGCCTCACCGGCAAGGGCACGGGTCAGGCCGATCACCCCGGCCTTGGAGGTGGTGTAGGCCGCCATCTGAGCTGGCCATACCAGATCGGTGCCCAGCGCCATGTTCGACGAGACATTGACGATCTTGCCGCCACCGCGGTCCCTCATGTGGGGAAACACCGCCTTGGCGCAAAGCCACGAGCCGGTGATGTTCACCCGCTGCACCAGCTCGAACTCCTCCAGCGGGACCTCCCAGAACGGGGTCCGGGGCTCATCCAGGAACCGGAACATCACAGCCGCGTTGTTGATCAGGATGTCCACCCCGCCGAACCGCTCGACCGTGGCGCCCACCATGGCGTCGATCCCGGACTCATTTGTGATGTCGACCTCGATCGGCAGCGCCTCACCGCCCGCGGCTGCGATGCGCTCGGCGGTGGCCTCGGCCTGCGACCCGCGAATGTCGGCCGCCACCACGCGGGCTCCACCGGCGGCCAGCGCCTCGGCGTAGGCCGCCCCCAGGCCGCCGGTCCCGGCCCCGGTGACGATCGCGGTCTTCTCCGAGAACCGCTCACTCATCGGCGCTCCCTCCTCCGTTGGGCTCGTAGGTGTCGCTGGCCTCATGGGCGTCGCTGGCCTCATGGGTGTCGCTGGCCTCATGGGTGTCGCTGGGCTCGTCGGCGTCGTCAGTCTCGGGCTCGTCGGATGCGGCCGGAGGTACCGGCGCGAGGTAGCCGACGATCAGCAGCAGCACCCCTACCACGATGAACGACACCACCCGACCGAGCGCGGTGAGGTTCCTGAGATCGACCAGGAACAGCTTGGCCACCACCACCGCCATCCACGACGCGCCGGCCACCCACACCGACCGCCGGACCATGCGCACCCCGGCCACCATCGACGACAGGGCGATCACCGCCCACAGGATCGACAGCGACGTCTGCAACTCGGTGGAGTCCCACAGCGACTCGAGATCCCACGGCACGTCCAGCCAGTGGCTCACGGTGCGCGATGTCTCGGTCGTGGCCAGGACCACCGCCAGCCCGGCCAGCGCCGGCGCCCAGCGCGCATCGACGAGACTCTGGAACGGATGGTCCCACTCCGCCTCGGCGAGCCTCCTCCAGGCGAGCAGCGCCGCCAGTTGCACTCCGACGAGCACGGTCAACGGGTTCAGCACTGGCAGGTACAGCAGCGGCCGCGGGTCGGCCTCGTAGGAGACAGCCGCACCGAGCACCACCACTGCTGCCGCCATCAGCAGCGGACCGGCGAAGGCCAGTAGGTAAGCCCGCCAGCGGGCCGCAACCGGCCACGCCAGCCAGCGGCGGCCGGCCATCGCTACGCCCGCCAACGCCGTCACTGCGGCCGTCGTCGCGAAGAACGGCCATACGCCCTCAGCGACCCCTTCGACCTGCCAGTACACCTCCACAGCCACCAGCACGGCCAGTATCCAGCACCCGCCGGTGTGCAGCAGCGCGGTGACGGACCGGAACGAATCCTCGCGCCTGCGCAGGAACAGGTAGTGGGCCGCCAAAGCCGGCGGCCAGACGGCCCATCCCCAACGGTCGAGGGGATGGGACTGGGTCAGCAGCGACACCACCAGCATCGAGGCCAGAGTCGGCAGGACCAGCAGCCCCCAGGCCTCGAGCTGGGGCCAGCGCAGCCGGCGAGCCGCCAGCGACCCGGCCGTGAACGAGCCCACCATGAATGCCAGCGAAGTCGACAACTCGCCACCGGCAGGGAGCTGCTGCACGATCTCCATCAGGCCGCCCGCCAGCCACCAGGCGGTTCCCCAGCCGAGCGCCACCCACGCTCTGAGGTGGTCGGCCTCGTCGCCATGCGCCCGGCGGCTGAGCAGCCAACCCGACACCAGGCCGGCCACGGCCAGCACCAGCGCGCCCAGGAAGTGCTCGTTCACGATCACCAGCGCGCCGTCCGCGTAGGGGAGCGACTCTCCCAAATGCACTGCGAACGACAAGGCGGCCAGCACCTGGAGCAGGGCACCTCCGCTCAGCGCGAGCAGCCGGCTGCGCCGCAGGCCCAGCCATACCAGGAACAGGCCCTGAACGGCCCACACCGTCGACGTGAAATAGGAATCCAGCGCGAGCGGGACCGCGATGGCGCTGAAGGCCACGCCGAGCCCGGCGTATGCCTCCATCAGTTGGCGGCGGTCCGCGCGGAGCCGCCATGAGGCCAGTGCCAGCCCGCCCTGCACCGCCGCGAGCGCGGCAGCGCTGACGGCCAGGCCGTACTCCAGATGCCCGACCGCGAGCTGCTGAAGCCACAACGCGATGAACGGCGTGCCGAACACCAGCGGCGCGGTCCAGGAGCCCCGCACGAACGGCATGCCCGAAGGCCGCGACTCGCCGAGCACGCCCTTGAGGTCGGGAGCCTCGCGCACCGCGAACAGGACTGGCAGCCCCACGTACATCAGCACGAACAGCGCGATGAACGGCTGCACGGAGACCCATTCGTCCTGCTCGTAGCGGTTCGACAGCCAGAAGGCGGTGAGGCCGAAGGTGAATCCGAAGCCCAGCAGGTTGAGCTCGGGCCAGGTCTTGAACCAGGCCACCGCGAAGATCGCCGCGTTCAGCACCGCGAAGAAGGCGAACACGAAGACATGGTCCTCGGGCTGCGAGTAGGTCAGCACCGGCGCCAGGAACCCGCCGATGATGCCCAGCACCGCCAGCGGCCGGGCGTCCTGAACGACCGAGAGCACCCCCGCGCCGGCGGTGATGATCACCACGGCCGAGGCCGCGGGCACGGCCGCCAGGACGTCGTACACGGCGAAGGCGGCGTAGGCGGTGACGTACAGCACCGCGACGCCGCCGCCCTGCAGGCTCACGCCGTAGATCCGCCGCCGGTTGCGCTGGCGCCAACCGACGGCAAGGAGCACCAGGCCGAAGACGGCCGCGGCGGCCAACCGCACCTCGATGGTCAGCTCGATGATGCCTCGCCGGTGGGCCTCCCGGAGCAGCAGCCCCACCCCGACCAGCGAGACCAGCACACCCACCTTCACCGGCGCGTTGCCGGTGGTCACCCACTGTTTGACCCAGTTCACGAGCCACGAGATCGGGTCGCGGGGCGGCTCCTTGACGGTGCTCGGAGGCGCGGTCGGGGGGCTGGTGGCCGCCGGTGCCGGGG
>VYCW01000004.1 GCA_009843735.1 Acidimicrobiaceae bacterium | reverse complement strand
GGGGTGGGTTGAGTGGCGGCCGTGACTGCGAAGCCCGCATTCAGTGCCTCGTTCGGCGATCTGCTCGCACAGGTCGTCGAGTTGAAGCAGAGCCTGGCCCGTCCCGGCGTCGCGCCGCCTGTGGTGGTGAAGCGGCCGGGGCGGGTGGGCTCCGATCCGTTCAGCGTCGGCGGCACAGCCGGCTTCGCCGCGGCGGCAGCTGTCGCCGCGGGCGGCTTCATCGGCGTGGACGACTGGCACCTGGATGTGGATGTCCCCCCCGCAGCGCGCCGCCGGCGGCTGCGCCGAGCCGGGAGCTGTGAGGACTGGTCGTTCGACGGCGAGCGGCTGTTCCGGAATCCGCAGGGGACAAAGACCGCAGTCGCCGAAAGCACCTTGAAGGGAGATTTCGATGTTTGAGGATATCGGCACCTGGCTCACCCAGATCCGGATTCTGGCCGCGCTGGCGTTTCTGGCGGTGATCGCCACGCTGGCGGTAGTGACCGCCTGGAAGACCAAGAGCACTCCGGCGACCCTCGGCGTGATCGCGGCGGGCGCCATCGCGCTGGCACTGTTAGCGCAGCTCGACGTCATCTCCGGCAAGGTCAGCGACGAGATCGACGGGACGAACAAGACCACCGCCGACACCGGCGGGATGGAGATCATCTCGGAGTTCGGGGGCGGGTGATGTCAGACCAGAGGACGGTCAAGTCATTCACCGCTCCCCGCCGCCGCCCGACCGAGATCGGGCGGATACCGGGGTTGACGCTGCCGTGGCAGTTCACCCTGGCCCAGTTCGGCGTGGGCGCAGCGGGACTGCTGTTGGCGGTGCTCATGCTGAGCGCGGGCGCGCCGGTGTGGACGGTACTGCCGGTGCTGGTCCTGACACTTGTGGCGGGCCGGGCGATCCGCCGGGTCCGCATCGACGACCGGCCCCTGCTGGCCGGGCTGGCCGGCTGGGCCCGCTTCGTCTCGGGTCGGGCCACCAAGGACCGGCTGTTGAGCCGCACCGCCGATGCGGTGGTGGACAACACGGTGGTCGGCTCGGACCACTCGCAGTGGCTCCTGTTCTGCGTGCAGCCGGCGTCGTATGGGGCGCTGGACAGCACCGAGGCCAAGCTCCAGGCGCTGCGATCGGTCCAGCAGCTGGCGGCGTCGGTGGGGGCGTCACGATTCCGGCTGTTCTCGACGGTGGACGCGGTCCAAGCCGGCGAGGTCGTCGCCCAGATGGAGCGGACATCGCACAGCGAGAGCTGGGACCGGGAGCTGGCCGCGGAGCTGGACCGGCTCGCCGGTATGGACCTGGCCGACCGGCGATTCTGGCTGATGGTGCTGTGCGGCGACGCGTCGCCGACCAAAGACGACGGCGGCTGGCTGTCGAGCTTGGCCGCGATGGCCGGTTGGCGTCCGCCCGCCCGGGCCAGTTGGGTCGACCGCGCCGCGATGTCCGACCGCTCAGAGGCGATGGTGGCCCGCGCCGGCGCGGCGGTGGGGTTGCGCCCGGCGACGGCGGCTGAGGCTCGGTGGCTCCTGGACCGAGTGCCGGTGGGGTCGGCTCACCGACCTTGCGAGCGAGCCGAGGACGACTACCCACATCTGATGCTGGCCCCGCATCCCGACGCGGTGCCGGTAGGCCGGGGGTTCACCGAGGGCGCATCGGCGTGGCGGGCAGGCGACGCCCAGTGGTGCGAACCGCTCAAGCGGATCGCGCTGGCCCAGACCGACACCCAGACCGTCGCCCACACCTCCGCGGTGGTGTCGCAGCTGCCGGACTCCTGGCTGGTGCCCGGCGGCGGTGAGCTGCTGTGGGCAGTCGACTCGCTGGCCGACCCCTGGGAGTGGCTCATCGACATCGAGGTCGTCCCCAACCAGGCGGCGGTGGCCAAGACCCGCAACCAGCACCGTCGCCTCAAGAACCAGTACGACGAGTACGGCGGCGACCCCGCCGGCGCGCCGCCCGAACTGGATGTGGCCGCCGAGCAGATCGAGGCGCAGCGCCAAGCGCTGGTCGAGACCCGAAGCGACGAGTTCGTGGCCACCGTCGTGCTCACCACCGCGCTTGCCATAGACGGCGACGAAGACCACAGCATCCAGCAGGCCGCCGAGAGGCTCTGCGCCCGCCTTGAGCGGCTGACCGGGCTGGCGGCCCGCGGCGACGTCAGGGTCGCGGCGCCATCAGGCGACCAGCTGTCCGCCCGACGGATGTGGCTGCCCCGCCGCCACCGGGCCCCGATCAGCCGGGACTACCGGCAGTATCTGTTGAGCGACGGGCTGGCGGGGTTGGGCCCGTGTTTGCAATCGCAGATCGGCGACCCGCAGGGGATGCTGCTGGGCTGGGCCGATGACAAGGGCAGCAGCGTGCCGGTGCTGTTCGACCCGACGCTGGGACCGAGGGCCCGCGCGGTCGGCGCGCAGCCGCGGTCTCCGTCGATCGGCATCGCCGGAAAGCTGGGGGCCGGCAAGTCGGTGTTCGCCAAGCGGGTGATGTGGTCGTCGCTGATGGCTGGCGGCGCAGTCGTCGCGGTGGACCGGTCGGAAAAAGGCGAATACGCCGCGTTCGCCGAGACGGTTCAGGGCGCCGCTCCCGAGCTCGACGTGGAGATCATCGACGTGCGCGACGCCGAGTCGGGGTCGCTGGATCCTATGCGGGCCATCCCCGACAGCCGACTGGCCGCGGACACCGCGACGCTGCTGTTGGGATTTCTGGGGCGGATTGACCCGCACGGGGCCGCGGCGGCACGACTGGCGCTGGCCGCGGCGCAGAACCCGGGCGTGGCATTGGGTGAGTTGGCCCGCATGGCCGCGGCAGGCGACGACAGCGCCGCTTCGGAGCTAGGCGTGCTGGAGGCGCAGGCCGCAATGCTGGCCGGGCACCCAGTGGGCGGCGCTTTGTTCGACGAACACCGCCGCCCGGCCCGTCTGGATGCCGACCTGGTGGTGCTTTGGGCGCCGGGGCTGGCGTTGAACCCGCAGCCCGACACGCCCGCCGAGGTCGCGGCGAGCGCCGTGGTGCTGGGCACGATGCTGACCGGACGGGCGATCACGTTCGCATCAGTCGACCGGTTCGCGGGCCTGTTGTTGGACGAGGCCTGGTCTTTGCTGGGCGATCACCGGGCCCGCTCGGTGGTGATCGAAGGTCTCAGGGACGGGCGCAAGCACAACGCCGCGATCTGGCTGGCGTCGCAGTCGCCGTCGGACTTCGCAGCGTCCGCCGAGTTGAGCGAGCTGCTGGGCTATGTGGCCTGCTTCGGGGTGGCCAACGAGGAAGCGGCCGTGGCCGCGGCCCGCCTCTCCGGCGTGGACCCGGCGCTCGCGGCGCGGCTGTTGATGGGCCTGCCGACGGGCATCATGCTGTGGCGGGATCTGTTCGGAAGGGCCGGCCTCGTCGAGGTGGCGCTGCCCGCCGACCCGCTGGCCGCCGCGGCCATCGACACCACCCCCACCGGCCAGCCCAACGCCGAGTTCGCCCACGCCGAGTTCGCCCACGCCGAGCCCCTCGACGCCGAGCCCTTCGACGCCGAGTTCGCTGGTGCCCCCGGGTAGGGACATGGGCACAGTCCGACGCTTCCTTGTTGCCGCGGCGGCAGCCGTTGTCGCAGCGGCGCTGTGGACCGGAGCGGGGACGGCAACCGCCCAGCAAGGCGGGGACACAGGCGCGACCGCAGGCGCGGCCACCGGCCCAGGAGAGTACGGGGCTTCGTGGCAGGAATGGGACCATGCGCTTCGGGGAGCCGCTCCGGAGCTGGCCGAGCTCGTCGCCGAGTGCGCCCATCTGCTGGAGGCCAACGACCCCGAATGGGCCACCAAGGACTGCGAGAGCGTGTCGGAGCACTGGGTCGGCTCGCAGTCGGTGACCGAGACGTGGTTCAGCGGCGACGGCACCTCGGCGCAAACCACACACGGTGTCCCCATCACCTCCTACAACATCTATTTCGACGGCGGCGGGCTGTTCAGCGTCCACCGCAAGTTCCTGGGCCAGGCCATCACCTGGACATGGGGGCTGGGCATCGTCGCGCTGCGGTTCGCGACGTGGGCGTTCGACTGGGTAGCAGAAGGCCGCCTCGCCGATGTGATCCAGGCCATACCGAGGCTGGTGGCCGACACGCTGAACACCAGGCTGGTCCACGGCCTGCGCCTCAGAGAAGCAGCACTGACCGCTCTGGCCATCGCCACGGGATGGTTGGTGCTGCGAGGCCGCCACGCTCAAGCCGCCGGCAACGCCGCGTTCGCGATCGTGGCGATGGCGGTGTGCGGGGTGCTGTTGGCCAACTTTGACGGCTACTACGCCGGCGCCCAGCACACCAAGAGCCAGCTTGTGGTGGCCGTGCTGGAGGGCGCCCACCAGACCGGCCCCGAGGGTTCGCAGGCCACAGCGCTCACCTCCCCTCTGATGGACTCGGTGGTGCACCGGCCCTGGCAGCGCCTCAACTTCGGCAGAGAGCTGGAAGGGCAATGCGAGATCGGCGCCGGCGCACGAACGCTGCACCGCGCCGCAGGGCCGGGCGACCACTACCCGCGAAGGCAGATAAAGCAATGCGAACCCGACGGCCCGTTGCTCGACGCGTTCAACCGAGTCCCGACCATGGACCGCCTCTTCGGCGGCACAGCCGTGCTCGTCGGACACCTCGCCTTGGCGTTCCTCATCCTGTCCACCGCGCTATTGGCGCTGTCTTCGGAGCTTTTGTTGGCTGGCGCGTTCGGCTTTTTGCCGGTGGTGGCCGCGGCAGTGGCGTTCCCCGGCGGGCGGCGGCTGGTCGAGGGCTGGGTGTCGATGCTGTTGAAGGGCATCGTCGGCCTCGCCGCGGGCGTTTTGTTCTTGCGGCTGGTGGTCGAGGTGCTCGACGCCATCAGCGCCGCGAACGCCGATCTGGGCATGCTTGATCTGTTCGCGGTGATGGTGCTAGTCGCCATCGCCGCCATCAAGCTCCGCAAGGCCTTGCCCGAGGCAGCCTCCAAGATTTCGGGCAGCATCGGGGCGAAGCTCTCCACTGCGGGAAGCGGCGGCAGCGGTGGCGGGGCAGCGCTGGCCGGTGCGGGAGGAGCTGCGGCGGGAATGCTCGCCGGCGGCTTCCTATCGGCTCAACTCCTCGGCGGCCAGCCGCCGGCCCGGATGGCCCGCCACGCCGCGTCGAAGACCCGAGCCTTGGGGGCCAAGGCCGCATCAGCAGGCGCGACAGGGCTGAGCGCCTATGCCGGCGAGGACGAAGGGGGAAAGCTGTCGTCACTGGCCCGCCACAGCAGGGCAGGCGGCGGAGCAGGGCTCATGGCCGCAGGCGCAACAGGTGCTCTGTCGGCTATGGGCCAAAGGGCGCACGCACGACGCGACTCCCAGCGGGCGCTGGCCGGCCGCGACCCGAAGAAGATGAGTGAGGCCGAACAGGTCGCAGTGGCCGACAGGATGGACGAGGCCGCCTTCAGCAGCCGCCGCAGCGTCCAGCAGATGGCAGCCCGCAGCAAGCTGACCCGCCAAGACGCCCTCGACCATCTTGCCCAGTCCCGCCGCAAAGAGATCAGAGAGGCCATCGCGGCACGCGCTGACAATACGCAGTCGCGGGCCAACCAGCTCGCCATGGACCGGTCGCGCCGGGTGCGCACCACAGCAGTCGCCTCCGGCGCGGCGTCGGTGGATGCCGCGCTCGCCCAGAGACGCACCACCCGGGCAACGCGTCGTGCCGCCAGCCAGCTCGCCGCCGACCAACCCCGCCCCCAGCCGACGACCGCACCGGCCGACAACAGGCCGACGTCGACCCAGGTTCCCACAACAGCGCCCCCACCGCAGTACCACGACGGGCTGCGAGTCGGTCGGGACAGCAGCGACAAGCCACCACCACTGCGGCACCACGGCGGGCCGCAGGCCGGGAGGGAGAGCAGCGACACGCTCCCACCGCAGTACCACGACGGACCGCGAACCGAGCGAAAGGCCAGCGGCGACGGGTCTCAGAGTCCTGAGAAGCCTGATAGGGGCGGCGGGGACCGCGAAAACGACACCGGCGCACACCAGGAGCCAGAGGAATGAGAGCCAAGAAGGCGGCGAAGCTGGTGGGCAAGGCTCTTCCCCCGAATACGCGGCTCGCGCTACGGGGAGCGAACGCGCTTCGTGCCTTCGGGAGAACCGTTCGCCGTCGGTGGCCGTGGTTCGCTGTGGCCGCGGTCTTCGCCGCTTTGATGGCCGGGGCGGCATTGGACGCCGCCACGACGAGCGTGCCGATTGCTTCGGCTGACCAAGCCGGCCGTCACGGTGTGCCCCCCCAACTTTGGGCGGCGTATCAGCACACGTCGCGGCTGTGGTGCCATCCGGCCACCGGGACCGTATGGATGGCACCCGCCAACGGCGAGGCGCACGGTCGCGACTTCGAGGGTGGCTGGCATCGGGCCGACTGGCGGCTGGTTGCCGCTATGGGCAAGGTCGAGTCGGATCACGCGGCCGGGCGGGATATCAACTCGTTCGGGGATGTGTCACCGTGGGTCATCGGCCCGGCTCTGGACGGGTCCAACTCGCAATACGCGGTGATCGCCGACACCGATGGGGGAGCGTGGGATCTGGATATCTCGGGGGACCGAGCGGTCGGCCCGATGCAGATTCTGCCCGCCACGATGGCCCGGTTCGGCGCAGACGCCAACCGCGACGGCATGGCAGACCCCCACAACGCATGGGACGCGGCGCTGACCGCGGCCCGTTACCTATGCCTGGCCGGCTCCGATGCCCGCACGGCGATCTGGGCGTACAACCACTCTGAGGAGTACGCGGCCGCGGTGATGGCGGAATACCTTGCGCTGGTCGCAGAGGTCGGCGAAGACGAGGCGCTGTTGCTGCCCGACGGGCTGCCGCTGGGACACGCGGCGGTGCCGGAGGGCTCGCCCCTGGGGGGCGCTCCGCCGATGATGGCCTCGGTCATGACTCGCTGGGCGGCCCTTGGCGGCCTGAGCGCCGACGTGGAGCCCCACTGCGTGCGAGGCAGATGTGCGTGGGTAGTAGATGCCGCCCCCGAGATCATCGGGGCGTGGGAGGACGCGCTGGCCGGCATCGAAGAGCGAGGTCCAATAGTCGCCGAGGCCAAGATCCTGTTCGCTGGGGACACGGCCCGCTGGGCGCAGCTCCCCGAACTTGCCGCCGGATCGGGGCTGGCGTGGCCGGTGGCGGTGGTGCCGCCGCCACCGGCGTCGTCGCCTGACATCGACGGAACGGTGCCCGGCGAGGCTGTCGCCCCGAAATGGTGGCCATACCATCTCGCCCCCGGGGATCCGGCATGGACAGCAGCGTCGCCGGTCGTGGTGCTGTCGGCAGTGAAGGGGGCAGTAGTCGGCTCGCCTACTGACGGGAGCGCCGCCTTCGGGCCCGTCGGCTGTGCCCGCATCGCCGATGGGCACGGCTGGGTGTGGGTGCTGTGCGGCATCGACCCCCACGGCCGACAAGGCGGCCCGATCCGGGCAGGCCACATGATCGGGGTCGCCTCGGGAATCGAGGTCGCTGTCGAGCTGGTCGCACCAGACGGGCACCGGGCGTGTCCCGCCGCGGTGTTCGACCACTGGGCCAGCGGTCGCCTCTGGGCCCCGGAGGCGATCGACGACGCCCACACCGCCCGTCAAGCACCGGCCGAGCCCGCTGAACCGACCGCAGAACCGCCCGAGTTGGCCGCCGGCTTCCCGCCTGAGCTGGTTGCCGCGCTCACTGGCCCCGACGGCGAGCAGCAGCAACCAGATGGCGATGCGGAACAGGGGCCTGAGCTGAATCCGATCAGGGAGTGCGAGCATGAATGAGCGAGAGGCGACGACAGGGATGAGAGCCTCTGGGCGCGAACAATGGTTCGAGGCGCCAAATATGTGGTGGCTGGCGATCCCAGCGATCGGGGTACCGGTGGTGTGGTGGTCGATGGGCGTGTCGTTCGTGTTGGGCACGTGGGCGGCAGGCAAACCGATGGGATGGCCTGGCGGCATGCGGGTCCTGCGGGCGGCATGGGGGCTGGCCCAGGGACGGCGCCTGGACGAGGCATGGCTCTTGTCTGGCGGCGACGTCGCCGCCATTGCGACCGCCTGGTGGCTCGTGGTGTTCGCCGCTGTGGCGATAGCAGTGCCGATCGGATTGGCAGTAGTGGTCGCGGAGTGGCGGACGGCGGGCTGGCCGCTGCCGGCGATGCCCGCCGAGCCGCTAACCGGGCGCAAGAACCCGAACCGGCCCCAGAGGGACTTCATCCGCCGCAAGTGGCCCGTGCCCGCCCCCTATGACCATCGCTGCCCCGGCCCTGGCGTGCTGTTGGGCCGCTACGGCCGCCGCCAACTCGTGTCGACCGACGGGCTTCCCGTCCTGGTGGTCGGGTCCACGGGAACGGGCAAGACCCGCCGGATCTTGGGCCCGAACACCGCGCACTATCCCGGCCCGGTGGTCGCCACAAGCGTGAAACAGGACTTGGCCGAGCTGACCCTCAGGCACCGCCAAGCCAAGGGGAGGGTATACGGATTCGAGCCGACGGGGAGGCTGCACGACTGGATGGTCCAGATGGGGATCACCCCGGTGGCGTGGGACCCGGTGCGATTCATGGCCCAACACCCGACACGCGAGAACGCCGACATGCTGGCGCAGTTCCTTGCCGGGCAGGCGAGCGCGGCGGGCCAGGGCAGCCAGTCGGTGTGGCCGAACCTCGTGCAAGCGGCGCTGAGCGACATGCTGCTCATCGCTTCCGAGACCGGCTCGAACCTGTCCAAGGTATTGAAGTGGATGACGAAGCTGTCGGTGTTCACCGACATGGCCAAGATCGAGAGCCTGCGCCGGAATCTGTCACCCGAAGCGCTGGAGGCGCTCGACCAGCTGGCCAGCGACGCGGAGAAAGATCCCAGGATCGCCGGGTCCATCGAGGCGACCGCCCACGAGCTGACCCACAGCCTGAAATGGACGGCCAACGCAGGTACCGAAGTCGAGGCGGTCCCGGTGGACGTGACGGTGAACGGTGGATCGGACACCTTGTTTCTGATCGCGGACCACTCATCACAGACCACCCACGAGGCGTTGTTCGGGGCGGTGCTGCGCCACCTGTTCCACGTCGCGGAGACCGGGGTGCTCGATCCCGACGTCCCCCACAAAAGACCGCTGTTCGCCCTAGATGAGTTCTCGAATCTCGCCCGCCTGGCAGACATGCCGAAGCTGATCTCCACGATCCGCTCGCGGGCGCAGGTCATCATCGGCATCCAGACCCCCGCGCAGCTCGCCGCGAGCTGGGGACGGGACCACGCCACCACCATCATGGACAACTGCGCGGTGAAAGTCGTGCTGCCGGGATCATCGGACTCAGCCGCGCTGCAGACGTTCGTGACCCTCACCGACAACGACGACGACGAGTCGGCGATGGCGACCGCGGCGAGCTGGCGAATGATCGAGGGCGGCTATGCGATGGCAGTGGCCGGCAACCGCAAGCCATTCCGGTTCAAGCTGGCCGACGCAGCCCGGTGGCTCGACGCCCCCGACCGAGGCGACGACAACCGCCGAAGGCCAGACAGCGACGCAGACAAGGGCGGGCAAGACGAGTCGGACGACGGCGCTGACGGCTGGTCGGAGTCGTCCGGGGGCGCATCGCCCGACGACGGTCTCGACGAGATCGAACCCGTCGAGACGACCGGCATGGACCCCGAAGAGCCGTCCAAGGGCGGGATCCCCGATCGGCTGTTCGACTATCCCCCGGAGGTGCCGCCCTACGAGGTGCTGTACGAGAGCCCCGATGTCGACGGGATCGGCGTCGGTTCCCCGCCGCCTCACCTAGACGGAGAGCTGTTCGAAGCCTACGAGAAGATCAAAGCCCGGCTGGCCCGCACCGTCCCCCTGCCCCAATCAGCCGAGGCGCCCGCAGATGCCAGCGAATCCGATGAGCTCGCTCCAGCCGACGGAACCGATGGGCCCGCTCCAGTTGGCGGAGGGCGGGGCGACGAGCCTGGCTTCGGGTCTGGGGCCGGCCTTGGGACTAGCCCAGAGGTCGGTGTCGGCGGGTGGGTTCCGCCCCCGGTGCTGCAAGCCGGAAACGCGCTGGGGATCAACACCGAGGGTGTCAAAGCGCGCGATCCGGTTCCGGCCTACGAGATGTTGACGTTCGCCGACGCCGACGGCGAATTCGGCCTGCATCCGTCGGGCTGCGTGGTCGATCTGGAAGACACACGACAGGAGGCACGCCATGGGCACGAGCTCACCGGTGTTTGAGAAGGATCGGGCCGACAGCGTCGCCGCGGGAGTCGCGGAGGCGCTGGCCGCCAGCGCGGAGCAGGCCATGGCCGACGACCAGTGGACAGCCCGCTGGGACGCGGTCGGGCTGCGCCAGCCGCACGACCCGGTCACCGGCTACGCCTGGTCGGGCATCAACAGGTACGCGCTGATCGCGGGTCGCACGGTGATCGACGGTGCGGTCACCGGGGCGTGGGCGACGAGGCGGGACTGGGCGAGAGAGGGATTCGCCGTCGAGCCCGGGTCACCGGGCATCGTCGTGCTGCAAGCCGAGTTCGGGACGCTGGGAGCGGTGACGGTGTACAACGCCTGTCAGCTCACTGAGGACGGGCCCGCCGACGCCCGCTATGAATTCCCGCCAAAGCTGGGTGCCGCAGACATCGACCGGCTCTTTGGCGCCGTAGGTGTCGTCGTCTGTGCCGAGGAGGAACCGCAGCACCGCGCGTCGCAGCTCGCGGACATGGCCGTCGCCCAGGCCGGCGCGACGCTGGGACGACCTGCCAGCTGGCAGGATCCCGGCGAGGCGCTGGTCGGGGTGCTCGCGTCGCAGATCGTCGTCAACGCGCTGGGCTTCTCCTACCTCCCCGAATGTCCGTCACCCGACGTGATCGAGGAGTGGTGCGCCCTATTGCGTTCGCCCGACGGCGGGCACGACGCGATGGTGCTCATCGCGGGAGCGGCCCAGACGGCCGCGGCAGTCGTCGAGCAGATCGCCGCCCGCCAGATCGAGACCCCGTCCGTCGCTGCCGAGCGGGCCGTCGCTGCCGAGCGGGCCGTCGCTGCCGAGGGGGCCGTCGCTGCCGAGGGGGCCGTCGCTGCCGAGCGGGCCGTCGCCGATATTTCGCATTCGTTCATCGACTGAAGGAGAACCCGATGAGAGACAAGAGTGTTGACACCACCCGGCTCCGCCGAGCGATCACGGCCACAGCGGTGCTGCTGACCATCGCCCTCGCCGCCGTCATCGCCGCCAGGTGCTCGTCGCCGTCGAAGGTCGTCACAGCCCCCGCTGAAGGCCTGTCGTCAGAGGATGCGTCGGCGCCAGTGAACGCGGCGGCTGTGGCGCAGGCCCGGCTCGGCGAATGGGCCGGCCACAGCGTCGCCTTGGCCGGTGTGGAGTGGCTCGACGACGACACCGCGGTGGTGACCGCCGCGCTGGCCAGCGGCGAGCACGTCGCCGCCACCGTCGTCCGCACTCCGCAGGGATGGCAGATGCCGTGGCCGCCGACCGCGGTGGCCGCGCCCCCCACAGCCGACGTCGAGACGTTCGGCACCATCCCGCCCGCAGCCGCGGGCGACGAGCGGTGGCAGACCGCGGTCGGGTTCCTGGACGCCTGGCTGGCGGGCGACGACCCGTGGCGGTGGACCCACGCCGGGTACCGGCCGGACCCACCCGCGGTCACATATTCCGAGTGGTCTATCACCGGAGCCGGACAGCCCCTAGCCGTGGCCGACGCGCCGATAGCGGTGCTGCCCATCGACGTGTCCGCTGCCGCCGGAGACGGCGTGTCGCGCCAGTACCGGTACTGGGTGGCGGTGCGAGCCAGCTCCGACGGGCAACTCGGCGTCGCCGCGCTGGCGCACCGGCCCCCGCCGGAGACGCCGCCGGCCGAATGAGTCGCAGCCGTCGGTACCATGGGTCGCCAAGACCGCCCCAGCGCCGACCAGTTGACGCTGCTCGGCCCCGAACAGGAGGCCCCCGATGATCAAGGTGACGCTGCCGCCGCCCGAGGTGGCCCCGCTGCGTCGCCTGGACCCGCCTCCGCTGGAAGAGTGGGCGCACACCGCCTGGGAGTGGCAGGCGATGTGGGCGCGGTTCAGCTTGGCCAGCCTGATGCGCCTGACCCCGGCGGGGACGGCGACGACCGACCACGTCTGCGCACACTTCAACCAGGTCGGGGACCGGTGCTGGGAAATGTGGTCCCAGATCAAGCACCACCAGACCAGCGCCCTTCCGACGGCGCTGAGCGGCCCCCAGCGCCACAGGGTCGACCGGGAGATCGACAAGCAGGCCGCGCTGGCGGTGGCCAGCGAGTGGATCCAGATACCCAAGGAAGTCGCCTACCCGGCCTGGGACCCCCACCTGGATTGCGAGATGTTCGAGACAGCCGGCCTGGAGTACCTGGGCCGGACCGAGCTGGCCGACGCGGTGATTTGGGCGACGGCCAACGCGACCGACCTGAACCAGCAGACCCCGGCGCTGTTGACGGTGGAGGGCCTCCAGCACTCCCTGGACCACAGGCTCACCAGAGCGGAGCGCCACCTGGTGTTCAGCGACGCGGCCCAATGGGCGCGCCGGGAGGCGGCCAGGGCGGGGCGGGCCCCCGAAAGGCTTCAGGCCCTGTTGAGGTATCCGGTGCCCGTGTACTGACCCGCTTCGAAGGCGGCGACTACGCCCCGCCAAGCGGGGCCGTCGGGCGGATCAACGCCAACTTGCGGGCCATCGAGATCGCCAAAGCGGGCGGGCCCAAAGACGACGCCGAATTGCGCGAGCTGGCGCTGTGGTCCGGATGGGGGGCGGTACCCCAGCTGTTCGAGCCCGGATCGGACCTGAGCAAGCGATTCGGCCCCAAGCTGGCAGAGCTGCTCGACGACGAGGAGCTAGCGCTGGCGTCGGCCACAACCCCCAACGCCCACTACACCTCCCCGATGGTCGCCGAGGCCATCTGGGCGCTGGCCGCCAAACTCGGATTCAAACAGGGCGCCGTAATTGAGCCAGGATGCGGCGCCAGCGTATTCATGGCCACAGCCCCCGACGGGACCCACGTCACCGGCATCGAAAAGGACACCACCACCGCGGCGATCTGTCAGGCCGCCCACCCCGCCCACACCGTCATCGCCGCCGACCTGGCCGACGTGTCGCGACCCGGCCACTTCGACCTGGCCGTCGGCAACGTCCCCTTCTCGGGAATCGTCAAGCCCTATGACCCGGTGCTGTCCGCCGACCGTGCCATGAACCTGCACAACTACGCGCTGGCCAAGGCCCTGCACTGCCTGCGCCCCGGCGCGCTGCTGGTCGCCGTCACCTCCACGGGCACCCTCGATGCGACCAACCCGGCCCAGCGCGAGCGCCTCGGACAGCTCGGACAGTTCCTCGGCGCCATCCGGCTCCCAGCCGGAGCGTTCGAGCGCCAATCGGGCACTGGGGTGACCACCGACATCGTGGTGTTCCAGCGGCGAGGCCACGACGGCGACGGCCCAGCGCCCGCCGCCGCGGAGATCGAAGCCGACACCAACCAGCTCATGGCCCCGTGGCGCGACACAGCCGAGGCGACCCGCCCAGACGGCGGGCCGTTCATGAAGCCGGCCAGAGCCGCAGACGACGGCACGAGGCTGCCGCCCGAGCCCCACTTCCACAACCGGTGGTATGCGGATCACCCCGACCTGGTGCTTGGGGACTGGGACTCGGGAGGCCTGTATGCCGGCGACCAGCTCATGGTCCGCTACACCGGAGACGATCTGGCCGCCGACCTGGATGCGGCCATCGACCGCCTCGCCGGTCGCATCAACCTCGCCCGACCGCTGCCCGAGCCAGCCCTCGAAGACCGCGAAGACCGCACCGCTGCCATCGATCCGCCGCCGGGCTGGCAGCTCCCCGTTTGGGCGCAGGAGGGGTCCATCTTCGCCTGGAAGACGAGGCCCGGATCCCGCAAACGCAAGCCCCGATACCGGTTCGCCCGTGTCGACCAGGGGCGCCTGGTCGCCCACTCCGGCCCGGCGGAGTCGAACGTCAGCGCCCGCACGGAGCTGGCCTTGGTGTGCTTCGTGCGCGACGCCCACCGCGATCTCACCGCCGGCGAGGCCGCCGACTTGCCCGACGCTGAGCTGGACCGGCTGCGCGAGACGCTGGGCGAGCGCCGCCGGTCGTTCGTTGCCCACACCGGTAGGCCGCTGAGCCACTACAAGGTCCAGGCGCCGAGCCGGGCTGGCGAAGACAGCGTCGACGCCACCGCCTCGGGCGGGCTGCGACGCGTCTATCCCAAGCTCGGCGGTTTCGCCGGCTGGGCCGGTTCGCCCGCCGACCCCGACTACCTGCGGGTGATCGCCTTGGACGACTACAGCCACGAGACCGGGGAGTGCAAAGAGGCCGACATCTTGTCGCTCCGGGTCTACACCCCTCCCGATGCGGTGGTCGAGGTGGCCACGCTGGCCGACGCGGTGGCGGCGTCGATGGGGCGCCACGGCCGCCTCGATATGGGCTACATGGCCGACATCTGCGCCTTCGACTGGTCGCCCGACGACCTCGCCGACCAGCAGGTCGCATACTTGGATCCCTACCCCGCCGGCGGCGGGCCGCCCCGATGGGAGCCCGCCCCCCGCTATTTGAGCGGGGACGTGCGGGCCAAACTGAAGCTTGCGCGGCGGGCCGCGGCTGAAGAAGGCGGCGAGCGGTACGCCCGCAACGTCGTCGCGCTGGCCGTCGCGGTGCCCGACGACGTCGAACCCTCCGACATCGCTTTGGGTTGCGGCGCGCCGTGGCTGCCCGAAGACGACGTCCGCGACTTCATTTGCGACACCCTCGACACCACCAGCGACGAGGTCATGCTGTCCTACTCGCCCGACAGCGGCTGGGTGATCGGCTTCGCCGGCACCCTGGCAACCCAAAGCGAAGCCATGGCCTCGGTGTGGGGAACCGAGGAGCGGCCCGCGCCCAAGCTGTTGGCTGCGGCGTGGGCCAACCGCAAGATCGAGATCACCCAGACCCAGCCCGACGGTTCCCGGGCGCCCAACCACGCGGCGATAGCCGCGGCCCGGGCCAAGATCGACAAATGGAACGCCGAGCTGCGCCGCTGGGCGTTCGACAACGACCCCGCCCGCGCCGACCGCCTCGCCGCTCTGTACAACGACACCTACAACTGCTTCGTCGCCCCCGTCTACCCCGCCGGATGGCTCGGTCGCCCTGCAGGGCTGATCGACTCGTTTTCCCTGCGCGACCACCAGTCGTCCGCGGTGTGCCGGATACTGCACGAGGGCGACGTGCTGTTGGCCCACACGGTCGGGGCAGGCAAGACCGCGGTCATGGCCACCGCGGCGATGGAGATGCGGCGCCTGGGAACCTGCACCAAACCGCTCATCGTCGTCCCCAACCACCTCGTCGCCCAGTTCTGCCGGAAGATGCAGACCCTGTACCCGGACGCGTCGATCCTTATGCCCGAAGGCGGGGCCACCCCGTCGGGGCAACGCAAACGCAAGGAGTTCATTGCCCGGGCGATGAACGGCGACTGGGACGCCATCGTCATCCCCCTGTCGTTCTTCAACCGGCTGCCCGTGTCCCCGTCTGTGGTCGCGGCATACAACTCCCAGCGCATCGCCGACCTCGCCGCCCAGCTGCGCGGCGAACAGGAAAACGGTACGGGCGGCGCAGCGTCCAAGGCCCGCCAGAAGGTCATTGAGCAGGTGCTTGAGAACCGCCGCCAGGAGAACCGCGACCTAGCCCACCGCCAACTCGCTCTGTGGCACCAACAAGGCGTCGCGTTCGAGGAACTCGGCGTCGACTACATCTTTGTTGACGAGGCGCACTGCTTCAAGAACCTGCCTCTGGTGAGCCAGAACTCCGACTTCGCCCAGTCCAGCCCGTCGGTGTACGCGCAGGCCATGGAGCTCAAGGCCTACGCGCTCAGGACCCGAAACCGCGAGCTCGGCGTCAACCGGGGGGCGCTGACGTTCGCGACCGGAACGCCGGTCACCAACGCGCCGTGGGAAATCTACGTGATGCAGCGCTTCTTGCAGCCCGGCCTGTTGCGGGAGCGGCGGCTGTGGTCGTTCGACTCCTGGGCATCGGCGTTCGCCGAGGTGGTGTCGCGCGTCGAGCCCTCCCCGCGGGGGTCCGACTGGCGGGTCAAAGAGCGCCTCCGTGCCTACAAGAACCTCCCCGAGTTGGCCGGGCTGTTGTCGCTGTGCTGCGACATCAAGACCGCCGACGACCTCGACCTCGACCGGCCTGCCCTGGCGGGGGGCGGACCCGAGACGGTGCTGGTGCCCGGCTCTCCCCAGATGGTCGCGTTCCAGGAGTGGCTCCAGTGGCGGTCAGAGAACCTGGGCGACAACCCCCAGTGGGACAACATGTTGAGCGTCTGCAACGACGGGCGCAAGGCCACCTTGGACCTGCGCTTGGTCGGCGCGCGCCAGCCGAGCCCCTCGAAGATCGATGCCTGCGCCGAGCGCGTCGCCCAAATCCGCCGGAATCACGCCGACCGCAGATTCACCGACCCCGCCACCGGGCAAGAGCATCCCGAGCCCGGTGCCTTGCAGGTAGTGTTCTGCGACCTCGGAACTCCCGGCGACCACCGGGCGTTCTCGGTGTACGACGCCCTGGCCCACGAGCTGGAAGCCCGTGGCGTGCCCCGGTCCGAGATCGAGTTCGTCCACAACCACGACACTCCCGCCAGCAAGGACGCCCTGTTCCGGCGGTGTCGCCAAGGAGACGTGTCGGTGCTAGTCGCCTCCACGGCCAAAGCCGGCACCGGGGTAAACATCCAGACCCGGCTGGTCGCGCTGCACCACCTCGACCCGGCGTGGACGCCGGCGAACATGGAACAGCGCGAGGGACGCATCGTGCGGGCCGGCAACCAGTTCGACGAGGTCCAGATCATCCGGTACTGCCAGGAGAGCTCGTTCGACACGTTCATGTACGCGACCCTTGACTCCAAGGCCCAGTTCATCGCCCAGTTCCTGTCCGGCCGCCACCACGGGCGAACCATGGAATACGAGGACGGCGCAGACGCGTCGGGCGCCGACGACTTCGCCGCGGCCATGGCCGTCTCGTCCGGCGACCCCAGGGTGGTCCGGCGCGTTGAGCTGAACCACGACATCAAGGAATTCGAGTTGCTGCGCGAAGCCCATGACATCGACCAGTGGCGGACCGCCCGCCGCCTCAAGTTCTGGCACCAGTCGCTGCCTGCCCAGCGCGACAAACTCCGAGCCCTCAAGCTGTTCGACGGAACCCAGCACACAGCCGAGTCTGTCCGCATCGCCGGAGGCCGCGCCCTGAGCGCCGAGGGCGGGGACTCGCCCGACGACCAGCTCCGCTACCAGATCGAAGCCGTCTACCACTCCTGGGAGGATGCAGAGACCCACATCGCCGACATCGGCGACTTGGAGGTGGCCGCTCGACATGTAGTCGTCAACGACATGAGGGCTGTCGAGGTGCGCATCGGACCGCCCGACGCCAAGGTCGGATTCACCATCGAGGGCCGCGACATAGCCACAGGCAGGCTGCGGCCCGCCACCCGCGTCGCCAACTCCGTCAACAAGATCCCCCAGACAGCCGCGGCCACCGCGGCGGAGATCGACCGGATTGCCGAGTCGATCCCCCAAGCCGAGAAGAGGCTCCACCAAGACTGGCCCCGAGAACAAGAGCTGCGGGACAACAAGATCGAGCTGCGAAAGATCGAGGCCGACCTGTACAAGAACCCCATAGAGCGAGACAAGGACGAAGAGTTCTACCAAGTGCTGATGCAACAGCCCGAAGAGAGAAGAACAGCCAGCACCCTCGTCAATCTGGGAGCCTTCGCCCACCGGCCTGCACCTCGGCTCCGAGACAATGGGCGAGGCCGGGCTGACGACCTTGCCGGACGCATTGGGCGAGGCCGGGTCGACGATGACGGCGAAGTTCCCGCCGACGACCTTGCCGGACGCAATGGGCGAGGCCGGGTCGACGACCTTGCCGGACGCAATGGGCGAAGCCGAGCGGACGAGGAATCGGGCGTCTCGTCGGGTGGGTTGGACATTGGACTGTAGGCCCGAGGCCCTCTTCTGGCCTGAATGTTGCGAGGTCAGAAAACACCGCTCTGAAGTCCGCCCGCTCATAACGCTGTAGATCGAGAATCGACCAAACTGCTTCTACAAGGCAATACCCAGGAGAAACCACATGGGTCGGGCACCGACTTCGATTTTGCAAAGTTCCGCTCGCGCGTAATAGCTTTTGTCCGCTCGCTTGTAATACGAGGGCGGCCCGCCCAGCAACCGGGCCTCAACAAAGTCCGATTAATGGAAGGTGCCTTCTATGAATACATGGCCAAATCTCAGTCGAGCGGTCCGATGAGCAACTGGCCGCTCTCGTTCAGACTGCGGCTCGCAGGCGCGGCGGTCGTGCTGGTGGTTGTCGTCGTCGTGTTGTTGGTGACCAGCGGCGGGGGTGGCGTCGAGCGGGGGCTGGTCACCGTCACCTCCGAACAGTGGCAGGCCGGTCGAGAGGCCGGAGGCTGGGTGCCCGTGGCAGTCCCCAAAGAGGCGGCAGCCCTGGCAGTGCCGCCTGCGGAGCTGGTCGGAGGTCGCATCGCTGCATACGACCTGCCCGCCGGAACGATGGTGACTGCGGAGATGCTCCGAGAGCCGGGCGCACAGGTCGTCGACGAATCGGCGACAACGGTCTGGGTGGCTGCGGACACCCGGCGCTGGCACGGTGGCCCCAACCCCGGGGATCTGGCCGTGTTTGCCGCTGAGGCAGCCGGATGCGTCTCGCTGGAACTGGAAGTAGTGGACGTCGAGACCGGCCAGATCGCCGTCGAAGCAGCCCCCGAACTGTTCGCTGAGCTTGTTGAAGGCGAGCCCTGGACGGTCTGGGCCTCACCTGTCGCAGGATGGAGCGACCAGTGCCCCGCTGGCGCCGGCCAGGTCTCTGATGGGGGCGCACGTGAGAGCTCGCCGGGCACTGTTGATTCAAGCGCCGACGGCGGCAGCGGAGCGGGCTGATGCTGCTGTTGGTGCGGGACCACAAGATCGACGAGGAAGTCGCGCTGTGGGCCATTGGCGCTCTATTCGAGGGCGTGACGTCCACGGCGCCGACCGCGGTCATCGCCGCCGATGCCTTGGAAACCGACCAGGCAGCCCGGTCGGGCCGGCCGGTGGTGCTTTCGCTTCGCACCGACGAGCCGTCCGTACGGCTGGAAGCCGCGGCGGCGTCAGCGGCCGCAGTCATCTGGATAGCGTCCACTGCGGGGGCTGGTGTGCGGTCAAGGCTGCGGCTCGACGCGGTAGGCCGTTGGGCGATTCCAGTGACCGTCGTAGCGCTGGCCGACAGCCCGCCTGACGCCAAAGAAGCCGCCAGCGGGGGCATCAAAGTGGTGTGGGTTTCGCCGGTTGCGGGCCCCAAGCCGCTGCGGACGCTCAAGAAACTCGGCCGAGCGCACAGCTCGGCCGCATCGCAGCCGAGGCGCCTCGACCAACTCGACAAAGAGACGCACCGGCTGTCAGCGGCCCACGCTGCGATGGGGCGCATTGAGGACTTGCTTGCCGACACCGGCGTGGAGGAGTACCAGATACGCGGCGGCGAGTTCATGCTGGTGCAGAAGACCAACGGGCGGTTTGAGAAGCGGCACTCGCCGTTCACGTCCGACGACGAACTGGTCGAGACCACCCGGCATCTGGCCAGCTTTTCGGGCGGGATGCCCCAGCGGTTCGACAAGCTGGACTACCGCCTCGACATCCGCGTCGGTGACCGGTGGCGGCTCCACGCGGAGGCGTTCATGTGCCAGCCGCCTACCATGGTGCTGCGCTCCAACATGGCCGGGATGGTCAGCCTCGACTCGCTGAGGGTCGCCGATCCCCGGCTTCAGGCGATCCTCGTTGAGTCGGTCTCGGGAAGGGTGAGGGCCAATTCAGTTGTGGCCGCGGCGATGGGAGGCGGCAAGACGACCCTGGTACAGGCGCTCTTGTCACATGTCGACGAGAACGAGCGCATCGACACCATCGAGGACACCCCCGAGCTGCGGCTGTCCCAGTATGGGATACACCACAACACCTACGAGCGGCTGACCCGAGGCGAGAACGCCGACGGGGTGGGCCGAGTCTCCATGGGCGACCACATCCGAGATGCTAAACGGGCCAACTCGTCCAAGCTCGTGATCGGCGAGACCAGAGGGGAGGGCACCCTCGACGTTCTCGACGCGATGACCTCCGGCCTCGACGGATGCCTGGTCACGCTCCATTCCCGGCCCGGCCCTGGCGTCATGTCCAAATTGACCGCCTACGCCTGCCTGGAAGGGGCGGATCCGCGCTATGCCCGCCAGCAAATCGCCATGGCCGTCCACCTGCTGTTGTGGATGGGCCGAAACGACCAGGGTGAGCGGGTCATCGCCGACGTGACCCAGATCACCGGCTACGACGAGCGCAGCGACACGGTGTCCACGCTGCCGCTGTGGACCCTGCAAACCGGCCAGCGGTGGGCGCAGCCCGTCAACGAGCCCGTCGGCCTCGTCGCCGACCTGTACCGCTCAACTGAGGCGGCGGTCGAGGCCGATCCTAGAGCCGTGGGCAATCCCCGGGGCGAAGGCGAATCCCCGACCGAGGCCGAACCCTGGGCCGGGACTCAGTGATGGACGCCGAGGCGGTCACCGCGATCGCTGGCGGGCTGGCCATGATCGCGGTGCTCGTCTGGCCCGCGCGCCCGAGGGCCGCTGCCCGCTTCGGCGTCCACAGCACTGGCGCGCTGGCCAGACAGGTGTCCCCGGCCAGACTGGTTGCAGTAGCGGTGCCCGTCGCGGCCCTTGTGGCGGGCATCGTGATCTACGGGGCGGGCATAGGCCTTGCCGCAGCTGTCATCGCCGCGCTGGCGAGCTGGGCGCTGGCGATAAGGTCCCGCTCGGCGCTGAACGTTGCCGAGGCCACCCAGATCGCCCAGTTCACCAGCGGGCTGGCCAACCAGGCCACCGTCGCCCCCACCGTGGTGGAGGCCATCAAAGACGCCGCCCCGCTTGTCGCGGGCCGCGTGGGAAAAGCCGCTCGCACCATGGCCGAAGAAGTGTGGATCGGCAGCCTGCCCGAAGCCGCCGACCGCTTCGCCGCCACCGTGAGGCGGCCGCTGGCCTCGATGTGCGCCAACGTGTTGGTGGAGGCCCACGCCGGGGGCATCCAATGGGCACAGCTCGTCAACATCTTGGACACTGAGGCGGCCGAGGCCGCGGAGACTGCCCGACACTTCCACCGCCACGTCGGGCGGATGATGGGCCAGATTGTCACGACGCTGCTCATGGCTGTCGCGGTGATCGCGCTGACCGGGTTACTGGCCGAGACCGCCGGTGCTTGGCTGGTCTCCACCGACGGGCAGACCGTCCTTTTGGCAGCAGCGGCCCTGCTGGGCCTGCTGCACGTTTGGGTCCTCGGTCGGGCACAAAGAGAGCTCAAATGAGCCTGCTCATGGCCCTATCGGGGGTGAGCTGCGCGGCGCTGCTGTTGCTGACCAGCCCACGCGGGCCAACTGCAGCAGTGGACGCCGCCGCCATGGGATGGCCACCCCGCCGAATCGCCGCCGCCGGGTGGGCCGGGTCCGCGGGAGGGGCCGCGCTGTGGGGGGCGCTAGGCGTAGCTTTCACCGGCGCGTCTGCCGGGATCGTCGCGGCAGCGATTGCGGCCATGTGGCTGCCGTGGCTGGTGCCCAGCGTACTGCGCGCTGCCGTGCTTAATTCCTACGGGCTTGAACGCGACATGAACCTGCTGGAGTGGTTTCGCCGCATGCGGCTGTTGTCTGCGACCGGCCTTCCCATAAACGCCGCCGCGGTGGAGGCGTCGATGTCGATCACCGGCCGGGGCTTCACACCCGCGCAGGGGCGAATCAGCGCCGCCCTCGCTGTGGGCAGTGACCCCCTCGCAGTGGTGCTGGACACCATCTCAGGCTCCCCGGCCGAGCCGCTGCTGCAAGCGGTGATCTCCGCGGAGCGCTCCGGCGCCGCGTCCACCGGCCTGTTGGACCGAACGCTGGCCCGCACCGTCCGGGCGTTCGAGTCCGACCGCCGCCAAGCCATCGACGGCATTGCCCGCTCTGTCGCCATCACCGCCACCCTCACCTCGGTGGTCACCGGCCTCGTCGTGCTGTTGGCGGTCATGTCAAGCCTCTGACCGAAAGTGTGAACTCCAAAAGAGCCAAGCAGGAGACCCGAAAGGAAAAAACAATGCAAAGCGCCATAGTCCAGATGATCCTCATCGTGGTCGGCATCGCAGTAGCGGCCATCGTGAGCATCGTCGTCTACAACCAGGTCTCTGATCGAGCCGAGACCGTCAACGAGCAGACCGACGTCATCTACGACTTCGACACCATCACCAACCAGACCCTGTGCGTTGCCGTGGGCGGCACTTGGGACGGGACAGGAAGCTCATGCAGCGGGCCATCGAAATAGTGCGACTCACCCCGGGATTCGGACTGCCCGAGACAGCAGGCCCCAATGGTTGAGGCGATCATCGAGATCCGGTTCTTGGCCGTGATGATCGCGGTTGCCGCTTTGGTGTCGATGGCCGCGTTCAGTGTGGCCCGAGTCGGAGCCGAGCGCGCCGGCCGGACAGGAGAGCTCACCGCCAGCCAGTGGGCGCTCATCGAGACCGACGGTCTGTGCGACGCCGCCGGCGGTCAGTGGACGCCGCCGAGAGGCCTGGCAGGCCTTAGCGCCGGAACATGCACCCCACCAGACAAATAGGAAAAGCGCGATGGAGACGCCGATCATCGTGCTGCGCACATCGGTGCTGTTCCTCATCGTGTTCTTGCTGATCGTGTGGCAGTACGTCAGCCACACAACCCGCTTAGCCGCCGACGCCGCAGCACAGTCCGCCGCCGCTGCCGCCGCCCCCGAGGTGCCCGACGACTGGGGCTGTGACCCCGATCACCCCGACTTGCTGGGTGCGGGCCAATACCAGGCGTATCGGGCCGTGCAGGCCCGCCTCGGCGAAGGCGGAGTCAAGCCGAAATCGGTCACCGTCACCGCACAAGACTGCAACATCATCGCCACCGTCACCGTCGGCGGCCTGTCGGCCCGCTGGCCGGGCCTGGAGCACACCGCAGCCGCCTGCTCAGCCCCTGGGCGCAGCGGCCCGCTGGTAGTGGTCGGAAAATGCTGAGGAACAGCATATGAGCGATGCGGTGACGCTGCTGTTGATCCTTCCGGGGCTGCTGCTGGCCATGATCTTCGCCGACGCCGCTGGCGACCGCGGGACAGCAACCTACCGGGCGACGAACTACGCGGTGCGCGCCGCTGACCACGCCGTCGACCAGATCGCCGCTGACCCCAAGAATACTGATCTGTGGAACCAGACCGCCGACGCGGTCGAAGCCAACGGGCGCTTGTCCACCTGGGGCGACTGCGTGCAATCCGACCCCCGGTTTGACATCAGCCTCCACGCCCAGCCCCGCCCACCAGCCGCCCTTGAATCGGTCGCGGTGCTGGTGGTGTGCCCCATCCACACCAGCGCGGTGCTGGCCGACACCACCGTCACGGCTATGTCCGTGCGCCGGATCCGCTAGCAGCCACCGTGTACACCGCCATTGTGTATCTGTCGCTGATCTGGGCATGCGGTTTCACCGCGACAGCTATCGGCGACCAGGCCGAGCTGATCTCCGCCCGCAATCTCGCCGCCATCCGAGCCGAGCAGACCGCCGACGCTTATGCGGCGAGCTGCGCCACCGGGGCCTGCGACAACAGCGTCTTCACCACCGCCGCCGACGACACACCGGGCACTCAGATCAATGCCTGCCTCACCGGTGCAGCCCTGTTCATCGACGTGTCGATCCCCGTCAAGCCTCGATTGTGGATTGCAAACAAGACCGGTACGGCGCGCATCGCCGAAGTCCTCAACGAAGGCGCCGCCGCCAACTTGCCCGCCTGCACGACGTGACATAGCGATGAGCGGAATCGAGGCCAGTCGGACTGTCTACTTCACCCGGCGAAAGGCCACCTTCACGGGCAGGCGAGAAATCCGAAAATGGGTGCGGTCGGCCGTCTGGTTCATCGGATTCTGCGCCTATGCAGCGTGGACGGCCCGCAGCGGACTCTTGGAACTCCAACCCGACGCCTGGGCCGAAGCCTACGACCAGTTCGCCTCCAACGACCTCGGCGAACAAGCCTTCCGTTGCGCAATCACCGCCGTCGCCGCCATCTGGGCAATAGTCGCAGTCTTCTCCCTGTCATTCGCCGTCCGACGCCGACCCTGGAGGCCTCACAGCGGCGGACTGCACCTCCACTCGCCGGTATGGAACCTGCCCCGACCCCGAACCCAGCCCAAACCCGGCCCCGACATCCCCCCCATCGGCGCCCTCGCCCCGCGG
>VYCW01000060.1:1750-3306 GCA_009843735.1 Acidimicrobiaceae bacterium | reverse complement strand
CGCCACTACGACCGCACGAACCTTCGAGCGGTCTTCGTCGACGGCGAGGCAACGGCGATCGACGGCCGGCCGGTCGGTTGGGACCTGGACCGCTTCATGGACGAGGCCGCAGAGGCTGGCCGTCGCGCGGCCCGGAACGCTGACATGAGGCTCATCGGACGTGATCGGCGAGGGGACTGACGCGGTCTAGCCCCCTGACGCTGCAGCAGCGCGTGCAGCAGGAGCCGTTCATTGCGTGATACTGGCCTGGTGGGCACTCGCATTCGGGCTCTGCTGAATCCGCCGATCGGCTTCGCTCACCGCGGGGCCAGGGCCCACGCCCGCGAGAACACGCTGGAGGCGTTCGCGCTGGCCCGCAAGATGGGGGCCACTGGCATCGAAACCGACGCCTGGGTGACCGCCGACGGCGAGATCGTGCTCAACCACGACCAGTCCGTCGGTGGCCTGCCCACCTTGTCGACCCGGCGGATGCTGGGCCGGCCTATCGGACGGCTGCCCCGGGCCAGGCTGCCGGCCCACATCCCCACCCTCGGCGAGTACTACGAGCACTGCGGCACCGACCTGCCCCTCAGCGTCGATGTCAAGGACGCGGCCGCATTCGCGGGCCTGATCGCGGTGGCCAGGTCCCACGGCGCGGCCACAAGTCTGTGGGCCTGCCACCACGACGCCGAGGTGCTGAGCGAATGGCGGGCGGCCGCGCCCGAGGTCAAGCTGGTCCACTCCACCCGCCTCGACCGGCTGCCCCGGGGCCCCGAACGCCACGCCGCCGACCTCGCGGCAGATGGAATCGACGCGGTCAACTTCCACCGTGAGGACTGGAACGGCGGCCTCACCACGCTGTACCACCGGTTCGAGCTGCACGCCTTCGGCTGGGACGCCCAGCAGGCCCGCCACATCGCCGAGCTGATCGACGCGGGCATCGACGCCGTCTACAGCGACCACGTGGACCGGATGGTCGAGGTGCTGGCGCAGTTCTCGGGCAGCGGCCGGCAGTAGCGTTGCAGTCCATGTGGATGCTGGCACCGGCTGCGGCCACCGTCATCGCGCTGGCCGTGCTCGTCGCCGGCCTCCGCAGCGTGGGTCAAGCTGCCGCGGAGCTGACCGGAGCGCTGCGACGGTCGTCGGCCACTGCGGTGGCCGGAGACGAGCTGTCCCGCCTGGCCGCTCGATTGGGCGACCACGCGGAAGCCACCAGATCCCGAGCCGACCGGGTCCGCGGCACCCGGCGCGATCGCAGCCGCCGCCGACCCCGTAGCTAGGCTGAGACGGTGGGAAATCTGGGCGGGGGAGAGGTCCTCGTAATCCTGCTCGTCGCCCTGATCGTGCTCGGGCCCACCAAACTGCCCCCCGCTATCCGCCAGATCGGCAAGGTGGTCGGGGAGGTCCGCCGCATCGGTCAGGGCTTCCAGCAGGAGCTGCGAGAGGCCGCGCAGCCCCTGCAGGAGACCCTGGAGGAGTCCAAGGAGGCGTTGAAGGCGGCTGACAAGGAGTTTCGTGAGGCGGCCGAGAAACCCATCGAGGAGATGAAGGACACGTTGAAGGCGGCCGACAAGGAG
>VYCW01000060.1:0-1650 GCA_009843735.1 Acidimicrobiaceae bacterium | reverse complement strand
TGAAGGCGGCCGACAAGGAGCTACGGGGCGCGGAACCGTCCAAGGGCGAGGCGGATTCCGGCCCGGACAGCGCCGCGGCCGGGACCGAGACCGGTACGACCGCGGATGAGCCGGACTCCGGCACCGAGACCGCGGCCTGAGGGCGATGACCAACACCGACAACGACAACGGCACCGGGAACCTCGACGAGGGCGGCCACATGACGCTCATGGAGCACCTGGCCGAGCTCCGCAACCGCCTGATCAAGTCGGCCGTGGCGGTGGCCGTGGGCGCGGTGATTTGCTGGATCTTCTACCCGTTCATCCTCGACTTCCTGCTGGAGCCCTACTGCCGGACCTTCCCGCCCGAGGAGCGGGTCGACTCTGCGCTGTTCGGTCCCGACGGCGGCTGCAATCTCTTTGTCCACAGCCCGCTCGAACCCTTCAGCGTGCGGATCACCCTGGTCGGCTATTCGGGCCTGGCCCTCGCCATGCCGGTGCTGCTGTGGCAGGGGTGGCGGTTCATCGCGCCCGGCCTGTACCGCCACGAGAAGCGCTACGCGATCCCGTTCGTGGCCGCGGGTGTGCTGCTGTTCGCCCTGGGCGTGGCGCTGGCCTACTGGAGCTTGCCCCGGGCCCTCGACTTCCTCAAGGAGATCGGCGGCCCCGACCTGGTGTCGCTGTTCAGCCCGAAGCTGTACCTGGGCTTCGTGGTGAAGATGATGGTGGCTTTCGGGATCGCCTTCCAGTTCCCGATAGTTCTCATCGGGCTGCAGGCCATGGGCATCGTCGAGAACCGGACCCTGCGCCGGATCCGCTCCTACGCGGTGGTCGGGATCGTGATACTGGTGGCGGTCATCACCCCCAGCGGTGACCCCTTCACCCTGATGGCGCTGTCGATTCCCATGTACGCCTTCTACGAGTTCTCGATCCTGTGGGGCGTGCTCACCCGCCGCCGCCAACGCAAGCGCGAAGCGGCCGGGCGGTGAGCCGCCGGCAAGCGCGCGACCCAGCGCGGTCGTGACGGCTCGGGCAGGGGCTGGATTCGTACTTGACGGGTTCCAGCGCCGCGCCATCGGACATCTCGACTCCGGACTGTCGGTGCTGGTCAGCGCCCCGACCGGCTCGGGCAAGACGGTGGTGGCCGACCATGCCGTCGACTCAGCTCTGTCGGTGGGCCGACGAGCCTTCTATACGACCCCCATCAAGGCCCTGTCCAACCAGAAGTACCGGGACCTGTGCCACCGGCTGGGGTCGCAGCGGGTGGGGCTGCTAACCGGCGACAACGTCATCGCGGGCGATGCCGACGTGGTGGTGATGACCACCGAGGTGCTGCGCAACATGATCTACGGGGGCGGGGTGGACGCCAGCCTCGGGGCGGTCGTCCTCGACGAGGTTCACTTCCTGGAGGATCCCTACCGGGGGCCGGTGTGGGAGGAGGTGATCCTCCATCTGCCGCCGGATGTGGTGCTGGTGTGCCTGTCGGCCACGGTCTCGAACCACCGGGAGTTGGGCGACTGGCTCAACCGGGTTCACGGCCCGACCGCGGTGGTGGCCGAGAGGCGGAGACCGGTGCCGCTGACCAACCTTTACGCCGTGGGCCGTCGCCGCTCCGATTCGGTGCAGATCGTTCCCACCCTCGCCGAGGGCCGTCCCAACCCCGAAGGCAGCC
>VYCW01000051.1 GCA_009843735.1 Acidimicrobiaceae bacterium | reverse complement strand
CGCACCGATGCGTGCACGTCCACCGGCTCCACCGGGTAGCCGCCCTGGAAGGCGACGGAGTTGAGCACCTCCCCGAGCATCACCAGCCGGCGGAAGTCCTCCCGGTTGCCCGTGCGGCGACCGCCGGCCCGGTCGGCCACGTTCGGGGGGCTGGCCACCGAGGCGAAGGCCACGCTGCGACCCCCCATCGGGAGATGCCGGGCCGGGTCGGGGGCGTGCAGCACAAACTCCGAGGGGGCCGAGGCCACCAACTCGATGACCATCTCCGGATCGAAGCGCACCCGGTCCCCGTCCACCTTGGCCCCCGCCTCGGACCACATCCGCCGGGCCGTGGGGTGAAGGAAGTCCATGCCGGTGTCGCGCAGCACTGTCAGCGAGGCCTGGTGGATGGCCTCGAGCTCGTCCTCGCTGACCACTAGCGTCGGCTCGAACCGGCGCTCGTGGAGTCGCCAGGGTGGCTGGACCGGTCCGCTCGGCTTGGCCGCGACGGTCTCGCGGGGCCGTCGGCGGCGACGCTCGGCGCTCATTCCCGCAGGCTAGTGCGCTGCCGGTCAGCCATCACGCCAGTGCACGTGCATTGTTCTCAAGTGATTTCAAGCAGTGAAACTGCACTTGAGAACGCGTACGGGGCTCGGAGACAGCAAACTGGAGGCGATGGCGGACGCCTCGTCTCAACTCGTCGACATCGGTTCGGATGATCCTCAGGTCTTGCTGGACCGCTTCGCGACCCGGGGCTGGGGCGACGGCCTGCCGCTGGTGGCGCCGACACCGGAGAGGGTCGACGCGATGCTGGCAGGCAGCAGCCGCGAGCCTGACGAAGTCGTGGCCACCCTGCCGCCTCGCTCGGGTGTCGCCACCCGCAGGATCATCGCCATCAACGCGGTGCTGGCCGGGTGCCGTCCCGAGCATCTGGGGGTGCTCGTGGCCGCAGTGCGGGCCCTGGCCCGCCCGGAGGTCAACCTGCGGGGCGTGAACGCCACCACCCATCCGGTGGCGCCCCTGCTGGTGGTACACGGCGAGGTCGCCCGTACCGCGGGCTACAACTCCGGGCTCGGAGCGTTCGGGCCGGGCAACCTGGCCAACGCCGCCACCGGCCGGGCCCTACGCCTGATGCTCCTGCACGTCGCGGGTGCGGTCCCCGGCGCCGGCGACGCCTCAACCCAGGGCGGGCCGGCCAAGTACACCTACTGCGTGGCCGAGAACCTCCTCCGATCGCCCTGGGGCGGGTACGCAGCCAGCGTCGGGGTGGACGCGCCCTCGGCGGTGACCGTGCACTGCGGCGAGGCGCCCCACAACTTCCACGACATGGAGTCGGACCAGCCGGCCGCCATCCTCGACAAGGCGGCCTCGGTCATGGCCTCGCTCGGTTCCAACAACGCACCCGTCAGCGGGGCCGAGTTCTTCGTGATGCTGTGCCCCGAGCACGCCGCCGCCTGCGCGGCGGCCGGCTGGACACGCGGGAACGTGGCCTCCTACCTGCACGAGCGGGCCCGCATGCGGACCGGCGACCTCCGGGACGCGTTCGCGCTGCGGGCGTGGGCGCCGTGGCAGGAGACCTTCGGCGACGACGCCGGAATGCCCATTACCGAGCATCCCGGCAACATCAGGATCGTCGTGGTCGGAGGACCGGGCAAGCACAGCTCGGTCATCCCCAGTTGGGGCATGACCAGGAGCGCCACCGTGCCGGTCGAGCCCGAGCCCTAAGACTGGAGGAAGCAGCCCATGAAGGTCTATGCCCCGGACGGTGCGGTCGGGCCCTCCGCCGCCTCCCTCGCGCCGCCCCGGCCGGTGCTGGCCGGCAAGCGGATCGGGATCCTCGACAACTCCAAACCGAACGCCGGGCTGCTGCTGGGGCGCATGGCCGAACGGCTCGCAGCCCGCACCGGAGCGAGCGTGGACGTGGTGGAGCGCAAGAACGCGGCCCTGCCCGCGCCCGACGACATGCTGGCCCGGCTGGCCGAGGCCGAGGTCGTCCTCACCGGCTCGGCCGATTGAGGCAGCTGCACGTCGTGGAGTGTCCACGACTCCGTCAACCTCGAAGCTGCCGGCATTCCCACCGTCCTGGTGGCCACCACAGCGTTCGAGGCCCTCGCCTCGGAGGTGGCGGCCACTCTGGGCCTGCCCGGCACCAGGATCGTGGCCGTGGAGCACCCGCTGGGCGGCACCGACGAGACCGGCGTCATCGACCGGGCCGACCGCGCCGTGGAGCCGGCCCTGCTCCTCCTGACCGGATCGGCATGACAGGCGCGCCGGGCCCGTGAGGCCGAGGTCCAGACGGTGAGCGACCGGCTGGCCGTGGGAGTCCTCTACCCCCCGGAGTTCAACGACCGCTTCGAGCAGCACCTGGCTGAACTGGCCGCGATCGACCCCCGGATAGAGACCGTTGTCGAGCCCTACGAGGAGCCGAGCGAGCTGCGCTCGGGCCGGGGGGTTCCGCCCTACGACGAGGTGCGGCACCTGGCACCTCCGCTGACGGACGGGCAGCGGGATTCGTTTGCCCGCATCGACTGCTGCCTGACGCTGGACCTCCCGTTCGGTGTGGCCGATGTGGCCCCCCGGCTGCGATGGGTCCAAGCGCTGGGAGCCGGGGTCGCCCACCTCGAGTCCGCGGGGCTGCGAGAGGCCGGCATCCGGCTCACCAACGCCTCGGGAGCCAACGCCGCCTCGATCGCGGAGTTCGCACTCGCCCGTGTCCTGGGCGAGTTCAAGCAGGTCCGCCGGCTGGACGCCAACCAGCAGCGCAGGCAGTGGCTGCCGGTGTACGGCGAAGAGCTCGCTCACCGGACCATCGGCCTCATCGGCTTCGGCCCGATCAACCAGGCCGTGGCCCGCCGGGCCCGGGCCTTCGACCTGAGAGTGGTCGTCCTGCGCCGCAGCGCGGCCGGATCCGAGCTGGCCGACGAGGTCGTGGGACCCGAAGGACTACACGACATGCTCAGCCGCTGCGACATCGTCGTCGCGGCCGTCCCCGAGTCGCCCGAGACCCACGAACTCTTCGACTCGGCGGCGTTCGCGGCCATGAAGGACGGCTCGATGTTCGTGAACGTGGGCCGGGGCACGCTCGTTCACGAGCCCGCCTTGGCGGACGCCCTGCAGAGCGGCAAGCTCCGGGCCGCCGCCATCGATGTGGCCGCGGTGGAGCCCCTGCCGGAGGACTCGCCGCTGTGGGACGCTCCCAACATCTACATCTCGGCCCACTGCTCCACCGCTCCGAGCGGCTTCTTCGATGCGGTGCACGACGTCTTCAACCGGAACGTGGCCCTGTTCCTGGCGGGCCAGCCGCTCATCAACGAGATCGAGCTCTAGCCCCCGAACCAGACTCGCCGAGCGTTGCCGCCCAGGCAGGCGTCCTGCTGCGCGCCGGTCAGGTCGCCGAAGGCCGCGATCCCGGTCCGGACCAGTTCCGCATAGAGGCGGTCGTGGGTCTGGCAGTAGTCGGAGCCCCACATCAACCGCTCGGCACCGAACCCGCCGGCGAGCCGTCCTACGAACCGGCGGGCCGTGCTCCCGGCCGCGGTGGCGGCATCGATGATGTTGGTCGTGACCTTGAGACTCAGGTTCTCGAAACGGGCCAGCGCCAGCAGCGGCTCCAGGTTGGAGACATCGCAGAACCCGCAGTGGTCCAGCGACACGGACACGTCACCGAAGCGTCCGAGCATCAGCGCGAGCTCGTCGAACTGGCTCTCGTAGACGGTCACGATCACGTGGGCGCCGCTGGCGGCTACCTGCTCCCACAGCACGAACGTCGCCGGGTCGCTCAGCCACGACCGCTGCTCGGACAGCGCGAAGAAGCGGACGCCGGCGACGCTGGGGCGATCAAGCCAGTCACGCAGCGTCCGCGTCGGCGACTCGCCGTAGGGGTCCACGCAGCAGGCGGCCGCAAGACGGTCGGGACGAGCCGACGCGCTGGCGACCGCGTACCGGTTGTCGAAGGAGTAGGCCCCCAGCGGCTGCACCAGCACGGCCCGGTCCACGCCGGCAGTGTCCATCTCGTCGAGCAGCCCTCCGGCCGAACACGGCGACTGCAGGTACCAGCTCCCGCCCAGCGCGGCGGGCGACAGCGGGTACATCTCCTGGTCGCTCGACACGACATGGGTATGGGCGTCCACGAGCACCGGCGAACGCTACTCCCCACGCCCTGCGCACCGAGCGGCAACCCTCCCCGCTTCCCAACCGGCCAGTTCTGCCCTACAGTCCGTGCCCATCACCCGAGCCCGCCGAGCGGGCTCCACAACCAAACAGGAGGACATGCTCTCATGTCGACATTGGCCAGCGACCTGGTGATCGAGTTGGAGAACAAACCGGGGGCGCTGGCCAGAGTGGCAACCGCCATCAGCGACGCAGGCGTGAACATCGCGGCAGCCACGTGCATGGGAAACGGCCACACCGCCGAACTGCACATCCTCGTGCCCCACAGCGAGCCGGTCTACCGGGCGCTGGCCAACACGCACGGCCCCAGCGTCACCCGCGAGCGCGAGGTCGTGGTGGTTCAGGCCCAGGACCGCCCCGGCGAGCTGGCCGAGCTGGCCACCAGGGTCTCCGACGCCGGCGTCAACCTCGACCTGGTCTACGTGGCCACCAACTCGAGGGTCGTGCTGGGCTCCGAGAACATCGAGACCCTCAAGGAAGCCCTCGACGGCTTCTCCCTGTAGAACCCGGACTCCCGGTCAGGACACGCCGGCCGGTTCCGGCTCGGGACGCACCATCGCCCGCCACAGCGACCGGTAGTCGGGCCACACCGCGTCCGCGGGCAGGTAGCCGTCCTCCTCCAGGGCCCGCTGCAGCCGGGGCAGGTTGCGGGCCGGCACGCCCGAGTCGACATGGTGGGCTAGGTGGTAGCCCACGTTGTAGGGCACCAGGAACAGGCGGGCCAACCGGTTCTGGCGCACATGGTGGGTGGTGTTGCGGCGGTCCGGTGTGCGGGTCATGCCGCCATGCTCCGCGATCACCCGCAGCCGGTTGGCGACCTGGTAGTAGCTGAAGTACGGCAGCGCCCACAGGATCAGGTACAGCCACGGGTGCCCGGCAGCCCAGAACGCGGCCAGGACCAGCGCCTGGCCGGCGAAGAACCGCAGGCTGAGCAGCAGGAACCGGGGTCTGACCAGACCGGTGAAGCGGGGCTTGACGATCCGGTAGCCCGACACGCCGAAGAGGTCCCGCAGCAGCTTGCGGCGCATGGACGCCCTCGACACCGGGTAGAGGGAGTAGAGCAGGAAGTCGGGCTCCTTGGGTCCGAACTCGTCGCGGTGGTGGTTGGCGTGGCCCCGCCGGTAGTGGTGGGTGCCGGTGCCGAAGGGCAGCCACCCCAGGATGTTCACGCCCACGACGTCGTTGACGAGGCGGTTGGAGAACAGCAGGCGGTGGGCTGCCTCGTGATGCAGGATGAACATCCTCAGCATCACGATTCCCATGACCGGCACCGCGGCCACCGTCGCCAGCCAGTGATCCGCGACGATCACCGCCGCGACCAGGGCCACCGCGGCGGCCAGCGTCGCCAGCACCGTCACCGCGTTGATCGCATCGGGGATCCGGCGCAGCTCGGCCCTGAACTCGGGCAGGGGCCGGCCGTCGGGACGGAGCCGCTCCGAGCCGGCGAACGAGGGCAGGTCCTGGCGGGCCATACCCCCGGTCATGGTGGCCACCAGCTCGTCGTGCGACGGTGTGCTTCCGGCCTCGGTCATCGTCCCCAACACTACGGCATTTCTCCGTCCGTAGCGGCCCGAGATCGGGCGTGTTGTCAGGTCGACTCGTAGTAGTCCAACTCGGCCCGCACGGCGGCCGACGCGCTGGGCGGGATGCCGACCACGCTGACCACCACACCCCCGGCCGTGAGCCTCTCGAGGATGCGGCGTAGCGCCACCGCCCCCGAGTAGTCCAGCCGGCCCACCCCGGTCAGGTCCACGATCACGGTGGCGATGTCCGGATGGCCGGCGAGCTCCTCACGCACCACCCGCTCGAGCTGGGGCACCGTGGCGAACCACATCACGCCCTTGGGCCGGACGACCAGCCGGTCCTCCTCCAGCTCCCCGGGCGCCAGCACCTGCATCTCGCGGTAGAGGTGCACCGCGACCGCCAGGCAGATGCCCACCAGCACACCGCGCTCCACACGGGGCGCGAAGGCGATGGTCGAGATGGTGGTCCCCGCGCCCACCAGGGCCTGGGGGAACGAGCCGAACGGCAGGCGGGCCATCTCCCTCACGTCCACCAGCCGAAGGACCACAACGATCACGATCACACCCAGCACCGAGGTGGGCAGGTCCTCCAGCAGCGGCGCCAGCGGCAGCACCACCAGCACGAACGCTCCGGTGATCGCGCCCGACCAGGCGCTGGTCGCCCCGGCCATGCGATTGAGCGAGCTGCGCGAGAACGAGCCGCCCACCGGGAAGGCGCCCGACACCGCGGAGGCCAGGTTGGCAACCCCCTGGCTCACCATCTCGCGATTGGCGTTCCACGGCAGGCGGTCGGCCGCCGCGTAGGTTCGGGCGATGGCGGCCGGCTCCGCGAAGCCGACGAGGGCGATCACTGCCGCGGGCAGCAGCAGGCTCGGGGCCTCCGACCACGGGAAGTTCAGGGTCAGGGGTATGAACCCGCTGTCGAGGTCGCCCACCTTCGATCCCTCGTAGCCCCCGAAGCCGGACACGAGCACGCCGGCGATCACGGCCACCAGCACGCCGGGGAACAGCCGGTGCACGTACCGGCCCCCGATCATCAGGGCCACCGTCGCCGCCGCGAAGGCGATCGCGGTCCAGCTCCACTTGCTGGGGCTCTCCAGCGCCCGCAACGCCGCGGTGAATACCTGGCCCTCGGTGTCGACGTCGAAGATCTTGGGCAGCTGCGAGGCCATGATCACCACCGCGGCTCCGGCGGTAAACCCGGTGACGACCGGCTCCGAGAGCACGTACGCCACCCGGCCGGCACGCACCACACCCAGCAGCAGCCGCATGAGCCCCACGAGCAGGGCCAGCAGCGCGGCGCTCTGGATGTAGTCGGGGCCGCCCGGCACGGCCACCGAGGACAGCGCACCGAGAGTGAGCAGGGCGGTGAGGGCCACCGGCCCGGTCTGCAGGTACCGCGACGACACGAACAACGCGGCTAGCAGCGCCGGCAGCGCGGTGGCGTACAGGCCGTACTGGGGCGGCAGCCCGGCCAGCTCGGCGTAGGCCAGCGACTGGGGGATGGCGACGAGCGCCACCGAAACCCCGGCGATCAGGTCCCCGTTACTCGGGCGCGACACGCGAGTCAGGCTACGAGGATCGTTACCCTGCGCTGTGGTGACTACCGATCCCCGCTTCGGACTGACACCGGCGATCTTCACCGACGAGTGGGTGGCCCGGCTCGACGCCGCGCTCTCGGAGTGCTCGGTGGACGCAAGTGTGGACCTCGTCCTGGAGCACCGGGTTGCAAGCGAGGACGGCTCGGTCTTCTGCTGGCATGTGCGCCTGGCCGGAGGTCGTGCGTCGGCGGCAACCGGACCCGCGGGCGATGGTTACGCCGGCCGGCGGGTGGCGTTCGCGTCGGACCGCGAGACGGCCCGGGCGATGGCCGAGGACGGCCAGTCCATCCAGCGGGCCTTCGCTGAGGGCCGGCTCCATCTCGACGGCGATCCGAGGCTGCTCATCGCGGCCCGCCGGGCCATGGATGCGATCGGCGCGGCGCTGTCACCGCCCACCTGATCCCCACCTCCCGCTGACGCTGCTTCCCGCCTGACCCCTACTTGAGGAAGCGGCTGGTGGTGTTGTCGGCCAGCACCTTCCCGCCGGTCTGGCAGGCCGGGCAGTAGGCCACCCGGTAGCGGCGGTACTCGACGGCGCGCACGGTGTCCCCACAGGCCGGGCACTCCTTGCCCACGCGGTGGTGCACGTCATTGGGCCGGTCGGCGGACCGGCCCATGTCGTCGAGCAGCCGCTCGGCGGCCAGGCCCCGCTCGATCGATTGACCGATGGCAGCGTGCAGCCGGTCCACCGCGTCGCCGTCGAGCCGCGATGTGTTGACGAAGGGCGAGATCCTGGCCGAGTGGAGAACCTCGTTGGCCAGTAGCCGGCCGATGCCGGCCAGATGCGACTGGTCGCGCAGGAAGCCGTGCACCCGCTCGCTGGCGCCGGCCAGCCGCCGGGCGAGTTCGTCGCGGTCGACGGTGTCGGCGTCGGGTCCGAGACGGGCCAGCGGCTCGACCTCTGCGGGATCGCCGGCGACGAGCCATACCCCGGCCCGGCGCTCGGTTCCGGCCTCGGTGAGCAGCAGCGCCGCACCGCCGGTGAATGTCCAGCGAGCCATCCCGCCTCTGGGTTTGGGGGCCTTCTGGGTGTCCACGCGGAGCCGTCCGGCCTGCATCAGATGGACGACGAAGGTGAGCCTGCGGTTGCCGTCGTCGGTGTCGCTCGGGTCGAAGCGCAGCAGCAGGTACTTGCCCCTGTTGCCGACCGAGGCGAGCACACGGCCGGTCGCGTCCGCTGGCCTGGGATCGAAGGTCTTGAGGGCGGCCGGGTGCAGCGGCTGGAACCGGTCCAGCGAGGCTCCTGCGAACGCGACCGACAGCCGCTCGGCGTGGGCTGCGACCTCAGGCAGCTCCGGCACCGGGGTGTCCGCCCCTAGATCAGTCCCAGCGCGGCCACCGTGTCGCGCTCGGCGGCTAGTTCGGCCACCGAGGCGTCGATGCGGGCCCGGGAGAAGTCGTCGATGTCGAGCCCGCCGACGATCTGGTAGGCGCCGCCGGCGCAGGTGGCCGGGAACGACGAGATCAGCCCGTCGGGCACGCCGTAGCTGCCGTCGGAGGGCACCGCCATCGACACCCAGTCCCCCGGCGGGGTGCCCAGCATCCAGTCGCGCACATGGTCGACGGCCGCGTTGGCCGCGGAGGCTGCCGACGAGGCGCCCCGGGCCTCGATGATGGCCGCGCCCCGCTGCTGCACGGTGGGGATGAAGGAGTCCTCGAGCCAGGCCTGGTCGTCGACGAGCGTCGCCGCGCTGCGGCCACCCACGGTGCAGTGGAACACATCGGGGTACTGGGTGGCGGAGTGGTTGCCCCAGATGGTCATCCTGGCGATGTCGCCCACGGTGACGCCGAGGCGGGCTGCGAGTTGGGCCTTGGCCCGGTTGTGGTCGAGGCGGGTCATGGCCGTGAACCGCTCGCGGGGTACGCCGGTGGCGTTGTTCATGGCGATCAGGCAGTTGGTGTTGGCCGGGTTGCCCACCACCAGCACCCGGAGATCATCAGCGGCGCGGGCGGCCAAGGCCCGGCCCTGAACGGTGAAGATCGCGCCGTTGGCCTCCAGCAGGTCCTTGCGCTCCATGCCCTTGGTGCGGGGCCGGGAGCCCACCAGCAGGGCGATCTGGACGCTGTCGAAGGCCTCGTCGGGGTCGTCGCTGAGCACCATGCCCGCCAGCAGCCCGAAGGCGCAGTCGTCGAGCTCCATGGCCACGCCCCGCAGGGCGTCCATGGCCGGCGGAATCTCCAGCATCTGGAGGATCACCGGCACCTCGGGTCCGAGCATCGAGCCCGAGGCGATGCGGAACAGCAGGCTGTAACCGATCTGCCCGGCCGCTCCGGTGACGGCCACTCTCACTGGATCACGCATGGCGGGCACGGTAGCCGGTGCGGCACGCCCTCAGCCGGGCTGAGCCTTGACCCTGACCGCTGTCTGGCGGGTGTTTCCCACCCAGGACCGGTGCAACCGGGCGTACACGCCGCCAGCAGCGACCAGATCGCGGTGGGTGCCCTGCTCCACCACCCGCCCATCGTCGAACACCAGCACCAGGTCGGCGCGCTCGGCGGTGCTCAAGCGGTGGGCCACCGACACCGTCGTGCGACCCACGGCCAGGTGGGCCATCGCCGCGGCCAGGGCCTCCTCGGTCTCGGGGTCGACTGCGGAGGTGGCCTCGTCCAGGATCAGCAGGCCCGGATCAGCGACCTGGGCCCGGACCAGCGCCACCAGCTGGCGCTCTCCCACCGACAGCCGCCCGCCTCGCTGGCCTACGGGGGTGTGCATTCCGGCCGGGAGCCCTTCGACCCAGCCCCGCAGCCCGAGCTCGTCGATGGCCGCGGCCGCGTCGGCGGCGGTGGCACCGGGCCGGCCGTAGCGGATGTTGTCCTCGATGGAGGCCGCGAACAGGAAGCCGTCCTGGGGAACCATCCGGATGCTCCGGCGGCGAGCCTCGGGGGCTACGGCGCGGAGGTCCACACCGCCGATGACGACTTCGCCCGCCGAGGGGTCGGCCAGGCGGGCCAGCAGACGGGCGAAGGTCGTCTTGCCCGAGCCGGTCTCCCCCACCACGGCCGCATTGGCGTCGGGCGGTATGCGCACGTCGATCCCGCGCAGCACGGGCTCGCCGCTCCGGTACGAGAAGCTGACGCCCCGCACTTCCACGGGCAGCGGCCCCGCAGGCAGCTCCTCTGCCTCGGCGGGCTCCGGCTCGACCACCTCGACCGGCGTGTCGAGCACTCCCATCACCTTCCACCAGGCCGCCAGCGCGGACTGGGTGGTGTCGAACACCTCGCCGATCTCGGAGATCGGCCTCATCAGGAGCCGCACCAGGAACACGAACGCCACCAGCCCTCCAGCGCCGATCCCCAACTCCTCGCTCCACGTCACCCCGACGACGAGGGCCGCAGCCAGCGACACCGACGACACCAGGTCGACCGTCGGCATCAGGAACGCCCACCATTTGAAGGCGGACATCTGGGCCTGGTACTGGCGGTCAACGGCGCGGTCCAGGCGGGCTCGGACAGCGCGGCGGTACCCGTATGCCCGTATCACCGCCGCGGCCGACACCGTCTCGCTGGTGTGGCCCATCGTGTCGGCCACCCGGTCGCGCACCCGGGAGTGGGCCGCGATCTGGCGGCGCTGCACCCAGCGCATGAACGGCAGGACCAGCAGGTGCAGGACCAGCACCAGCAGCGTGAGCTGCCAGCTGTAGAACAGCATCACTGCCAGCGTCGCCAGGATCAGCACCGGGTTGATGGTCCAGGACATGGCGCCCCACTGCATGAAGATGGCCATGGCCTCGATGTCGCTGGTCACCCGGGCCACCAGAACCCCCCGACGCGTCTCGGTGTGGGTGGCCAGGCTCAGCCGGTGGATGTGCTCGAACGCCCTGACCCTCAGGCCGAGCAGCACCGACTCGGCCATGCGCACCAGCCGGATCAGGGCGAAGCGGCTGGCCGCGGCCACTACCAGCACCGCACCGAGTGCGGCCAGCGACAGGACCCACACCACACCGGGCCGGTAGCCGTCGGGGCCGATCACGCCGTGGTCGAGGACGAGCTGCACCATGACCGGCACGATCAGCCTGCCGACCGCGGCGAACAGCCCCACCGCGGCGACCACCGGAAGCCCTCGACGCAATTCCGGGCTCATGGCGAAGCCGCGGCGCAGCACTCGGAGTGCTTGGACCTCCGCCTCGGCCGAGTCGTTGTGCGGCTCACCGGTCCCTGCTCGCGGCGGGTCGATGCCACCGCCGGCCGGTTCACTGCCCGGCCGGGCCTGGACCTCCTCGGTGCCCGGTGCGTCGCTCACGGGACTTCGGCCTGCTCGTAGGCCGACACGAGCGACCGGTAGTCGTCGATGTCCAGCAGCTCCTCGTGGGCGCCGGTGGCAACGATCCTGCCGCCGGCCAGGTACGCGACCCGGTCGGCGAGCTCGATCGTGGAGATCCGGTGGGCTACCACCAGCATCGTGGTGTCGAGATCGCGGCGGAGGTTGGCGAGGATCTCACCCTCCACGACGGGGTCGACCGCGCTGGTGGCGTCGTCGAGCATGAGCAGCCGCGGTGAGCGGACCAGGGCACGGGCCAGCGCCACCCGCTGCCGCTGGCCACCGGAGAGGGTCACACCCCGCTCCCCCACCACGGTGGAGCCGCCGTCGGGCAGGGCGTCCACGAAGGCGCCCGCAGCTGCTGAGTCCAGCGCGGCGGTCACGTCGGCCGGTGAGCGCCCCCACTGGAGACCGACGTTCTCGGTGACCGTGTCGGCGAACAGGAACGCCTCCTGGAACACCAGCGCCACCGCGCTGTGGAGCTCTCGGGACGGAACGTCCTGCAGAGCCGCGCCCGAGAGTTGTATCGAGCCGCCGGCCACAGAGTTGAGCCCGGCCACGGTCTCGAGCAGCGTCGACTTGCCCGAGCCGGTGGCGCCCACCAGCGCCACGGTCTCGCCCGGACTGACGGCAAGCCACAGCCCGTCGAGGACGAGCCGCGATCCGTAGCGGACCGCGAGGCCGTCAATCTGGAGCCCGAGCGGACCCGGAGGCAGCACCGGGCCGTTGCCCTCAGGTTCGGCCGACGGCTCGAGGGGCCGGTCCAGCACGCGGTCCACCCGCTCCAGCGACACCACCGAACGGGGCATCTCCTCCAGGAAGAACCCGACGATGAATAGCGGCAGGGCGAGCAGCGAGAACAGGGTCGCGGCCAGCACTAGGTCACCGGGCGTAGCCGAGCCGCGCCCCACCAGCCAGGCTCCGACCAGCAGCAGGACGATGGCGCCCACCGTGGGCAGGGCGTCTATGGAGGGCTCGAAGCTGGCCCGCATCCGACCCACCCGTATGCGCTCGTCGCGGAGCCTCGCCGACGCGGCCCTCATGCGCTCCACCTCGATGGGCTCCCGGCCGAGAGTCTTCACCACAACCGCTCCGTCGAAGCTCTCGTGGGCGACCTCCGACACCTCGCCGACCCGCCGCTGGACCTCGGCCGACGGCGCCTCGACCATGCGCGTGTAGACCCGGCTGATCACCGCCAGCGCCGGGAACACGATCGCCGCGATCAACGCCAGCAGCGGATGGGCGGCGAACAGGGCGACCATCGTGACCACCACGAGGACCACCACGCTGACCGCGAAGGCCAGCGGTTTGAGCACCATGGTGGCTGTGTTGACGTCGGAGTCGGCATGGGCGAGCAGCTCGCCCGGGTCGCGCTCGCGGTGGAAGTCCATGGGCAGATCGATGTAGCGGTGAAGGAGGGCTCGACGCCAGTCACGCTGGGTTCGCAACTCGGCCATGGCCAGGAACCACCGGCGCATCAGCACCGATATCCCGCTGGCCACCGAGACTCCGATCACCATCGCGGCGGCCACGGCCGGACCGGTCCGCTCGGACTGCGGCGCGATGATCACGTCGTCGGTGATCCAGCCCAGCAGCCAGGCGGTCCCCACGGTGGCGGCCACGAACCCGAGGGCGCCGAGCAGGGCCACGAGATGAGGGACGGGATGGGCCCGCACCGACCGCATGATCAGCCGGAACCCCCGGCGGGGCATGCTGTCGCGGGAAGCGCTCACTGCGTTCTCCTCACGAGCGCGGCGGCTCGGCGGGCTCAGCCCTTCGGTGCTGCATGTCGCGGGAAGCGCTCACTGCGTTCTCCTCACGAGCGGAACTGGCAGCCAAGAGCGCCCAATATGGGACCCAGCGCTGCCAATTCCCGTGTGGCTCCCGACCGGCGGTCCAATTGGCAGCAGAACGCGCCCTCTAGGGGGCAAGACGCTGCCAATTCCCCAATCAGGACACTAGAGGCGGTCGATGATGGCCGCCGCGAACTCCGAGCACTTCACCTCGGTTGCGCCCTCGGTGAGCCGGGCGAAGTCGTAGGTGACGATCCCGTCGCCGATGGTGGCCTCCACCGCGGCGATGATGTCGTCGGCGGCGTCCTGCCAGCCGAGGTGCTCGAACATGAGCGCGCCCGAGAGAAGCACCGACGAGGGGTTGACCTTGTCCTGGCCGGCGTAGCGGGGAGCGGTGCCGTGGGTGGCCTCGAAGACGCCGTGGCCGGTGACGTAGTTGATGTTGGCCCCGGGCGCGATGCCGATGCCTCCCACCTGGGCCGCCAGCGCGTCGGAGATGTAGTCGCCGTTGAGGTTCATGGTGGCTATCACGTCGAACTCGGCGGGGCGGGTGAGTACCTGCTGCAGGGCGATGTCGGCGATGGTGTCCTGCACCAGGATCTTGTCGCCGGCGTCGCCGCCGCAGTCCTCCCAGGCCACGGCCACGTCCGCGAACTCCTCGCGCACCAGCTCGTAGCCCCAGCCCCGGAACGCCCCCTCGGTGAACTTCATGATGTTGCCCTTGTGCACCCAGTGGACCCGCTTGCGGCCCCGGCGCAGCGCGTAGCTGAGGGCGGCCCGCTGCAGTCGCTGTGACCCGAACTTCGACACCGGCTTGATGCCCACCCCGGCGTCGGCCCGGATCTCCCAGCCGAAGGCGTCGTGGAGCAACTCGATGAGCCGGGCCGCCTCGGGCGAGCCGGAGGGCACCTCCAGACCGGCGTAGATGTCCTCGGTGTTCTCGCGGAAGATCACCATGTCGACCAGGTGCGGCTCCCGCACCGGGGAGGGCACTCCCCTGAACCACCGCACCGGGCGCAGGCACACGTAGAGGTCCATGATCTGGCGGATGGCCACGTTGAGGCTGCGGAAGCCGCCGCCCACCGGTGTGGTCAGCGGTCCCTTGATGCCGATGAGGTGCTCGTCGAAGGCGCTGATGGTGTCGGCCGGGAGCCAGTCCCCGGTCTCGTTGTAGGCCTTCTCGCCGGCCAGCACTTCGAGCCAGGCGATGCGGCGACCGTGCTTTGCCGCGGCCGCGTCCAGAACGGACTTCGCCGCGGGCCAGATGTCGATGCCGATCCCGTCTCCCTCCACGAAGGGGATGATCGGCTCGTCGGGAACAACAAGGGCGCCGTCAGCGCCCAGAGTGATCTTGTCAGCCATATGCACCGAGGCTACGGCCCGCATGGGCCCGTTCAGCCGGCCAGGGCTTGGGCCTCGTCGAATACCGCTTGCAGCCGCTCGCGGACCTCCTCCGAGAAGCGGCTCATCTGCGGGCGGGTCATCCGGCGCTCGGGCGGGCGGATCGGGGGGCCGGCCACCATGGCGACCCGCACCGGCCGCGGCAGGCGGGTGCCGGTGGCCATGGCCGCCTCGGTGCCGGCGATGCCGACCGGCACGATGACGGCGCCGGTGCGGGACGCGAGGTAGCTCATGCCGTCGAACACGGACTCCACCCGGGGCCCGGTCTGGCGGCCCCCTTCGGGGAACACCACGATCTGCTCGCCCGCCTTCAGCATCCTCACCGCCTCGCGCATGGCCTCCCGGTCGGCTGCCCCCCTGCGCACCGGGAAGGCGCCCAGCGCGGCCAGGAACGCCCCGAAGTACTTGTTGGAGAACAGCGACTCCTTGGACAGGGCCCGCAGGCGGCGATGGCCGAGCCCGGCCATGAGCGGTGTGTCGAGGTTGGACCGGTGCACCGGGGCCACGATCACCGGGCCCTCGATGTCCAGGTACGCGCCGCCGCGGCGTCGCACCCGGAAGTACGGGTAGAGCACCACCATGATGGTGCGGCGCACGAAGCGGTAGACCCACATGGAGCTGCGCTTGGCTGCGATGCGCTGGGCTCTCTGCTGGAGGTCCTCCACCGGACTCCCTTCGGGTCGGAGGTGTCGTGCCGATGGTTGTCTACCACCGACGCGCCCGGCCGCTGTGGTGAAGAATGACCAGGCGGCTCAGAGTCGGGAGGCAGGCATGGGAGAGCTAGCGGGCAGGACAGCGGTGGTCACCGGTGCGGGCGAGGGCATCGGGCGGGCCGTGGCCGGGGCCTTCGTGGCCGAGGGAGCCAACGTGCTCGTGGCCGAGATCGACGAGCAACTCGGCCGCGACGCCGCCGCCGAACTCGGTGACGGCTGCGAGTTCCTGCGCACTGACGTGGGCGATCGGGCCGCGGTCGAAGCGATGGTCGCCCATGCCAGCGAGAGGTGGGGGTCGGTGGACATCCTGGTCAACAACGCCTGGGGCGGCGGCGAGATCAGCCGGGTGGAGCGCAAGACCGAGGCCGGCATGTCACGGGCCCTGGCCGTGGGGTTCTACGGCCCGTTCTGGGCCATGGGCGCGGCCCTGCCCCTGATGAGAGCCAACGGCTGGGGCCGGGTGATCAACATGTGCTCGCTCAACGGGGTGAACGCCCACATGGGCACGGTCGAGTACAACTCGGCCAAGGAGGCGCTTCGGGCCGCCACCCGAACCGCGGCCAGGGAGTGGGCCGGGTGGGGCATAACCGCCAACATCGTGTGCCCGGCCGCCAAGTCGGCCAGTTTCCACCGGGTGATGGGCGCCCATCCCGAGTTGCTGGCTGCGGCCGACGCCGCCAACCCGATGGGCCGCATCGGCGACCCCGACCTGGACATCGCCCCGGTGGTGGTGTTCCTGGCTTCGGAGGCCAGCCGGTATGTCACCGGCAACACGCTGTTCGTGGACGGCGGGGGCCACATCAACGGATCAGCCTGGAAGCCCGACCTCGGCGACTAGCGCCGTGCCGTCCAGCGGCGGCTGATACCGTCGCCCGCCATGGCATCCGCAGACGACTTCGTACTGGTAGACCACCCGCGCCCCGACATCGCGCTGCTGACCCTCAACCGGCCCGAGCGCATGAACGCCATGGCCTTCGACGTGATGATCCCGCTGGCCGATGCGCTGCGCGGCGTCAACAACGACAACGACGTTCGGGCGGTGGTGATCACCGGCGCCGGCCACGGGTTCTGCTCGGGGGCCGACATGGTGGACTCCGGCCGGGTTCCCTACATCGAGGGCCTGACCAGGTCGACCATCGCCCACCGGGCCGCTGACCGCCTCCATGAGGTGATCGAGCTGGTCGGGGACCTCCACCAGCCGGTGATCGCGGCCATCAACGGCGCGGCCATCGGCGGGGGGATGTGCCTGGCCCTGGCGTGCGACATCCGCATCGCGTCGACCGACGCCTACTTCCGGGCCGCGGGCATCAACAACGGCCTCACCGCGTCCGAGTTGGGTCTCAGCTTCACCCTGCCGAGGGCGATCGGATCGTCTCGGGCCTTCGAGATCATGCTGACCGGCCGCGATGTCGATGCCGATGAGGCGGCCCGCATCGGCCTCGTGAGCGAGACAGCGGCGCCTTCTGACCTGCTGGAGCGCTGCTACGAGATCGGCGCCCGCATCGCGGCATTGAGCCGGCCCGGCATCGAGCTCACCAAGCGGATGCTGTGGGCCGGGATGGAGGCGTCCAGCTACGCGGCCCACATGCGCTCGGAGATGAACGCCCAGCTGCTGGTGCGCATGACCACCCGCAACTTCGAAGAGGCCGTCCTGGCCCGCTCCGAGAAGCGCCCCCCGGTCTTCGAGGACTGACAGCCGCCGGGTCGCTACGGTCAGCGGACTCCGAGGGTGCGGTGGAGGCGCTCCAGGGCGGCGGCTGCGTCGGTGCCGTCGTGCCAGGACTCGTCGACGCCGGCGGACTGCAGTGCTTCGACGAGGTCGGCGGAGGTGTCGGGGTCGCAGGCCAGCGCCACGAAGGCCGCTCCAGCTTCGGCCAGGGCGCTGGCGGTCGCTGGGCCCCGCAGGCGGTACATGTCGTCGGTGCCGGTGATCACGGCTACGGCCAGGCCCGAGGCCGCGAAGTCGGCGGCCGCCGCCACTGGCGACTCCACGCCGGTTGCGCCTTGGGCCTCGATGCCGCCCGCGGCCAGCAGGTTCTGGGCCCAGGCGGTGCGGGTCGAGTGGGCCGCGGCCGACCCCAGGGCCGCAATCCAGACTGCAGGCCGCTCGCCGGCGGCAGCCCGGTGGCGGTCGGCGGCGTCACGCAGGTCCTCGAAGGGTTCGGCCAGGCGCCCGACCGGCAGGCCCGTGCCGTCGCCTGCGTCATCCAAATCGACGACGGATGCAGGTGTGGGTTCGTCGAGCAGGGGGAACTCGCTCACTCCGGTGAGCGGCTCGCGCCGGGTCCTCAGTGCGCCCAGACGGGACTGCCAGCTCTCTTCCATCGCTGCGGCCAGTGCGCCGCTGTCGATGGCGGCCTCGATCCCGCCGGACGCCTCCACGTCCTGAAGCACCCGCCAGCCCGCCGAGGCCAGTTCCTCGGTGAGTGACTCCACGTAGAACGATCCGCCTGCGGGATCCGACGCTCTGGCCAGGTGCGATTCCTCCAGCAGGAGCGCTTGGGTGTTGCGGGCCAGCCGGCGACCGAGAGCGCCGTCGGCGTCGACAGCCCCGGATGCATGGTCGAAGGGCAGCACGGTCACCGAATCGGCGCCGGCCACGCCCGCGGCCAGCGCGGCGGTGGCGCCCCGCAGCAGGTTGACCCACGGGTCGCGCCGGCTGTAGGTGTGGGCCGCGGTCACCGCGTGCTGGTACTGGCGGGCCGGCTCGACAGAGCCACCGCTGGCCGTCACTACCCGGGTCCACATCACCCTGGCCGCTCGCAGCGCAGCGATGGTCAAGAACTGGTCGGCGGTGGCCGCCATCCGGAAGCCGATCAGCCCGGCCGCGGCGTCCACATCCAAACCCGCCTCAACGAGCGCGCGCAGGTAGGCGACGCCCGTGGCGGTGGCCCAGCCCAACGCCTGGGCCTCGGTCGCGCCCGCGTCCGAGTAGCGAGTCGTGTCCACCATCAGGACCCTCGCGCCAGAGGCAAGCAGAGAACCGCCCGAGACCTCCGGCCCCGAACCCTGCGAGCCCCAACCCCCCGGACCCGCGACCAGGGAGGCGGCCCAGGCCGCTGCCGGTGCGCAGTCCTTGCGACGACCCGAGCGGGCCCACTCCCCCACCGGATCGACGCCGAACGAGCTTCCGGGCGCTGGACCCGCGCCCCGGCGGGCTGCCAGCGCCCAGAGCGCGCCGGCCGCGTCCAGATCCGCGTGGGGCGCGAGCGCCAGAGGCGTTCTGGCCATGTCGACCCCACCCAGTAGGCGGTCGAGTCCGTCGACATCGACACCTGAGGGGAGCTCGACCTCCGCCGACGTTGCGCCGCCGGCCAGGTCCTCCTCGATCCGGCGCCTGAGATCTTCCAAGGCGCCGCCCGCCGCCGCGAGCCGGTGAGGCTGGCGAACGTCCCAGCCCTTCTCGGAACGTCGCGGATCCGCGGCCGCCACCGCCGGGGGCCGGTCCGGGCCGGCGGTGTAGAGGGGCCGTATCTCGACGCCGTCGCGGGTCATGCTGGACAGTTCGGCTATGTCCCGGCCCCGCAGCGACTGCTGCACCAGGGCCATCCACTCGTCGACACCGGCCGCCGGCCAGCCCTCCGCCGTCATCTCACCGCAACGCCACTGGTTCTGTGTGCAGAAACCCGGGCATACAACGGGAAAGTGCACACAGAACCGGACGCTCCAGGCCGCTGGGACGCCATCACATTGTGAAACGGAGGCTTCGGGCCGCGTGCTCGCCCCAGTGGGCGTCGCCGCTCCAGGAGATGGAGCCGTCGTCGATCTTGGCCTGGGGGTCGATGCGACCGCAGGCCAGCATGATGAACGTGGTCGAGTCCGCGGTCAGCACCACGTCGGGATCGGCCAGCGACGAGGGATCGACCGCCTTGGCCCGGCCGTCCACCCTCACCGCGATCTGGCGCTCGACCCGGCCGGTGATGTCGGCCCGCAGGCTCATGCCGTCGGGCAGACCGACCTTCTTCCCCATGATGTAGCCGATCGAGCCCTCCACCTGGTCGAGGGTGATCTCGGCGGCCGGCCCGCTGTCGTCGGTGGGGCGCCCCAGCGGGATCGTGCAGTCGCGCCCATGGACCCACAAGTCGAAGATGCGGATGGCCAGGAAGCCGCCGTAACTCTGCACCCCGACCGGCGTCCACGAGGAGCGCTCGATGTCGTCGTCGCTCAGCCCGGCCAGGTCGGACCGGCGGGCGTCGAAGATCTCGGCCACCCGAGCCCCGAACCCAGCCGACGACATTCCTGCGGAGGCATCGGTGAGGGCCTGCATCTTCTGGAAGGGCGGCATGTTGTCGGTGCTGATCTCCCAGCCCGAGATCACGTCCTCGACGCCGACGGCGTGGCCGATGGCCTGCCGGACCGTCCAGTCCGGGCACAGCGACTGCACCGCCCACTCGTCGTCGGAAAGGTCGGCACAGAGCCCCGAAATCTCGGCGTAGCAGGCCTCAGTGGTGTCGATCAGGTGCTGGCGGGAGTAAGAATGCATGGGCCAAGCATGACGCCGACCGGGCCGCGACCGCAACGTCCAACGGAGAATCACCATGACCGCCACCGAAGCCCCCGCCGACACTGCCGAGCAGACCCGCATCGCCGAGCAGGCGGTCGACGCCCTGCTGGCCGACCACGACCCCGCCGCCGAGAATCACACCGAGTTCCGGGGTTACCAGTACGACGCCGGCCTGGCCTGGGTGCACCATCCGCCGGGCCTCGGCGGGCTCGGCCTGTCCCGCAAGCTCCAGCGAGCGGTTGACCGGCGGTTGCGGGACGCGGGCGCCCAGCCCGCCGACCCGTCCACGTTCTTCCTGATGCTGGTCGGCCCGACCATCCTCACCCACGGCACCGACGAGCAGAAACGCCGCTACCTGCGGCCCATGTTCACCGGCGAGGAGCGCTGGTGCCAGCTGTTCAGCGAGCCCGGCTCCGGCTCGGACTTCGCGGGGTTGGGCACCCGGGCCGAACGCGACGGCGACGAGTGGGTGGTGAACGGCCAGAAGGTGTGGAACACGCTGGCCCACGTAGCCGACCTGGGAATGCTGGTGGCCCGCTCCAACCCGGAGTTGCCCAAGCACAAGGGGCTGACCTACTTCGCGCTCGACATGCGAGCACCGGGGGTGGAGGTACGGCCCCTGCGCCAGATCACCGGTGAGGCCGAGTTCAACGAGGTCTACATGACCGACGTGCGGGTGCCGGACGCGGCCCGGATCGGTGCGGTCGGCGAGGGCTGGCGGGTCTCGCTCACCACACTGATGAACGAGCGGACCGCCATCGGCGGCGCGGTGGGCGGCGCCACCACCGGCCGGGAGGGGCCGCTGGGCAACCTGCTGGAGGCCTACCGCAACATGGATCCCGCAGTGCGCACCAAGGCCCACCGCGACGAGGTGATGCAGCTGTGGGTGCGGGGCGAGGCTCTGCGGCTCACCAACGTCCGGGCCTTCCAGAATGCCCGGGCCGGCAATCCGGGACCGGAGGGGTCGGTGAGCAAGCTGATGCTGGCCGAGTTCAACCAGTCCCTCACGTCCAAGGTGATCGACCTGGAGGGCGCCGCGGGGATGGTGGACTACGACTACGAGTTCCGCCGGCCCACCGCGGTCTCGCTCGACGGCAAGTTCGGCGACGCCCACCACGGCTTCCTGCGAGCTCGGGCCAACTCTATCGAGGGCGGCACCAGCGAAATCATGCGCAACATCCTGGGAGAGCAGGTGCTGGGCTTGCCCGGCGAGCCCAGAGTGGACAAGGAGATCCCCTGGAGCGACGTGCCCCGCAACTAGCACCCCTTCCCGGCGACGAACGGAACCAGACCATGCCTATGCCGACCGACGTTGGGATCGTCGACACGGTGATCGGCTTTCCCGCCAAGGACTTCGAGCACTACGAGTTCATCCGCAAGCAGCTCAAGGACGCCGAGTCGGCCGAGTTCGACTTCCCGGTGGAGTACATGTTCAAGGGCGTGCCCAAGGAGAAGTACGGCGCGGCCGACCCCATAGGGCTGACGCTGGGCGAGATGGACGCCTACGGCGTGGAGTGGGGCATGATCGGCTGCGAGGGCGAGGTCAACCGCAAGGCCCTGGCCGACCATCCCGACCGGTTCGTGGCCACCTGCCAGGTCGACGCCAACGACATCATGGGCGCGGTGCGAAAGATCCGCCACTGCAAGGAGGTCTACGACATCCGGGCGGTGGGCACCTTCCCGGCCGGGTGCTTCCCCCAGATCCCGATCGACGACGCCAAGTGGTACCCGGTGTACGCCACCTGCTGCGACCTGGACATTCCTGTGTTCGTGTGCGCGGGCGTGCCTGGCCCCCGGCTGCCGATGGACTGCCAGCACGTGGAGCGGCTCGACCGGGTGATGTACGACTTCCCGGAGCTGACCCTGGTCACCCGCCACGGCTGCGAGCCCTGGGAGGCCCTGGCCGTGAAGCTGATGCTGAAGTGGCCCGGTTTGCACTACTCGACCTCTGCGTTCGCCCCCAAGCACTACCCGAGGGCCATCATCGACTACGCCAACACCAGGGGTGCCGACAAGGTCATGTACGCCGGCTACTTCCCCATGGGCCTGTCGCTGCAGCGGATCATGACCGAGATGCCCAACGTCGGCTTCCGCGACGGCGTCTGGCCCAAGTTCCTGCGGGAGAACGCGGCCCGGGTCCTGAAGATCACTTAGGGACCGGGCTGGCTAAACGGTGTGAGGCTCGGGCCGTGGTGACGTTCGACGATGTGCGGAGGGTCGGGCTCCAGTTGCCCGAGGTCACCGAGTCGACCTGGTACGGCACGCCGGGGCTGAAGGTTCGCAAGAAGGGCTTCTGCCGCCTGTGGGGCGAGCGCGAGCATCGACGCGACCGGGTGCACGACACCGAGGTGCTGGTGCTGTTCTGCGAGCCGGAGATGAAGCCGGTCCTGCTCGAGAACCATCCCGGCGTGCTGTTCACTGTGCCCCACTACGACGGCTACGGCGCGGTGCTGGTGCGGATGGCCGACGCCGGCATCGACGATGTCGCCGACTGGCTGGAGGACAGCTACCGGCGGGTCGCCCCGCCCACGCTCATCCGCAGGCTCGACGGCGTCTGACCGCCCCGACGGGACTCACGTACGGCGGTCGGCTAGATGCGGCGGTCCTGGCCCTGCCAGTACTCGTCGCGCAGTAGGCGCTTGTAGAGCTTGCCCGTCTCGTCGCGGGGCAGCTCCGAGCGGAAGTCCACCGTACGGGGGCACTTGACCGAGGCCAGGCTGGCCCGGCAGTAGTCGATCAGGTCCCTCTCCAAGGCGGCTACGGCCTCGTCGCCGTCGGGCATCTCCATGGGCTGGACCACCGCCTTGGGCACCTCGCCCAGGTCGTCGTCGGGCACGCCGATCACGGCCACGTCCAGCACGGCCGGGTGCATGGTCAGCAGGTTCTCGGCCTCCTGGGGGTACACGTTCACCCCTCCCGAGATGATCATGTACGCCTTGCGGTCGGTCAGGTACAGGAAGCCGTCGTCGTCCACCTTTCCCACGTCGCCGATGGTGGACCAGCCGTTGGCCAGCCGCGAGTTGCGAGTCTTCTCATCGTCGAGGTGGTACTCGAAGGTGTTGCCCTCGCCGAAGTAGATGACGCCCTCAGTGCCGGCGGGCACCTCCTCGCCGGTGGCCTCGTCCACGATGTGGACCTCGCCGGTGATCGGGACCCCCACCGTGCCCTCATGGGCCAGCCACTGCTCGCTGTCGCAGAAGGTGGCCCCGTTGCCCTCGGTTCCCGCGTAGTACTCGCTGATGATCGGACCCAGCCACTCGATCATCCGGCGCTTGGCCTCCACCGGGCAGGGCGCGGCCGCGTGCAACACGCTGGTCAGCGACGACAGGTCGTAGCGCAGCCGCCGCTCGTCGGGCAGCTTCAGCATCCGCACGAACATGGTCGGTACCACCTGGGTGTGGCTCACCGAGTAGCGCTCGATCGCGGCCAGGAACTGCTCGGCGTCGAAGCGCTCCATGACCACCGCGGTTGAGCCGATGATGTGGTTGGCCATGGTGAAGCGCAGCGGCGCGCCGTGGTAGAGGGGCGCGGGAGACAGGTAGACCGACTGGTCGGACATGGCGAGCAGCAGCACGCACATCATGGCCACCACCGACTCGGCCTCCTCGATGGGAACCGCCTCGTAGGCGCTGAGCACACCCTTGGGCCGCCCGGTGGTGCCCGAGCTGTAGAGCATGTCGGTGCCGGCCACCCGGCCCTCCAACGGCTCCGGTGACGCCCCGGCCAGAGCCTGCTCGTAGCTGCCGTACCCGTCGATGACGTCGTCCATCATGAGCCTCAGCTCGACCCCGTCCATCCGTTCGACCAGCTCGGCCGCCTGGGCGGCCTTGTACCTCGACGTGATGAAGACCCGGGCGCCGCTGTTGTCGACGATGTAGGCGATCTCGTCGGTGGTGAGGCGGCTGCTGATGGGCGTGTAGATCAGCCCGGCGTAGTGCGCGCCCCACATCAACGGCAGGAAGTTGCGGTGGTTCTCCAGGCACCAGGCCACATGGTCCCCCGGGGCCAGCCCGGCCTCGCGGAACAGTCGCGACACTCGGTTGGCTTCGGCGTCGAGCTGACCGTAGGTGATCGTCTCACCCGATCCGGCCATGATGACGGCCGGCTTGTCGGGGTTGGCGGCGGCATGAACTCCTGGGTACATCGGCTCTCGACGCTACTCCCGGCGTCGGCGCCGCGCCGCCGGCGAACAGCTCTCAGACTGTGTACCCGCCATCCACGGCCAGGTGCTGGCCGCTGATGTAACCGGCCCGGTCCGAGGCCAGGAAGCACACCGCCTCCGCAATGTCAGCCGCGCTCCCGAAGCTGCGCATGGGAATGTTGGCCCGGGCTGCCTCGAGGGCCCGCTCGTCGAGGTCGCCGGAGGCCATGAGCCGCTGGGCCATCCCGTCGCTGAGCATCCCGGGGCCCACGGTGTTGGCCCGCACCCCGAAGCGCCCTTCCTCGGCGGCCAGGCCCCGAACGGCCGCCTCGACGGCAGCCTTGGGGACGGTGCTGAGGCCGTCACGCACCGGGAACCGGTCCGAGCCTGCGGTGGTGACCGCCACGATGCTGCCTCGGGCCTCCCGCAGGTGCGGCAGCGCCGCGTGGGCCGCCGCGAAGAAGCCGGCCGCATCCGCGTCGAGTTGGGCCCGCATCGCGCTCGGCTCGACCCGGCTCATGTGAACCTGCGGGACGTGGGGCCCGGCCGCGTAGACCAGGGTGTGCAGCCCTCCCGCCGACACGGCCAACTCCTCGACCGCGGCGGCCGTGGACGAGTCGTCGCTCAGATCGGCGGCCGCGGTCCAGCACCGGCCCCCGCAGCGCTCGACGACCGCTGCGGTGGCCGCAGCGGCGTCGGCGCCGCTGCGGTAGGTGAGGGCCAGGTCGCTGCCTCGGGCGGCCAGCTCGGCGGCGATCACCGAGCCGAGGCCGCCGCTGCCCCCCACCACCAGAGCCGCACCGGCCCGGCCGGCGAAGTCCTGACTCAGATCGAGTTCGCTCACGACGTCAGCGTGCCTGCGATCCGGTCGCTCGCCAACCGGATCGAAGGATGCCGGTCAAGTGCTCGACCGGGCGATCGGGCAGCGAGCGGACGACCTTCGGGACTGCGGGGTCGAGACGGCCTTCGCTGAGGACCCGGAACTTGCGCTCGATCTCGTCGTCGCGCAGCGGGTCGTGCATGGAGCCCTTCTGACCATGCACCGTCCTCTCCAGCACCCGGCCGTCCGTCAGGGTGATCTGCACCCGGGCGCCCTGCTTCCAGGCATAGGTGGCGTCGAAGACGGGATCGGGCACGGTCGTCGCCACCCTCGCCTGCAGGGTGGCCAACTCGGGGGCGGCTATGCGATCAGGGCTATAGGTGGAGGGATCTGCCGGATCGGCCAGCACCGCGGCCGCGATGTTGAACCGGGCCGAGTACTGGGCGGCCATCACCGACTGGGTTCCGTCCATGTCGTTGAACTCGGCCGCCTTCGTCGGGCCGTGAACGGTGATCCGGTCGATCTGCCCCGCCGTGACGCCGTGCTCGACCACGAGCCCCGAGGTGGCCTGGATCATGGCGTGCACGTCGCTGCAGGCCGCGTAGGGCTTGACCGTGATCTCGTCGATCATCCAGCGCTCGCCCAGCCGCTCGGTGAGCAGGTGGGGCTGCGGGTTGTCGGTGAAGACCTGGCAGAAGCCGTACCGGCCGGCGAGCCCGTCGTGGGCGCCTTCGAAGCCGTCTACGGCCAGCGCCGCGGCCATGATCCCGCCCTCGGCGGCCCGCCCCGCGTGGATCCGCTTGGCCATGCCGCCCGAGGAGGCGAACTCCATCGTGCCCGATGCCAGCGAGGCCGCGACGCCGAAGGCGTGGTTGAGCCCGGCCGCGTCAAGACGCCGCAGGTATCCGGCTGCGGCAGCCGCGCCGAATACGCCCGACATGGACGTCGGATGGAAGCCGGCCAGCATGTGCGACACCGGGCCGACCGCCAGCCCGGCCCGGCCCATCGCCTCGTAGCCGACGACGACCGCCTCCAGGAAGTCCCGGCCGGAGGCTTGCACGTCCTCAGCCACGGCCAGCGCGGCGGGCACCACCACCGCACCGGGGTGGTTGACGGCCTCCTCGTGCACGTCGTCGAGCTCGAAGGCGTGGGCCGCGGTGCCGTTGGCGAAGGCGGCCATGGCCACCGACGCTGTCTCGTCCCAGCCCACGAGCGTGCAGGCTCCTCCGCCGCCGGTGGCGAGGGCGTGGCGACCCGCGGCCACCGACCACGGCTTGCCGGCCCCGTAGGCGATGCAGCCCAGCGTGTCGATCACGCAGTTGGCGGCCGCAACGATGTGGGCCGGGCCGATGCTGCCGTGCAGTCCATCGAGGAACTCGGCCAACTCCGCTGACCGCGAGCCGGTGCCGGGTTCCGGCCCGCCGGCACCGGGCCGAGCCGGCATCACACTGCGCCGTCCAGCGACGCCAGCAGCAGGTCCTGGAGGTGGCGTACAGAGTTCTCGCTGTGAACGCCGCACACGCCGCTGGGGTCCTCGATCAGCGGCCCGGGCGTGTAGCCGCGGCTGGCGACGCCTCGCTGCACCGACTCGACGATCCCGAAGTCCTCGGCGACGGTGTTCTCCCAGTCGTCGGAGACGAGCCGCGACTGCGCCTCGGTCAGATCGGCCGTGTCGAACCACCACTCGCGGATCAGCATCGTGCGGTCCACCGCCAGCGGCACCCAGCGGAAGGTGTTGATGACCTGGCCGGGATAGCACTGGATGGCCGACGCCGGCCACACGAAGTACGCCTCATAACCGTCTCCGGCCCCACCGCCGTTGCCAGCCGGAGTTGCCGCGACATCCCCGTCTCCGGCCCGGTCGCCGTCGCCGGTGCGGGCGCCGTTGCCGTCGGTGTCGGGGCCTGTCCAGGCGGGCGGCTGGCCGGGGCGTTCGGCGGCGTGGTGGATCACCGAGCCGCCTGAGGCGATCCGGTAGCTGCCGGGAGCCACCACCCCCGACGTGAACCACTTGTGGACGTTGGGGCAGTGGTAGCACTCGTTGTAGTTCTCCACCACCACCTTCCAGTTGGCCCGCATCTCGTGGGTGAGCCGGGCCGACAGCACCCGCCGGGCGGCGTCCGGCACCCGGGCGAGCAGGTCGTCCTGCACTCCGGGCGCAGTTGCGGCCAGCCCGGGCGCCTCGGCCGACAGGTTGACGAACAGGAACCCGGCCAGGGTCTCGAGGCGCACCCGGGGGACGCACACGTCTCCCACGTCCTCGCCGCGGGCGTGCAGCAGGCGCCCGTCGAGGCTGTAGGTCCAGGCGTGGTAGGGGCAGGTGATCCGGTCGAGGCGGGCCGTGGTGGACGTCACCAGCTCGTGGCCGCGGTGCTGGCACACGTTGAACATGGCCCGAAGCTGTCCGGCGTCGTTGGCCACCAGCACGCTCTCATCGCCGACGCGCGCCGTGATCACCGTCCCGGGCTCGGCAACCTCCGACGCGTGTCCAACCATCACCCAGCTCCGAGCGAACACCCGGTCCATCTCGGCGGTGAAGATCTCGCTGTCGGTGTAGTAGCGGCCCGCCAGCCCGCCGGACCGTTCGGTCGTCATGCGTCACCTCCTGCTCGCCTCACGGCAGATCCGCCAGCGCTTCGACGAGGCGGTCCATGCGATCGGGCCGGTTGGCGTCGCAGCGCAGGAAGCGCCGGTCCAGGCCCCGGAACGACACCGAGCCGTCCTTGACGATCACGCCCCGCTCCAGCAGCCCCTCGAACACCTCGGTGGAGTCGGTGGAGGGATCGAGGATCTCCACCAGGAAGAAGTTGGACCGGCTGCCGGGCACCATCCGGAAGCGGTCAAGCTCAGCGAAGCGGGCCTGGGCATGGGCCCGACCTTCTGAGATCACCGTCACGGTGGCGTCGAGGTGGTCCTTGTCGTCAAGTGCCGCGGCCGCGCCCGCGGTCTGGAGCACCCCCATGTTCCAGGTCGGCTTCACCGCCAGGCAGGCGTCGACCACCGGCTTCGGCCCCACGCCGAAACCGACCCGCAGGCCTGCGAGACCGAACGCCTTGGAGAAGGTGCGCAGCACCACCAGATTGTCGTAGTCGTCGGCGAGGTGGATGTATCCGGAGGTGCCCGAGTAGTGGACGTAAGCCTCGTCGAGCACCACCAGAGCCTCCGGCGCGGCCTCGATGATGCGCCGCACATCGCCCTCGGTCATCCATGTGCCCGAGGGGCTGTGCGGGTTAGTGACGAACACGATGCGGGTATCGGCGCCAATGGCGCCGATATAGGCGTCCCCGTCCACGGCCATGGTGTCCCGGTCGGTGGCGGAGTGCACCAGGACCGGGACGCGGTCCTCGGCCTCGGCGAACAGGTGGTAGATGGGGAAGCACGGGCCCGGCATCTGGATGCGCCCTCCCGGCTCGCAGAACGCCCGGATGAGCCACGAGATGATCTCGGTCTCGCCCGCCCCACACATCACCCGTTCGGGCTCGAAGCCGTAGAGGAGCGCGATCTTCTCCCGCAGCGGCTCCGCCGTCCACGACGGGTACAGGTGAAGGTCGCCCAGCCGGTCGCGGATGGCCTGCACCGCCAGCGGCGAGGCGCCCAGAGGATTCTCGGCCGAGCCGAGCTTGGCGATGTCGGTACCGCTCACGCCGTAGCGGGCCGTCACGTAATCGGCGGGCAGGCCGGGCACATAGAACTCCGGGTCGGCCAGACCGGGATGCGAAAGGCGCACCTCGACCTCCTGTGTCCTGTCCTTGCCGTCGACGAATCGGCTTGCGTTGGTGCCGTATTGTGCCCCATCCGCGGCGATAACGTCGCGCACCGGCGCCCGCCGAGGCGGATTTGTTGAGAGAGGGGCAAGGTGGCTGAAGGTTCCGTTGAGCCCGGTGGGATCCGTGTTGCCGGTCCCGAGCTGCCAGGCTCGGCCCGGGTGGTGATCATCGGCGGCGGGATCTGCGGCGCCAGCGCGCTGTATCACCTCGCCCACGAGGGTTGGACGGACGCCCTGCTGATCGAGAAGGCCGAGTTGACCTCGGGCTCGACCTGGCACGCGGCCGGGCAGGTCACCCACTCGGTGTCGAGCTACGCGCTGGCCGAGTTCCGCCGCTACGCCTGCGAGCTGTACGCCTCGCTGGAGACCGAGAGCGGGGTGGCCACCTCCTGGCACCGCAGCGGCAGCCTCCGGGTGGCCTACAACGCCGAGGAGGTGGACTGGCTGCGGGCCCAGCTCGGACCGGCCGAGTATGTGGGCAACGCCATGGAGTGGGTCGACCCGGCACGGATCTCAGAGCTGCACCCCTTCTACGCGACCGACGGCATGCTCGGCGCGGTCCACACCCCCGATGACGGCCATGTCGACCCCGCCGGGGCGGCCAACGCCATGGTGCGGGCCGCCCGCAACCTGGGCGCGGCGGTGAGTCGCCGCAACCGGGTGCTGGGAATCCGGCGGCGGCGCGGCGGCGGCTTCGACGTGGACACCGAGCGGGGCACCGTGCACGCCGAGCAGGTGGTCAACGCGGCCGGCTGCTACGCCCACCGGGTGGCCCGCATGGTGGGGCTCGACGTGCCCATCGCCAACGTGCTTCACACCTACCTGCTGACCGAGCCGGTGCCCGAGTTCGCCGACCTCGACCGGGAACTGCCGGTGGTGCGCGACGACTACGTGTCGGGATACCTGCGCCAGGAGCAACAGTCGGGCCTGATCGGCATCTACGAGCAGACCGGCGCCGAGGCCGTGTGGCACGACGGGGACGGACCGGACTGGTCGCTGGAGAACCCGCTGTTCGACGCCGATTTCGACCGGGTCGGCCCGTGGCTGGCCCGGGCCTTCGAGCGGATGCCGGTGCTCGAGCCGCTGGGGATCAAGCAGGTGATCTGCGGCGCGATCTCCTACCCGCCCGACGGCGAGCCCCTGCTGGGCCCGTCGGGAGTGCCCAACTTCTGGCAGATGGCCGGCGTGCAGGTGGGGATCGCCGACGGGCCGGGACTGGGCCGGGAACTGGCCCGCTGGATGGTGCACGGCACCACCGGCGTCAGCGTGCGGGCCTACGACGCCCGCCGGCTGGGATACATCGACCGTGCCGATGCCATGTCCTACGGCCGGACGAAGGGAACCGAGGACCACCAGTACCGCCACCAGACGCCGCTGCCCGGCCTGGAACGGCCGGCCGGGCGTCCCTACCGCACCACTTCCCTGTACGAGCGGCTGCACGGCAAGGGAGCGGTGTTCACCCAGATCTACGGCTGGGAGCGGCCCAAATGGTTCCCGGCCGCAGCCGGGCTGCCGCCGGAGGACATGGTCTCGTTCCGCCACACCGGCTGGTTCGACACCGTGGCCGAGGAGTGCCGGGCCGTGCGCGAGCGGGTCGGGATCCTCGACGCCACCGCCTTCGCCAAGTTCGACCTGGTCGGCCCCGACGCGGCCGCGGTGCTCGACCACCTCACCACCAACACCGTTCCCAGCCTCGGGCGCATCGGCCTCACCTACCTGCTGACGCCGCAGGGCCGGATCGAGAGCGAGCTGACCGTCACCCGCCTGGCCGCCGACCACCTCTACCTGGTGTCGGCCGCGGCCGGCGAGGGCAAGGACCGGGAGTTCTTCGAGACGCACTGGCCCGACGGCGCCGACGCCGAACTAGTGAGCCGGTCGATGGAGTTGGGGGTTCTCAACGTGACCGGGCCCGAGGCCCGGCGCCTGCTGTCCCGCGTGACCGGCGCGGAGTTGGGCAACGAGGCCTTCGGGTGGCTGCGGGGCAGGGTCATTACTGTGGCTGGCGTGCCGGACGTGCGGGCCTTGAGGGTCGGGTTCACCGGTGAGCTGGGCTGGGAGTTGCACCTGCCCGTCGAGGACCTCGCCACCGTCTACGACGCCCTGTGGGAGGCGGGCGAGCCCCTGGGGGTGGCCGACGCCGGGAACCATGCCCTCGACTCGCTGCGCATGGAGAAGCGCTACTGCACCAGCCGTGAGCTCACCCACGACGTCAATCCCGACGAGGCCGGGCTGTACCGCTTCGTGAAGACCGGCAAGGGCGGCTTCGTCGGCCGGGATGCGCTGCTGGCCCGCCGGGCCCTAGCCGCCTCGGGGGAGGAGCCCTACCGCTGGCGCCTCGCCTACCTGGCCGTCGAGGCCGACCACGCCGACGTGCACGCCGCCGACGGCGTCTACGCCGGCGGGCAGGCGGTGGGCCTGGTGACCTCGGGCGCCTACGGGTTCCACTGCCGCCAGAGCCTGGCTTTCGCCTACCTGGCCCCCGAGCACGCCGAGCCCGGCACCGAACTGCAGGTACGGGTCGTCGGGGAACTGTGCCCGGCCCGGGTGCTGGGCGAGGCCGTGCACGACCCGACGAACACGCGCCTGCGTGCCTAGCTAGCCGGAGGTGCGAGCATGATCCCGGTCCTCGTGCTGTGGGCGGTGCCCCGATCGACTTCGACTGCCTTCGAGCGGATGATGAGCCAGCGGGGCGACCATGAGTGCGTTCACGAGCCTTTCGGGGAGGTGTGGTACTCGATCGGCAACGACACCCGCCCGCCGGAGAGCCACATCCAGCACCGGCCCGGGCTCAGCTACGAGGCGGTGTGGCAGGACCTGGTGTCGGCAGCGGAGCGGGGACCGGTGTTCATGAAGGACTTCCCCCACTACGTCGCCCACATGCACGGCTGGGTCGCGCCCGCCGCGGGACCTGACGGCGCGGCCGTTCCGTTCCTCGACGCGTTCAACCACTCCTTCCTGATCCGCGACCCGGCCAAGACGCTGACCTCGATGTACGGGCAGTGGACCGACTTCACCCTGTCGGAGACCGGCTTCGCCGAGCAGCGGGCGCTATTCGACCTGGTGACGCAGCGCTCCGGAACCCCTCCCCCAGTCATCGACGCCGGCGACCTGCTCGACGACCCCCACCTAGTGACCGCCGCCTGGTGCGAGGCGGTGGGCATTGACTTCAAGCCCCACGCCCTCGAGTGGGGCACCAGCAAGGCCTCCGATCACACCTGGTACGAGAGCGGCACCTGGCATGCCAACCTCGCCCAGTCCACGACGCTGTCACACCAGAAGCGCGACTATGTCCCGATCGACCACAACCAACTCCTCCTCGACGCCTACGAGGCCTGCCTGCCCCACTACCAGGCCATGCACCGCCACCGACTCACTGGATGAACGCCGATGACACCGACCGTGCCCGACCCTGAGCTGCCCGCAGTGATGCGGGCCGCGGTGCTGCTGGGAACCGGCGGGCCGGAGATGCTGGAGGTTCGCGACGACGTGGGTGTGCCCAGGCCCGGCCCGGGCGACGTGCTGGTGCAGGTGGCCGCGTGCGGGATGAACAACACCGACATCAACACCCGGGTCGGCTGGTACAGCCGGGCCGTCACCTCGGCCACGGACTCGGAGGGGTTCGACGAGGCCGACCCCGACGACTCGGGCTGGGGCCGCAGCGGCCTGTCGTTCCCCCGGATCCAGGGCGCCGACATCGCGGGCGTGGTGGTCGCGGCGGGTGAGGGCGCCGACGCCGGGCTGGTGGGACGCCGGGTGCTGGTCGACCCGTGGCTGCGGGACCGGGACCGCCCCGACGACCGCGAGCTCGCCGGCTATCTGGGCAGCGAGCGCGACGGCGGCTACGCGGAGTACTGCACCGTCCCCGGCGAGAACGTCTACCCGGTCTCGGTCGGGCTGTCGGACATCGAACTGGCCAGCTTCGCCTGCTCGTGGTCGACCGCGGAGCACATGCTCCAGCGGTCCGGGCTCGGCCCGGGCGCGACGATCGCGGTCCCGGGCGCGTCGGGCGGTGTGGGCAGCGCGCTGGTGCAGCTCGCCAAGCACCACGGGGCCCGGGTGGTCGCCGTGGCCGGGGAGTCCAAGCTGGCCGCGGTCCGCAATCTCGGTGCCGACGCGGTGGTGGCCCGGGAGTCAGCCGACGTGGTTACGGCCGCGGTGGAGGCCAACGGGGGCTGCTTCGACGTGGTCGCCGACATCGTCGGCGGGGACAGCTTCGGCGGCTGGCTCGAAGGGCTGAACCGGGGCGGCTGCTACGTGACGTCGGGGGCCATCGCTGGCCCGATCGTGGAGCTGGACCTGCGCACGCTCTACCTGAATGACCTGCAGCTCCACGGCGCCACTGTCTACGAGCCTCAGGTATTCGCCGATCTGGTCGGCTACATCGAGCGGGGCGAGGTCCGGCCGGTGGTGGGCGGCACCTATCCCCTGGAGGAGATCCGCGCCGCCCAGGAGGCCTTCGCGGCCAAGCGTCACGTCGGCAGCCTGGTGATCACCGTCACCGCTGAGGGCCAGGACCCGGTTTAGGCAAACCGCGCAGAGCCTTAACTGCCGCTGGCGTGGTCTCTAGCGGTGGCGATGAAGGTGGCCGCTTGGCCCCGCGTCACGAAGTCGTCGGGGCAGTACCGATCGGGTCCGGCTCCGCAGCCCCCGGCGATGCCGGCCGCCGCGATGGCGTCGATGCTGGCCGCGTGCGCGCTCTGCGGGTCGACGTCGACGAACCCGGCGGGCGTGTCCGACTCCAGGTTGAAGGCCCGAGCGAGCAGGGTTGCCATCTCTGCCCTCGTCACCGGCGCCTGGGGGCAGAACCGGGCCGGCTCGACCGAACAGCCGGACGCTACGCCCAGTTCGGCGAGACGCTCGACGTGCGCGGCCCACTGCAGGCCCGGATGCACATCCTCGAACCGGTTGAAGCCGAGCGGCTCGGGATCGCGGCCGTCGAGCACCCGCACGAGCCAGATGGCTAAGACCCAGCGCTCGATTGCCAGTCTGGGGCAGATGAGGTCGAGCCCGCACTCGGTGTTGTCCAGCACCCCGTCCGCGGCCAGCCGGCTCAGGTTCCAACCGTGGATCGAGCCCGCGGCGTCCAGATCCCAGAAGAAGCTGTCGGGCGAGTCTCCCCGCTGCCGGTCGCCACCGTGGATCGTCAACCCCGCCACGATCAGGTCGCGCAGCGGCGCGAAGTCCCTGATGAGGTTGCCGGCCACGTACAGATCCCGGAGACCGCCCATGCTCGCCAGCGGCGAGACGTCGCCGACGAAGTTGCCGTCGAGCCGGATCTCGGTCAAGCGGACCAAGGGGGCCAGAGCCGACAGGTCCGTGATCGTGTTGTCCCTCAGGTCGAGCTTCTCCAGCGCCCCCAGCCCGGACAGCTCCGACAGGTCCGAACCGTTCAGGCCCATGCTGGTCAGCCCCAGCTCGGTCAGGCCGGTGAGACCGGCCACCTCGGACAGGCCGGTGATCTGGGTGCCGCTGACATGCAGCTTCCGGAGGCCCGTCCTGGACGACACCGAGACCGGCGCGTCTAGGGGATTGCCGCTCAGCCTGAGATCGGTGAGGAAGCGGGGCAGGTGGGCGAGCGTCGTGATCTGGTTCCGGTAGGCGGGGTCGGGCGTGCTCCCAGCAGAAGTCGAGCCGTTGTCGAGCCACAGGACGCCCAAATCGGTCACGGGACTCAAGTCCACCGAGGTGAGCTGGTTGTCGCTCAGGTAGAGCTGGCGGAGGCCGGACAGCCCCGACAAGTCGATCGACGACAGGCGGTTGGTTCTCAGGTTGAGCGAGATGAGGGTGTCGCCGATGTCCCGCAACCCGGTGACCTCGGTGATGCGGTTCCCTCTCAGCCACAGCCGCTGGATGCTGTCCAGTCCGGTCACATCGACCGAGGCCAGCCGGTTGTCGTTGAGGAAGGCCCGCTCCAGCCGGGAGAACCGGGACAGGTCGATGGCCGAGATGTCGGTGCCGTAGAAGTGAAGCCTCCGCAGGTCGGTCAGGGACGTGAAGCCATCGAGCTGGGACGCGTTCGAGATCGGGTTGTCGTTGAGGTACAGGTAGTGGACGTGCTCCGCGCCCCGTAGATCGACAGAGGTCAGCTGGTTGTGCTCGAGTCTCAGGCTCCAGACCTGGCGCGGGAGGTCGGCGAGCCCGGTGACGCTCGTCAGCTGGTTGCGGTCAAGCCGCAGGCTCACATAGTTGGGGTGGGACGTGCCGTCGGGCCGGTCCCTCAGCGCAGTCAGGCCCGAGACGTCGACCGACGTCAGGCGATTGTTGTTGAGCCACAGCGCGTACAGCATGCTGCTTCGAGCGTTCTCCCCGACCGTGGTTCTCTGACCGGAGAGATCGATGGTCGTCAGGTCGTTGTAGCTGAGGTCGACGAACCTCAGATCGGTCATGGCGGTCAGATCGATGTCGGCGATGTCGTTGCCGTGAAGGAGGAGCACCTGCATGCGAGCCAGACCCGCGAGGCTCGAGGCATCCGAGATGCTGTTGCCCTGCAGGTACAGGGCACGCAGGTTGACCGCGTGCTGCAGGCCATCGAGGTTCGTGATTCCCGCGTAGCCGGCGTCCAGGACGCCGACCAGCGCCATGTCGCCCTCGGTGATCGCATCGCCGGGCTGCCTACCGAGGGCGCTCTCGATGGCGCTGCGAAGGCCCGCGTCGGGAATCGAGATCCCGGCGGTCTGGGCGGCCGCTCCCGGCGCCAGCAATGCCGCGAGGATCGCCAACGCGACCGGGGCGGCCGCGATCCGTGCCGCGGCACGCCTCCGCAGCAGCAGGCATGACATGGCGGCGCGCCGAAGCGTGTGGCCCATTCAGACTTCCTTGGTCGCGGGCACCTCCCTGGCACCGCCGGCTCGGACGGTAGCAAGGGCAGCAGAGAACGTAAAACACAGCGACGACCCCGCGCCAGCGGTCGTTCGACTTGTGAGAGGGGTCGGCGCTGTCAGCGGACTCGGCGCATGGCGTCGAGGGCGCGCTCCTCCGCGACACGCTTGCGGCCAACGATCGGCGTGGTGGGAGCGAATCCGGCTTCGGCCCGCTCCGACTCGCTCTCGCCTCCCCAGAAGCCGAGCTCGCGGTTCCTTCGGGCATAGTCCCGGCACGCCGCCAGCACCATGCACTGCTCGCAGATCGACCGGGCCCGAGCCTCGCGGCGGACCCGGGCCTCGGGCCGCTCGGCGAACGGAGCGAAGAACAGGTCGCTCTCGCCCACACAGCGCCCCTGCTCCATCCAGGCCGTGGAGCCCACCGGGGCTACGGCCGTCTCGTACACCTCGAGCATCGGTATACAATTTAGCATCGGTATACAATTGTGCAAGGCGAATATTTGCTTTAGGAAAAGGGGCAGGTCAGGACCCATATATTGGCGCGTCCTATATTTCACAAACTGCGATCTTCAATAACTCTGACAATTCTGAGCCATGCCCCATCTAGCTCCCGCCTGCGACCACGCCGGCGTCGTGCAGGCGGCCGATCTCACGAGCCGACAGTCCCAGCCATCCGGCCAGCACCTCGTCGGTGTGCTGCCCCAGCACGGGCGCGGTCGCGGCGTCGCCGAGCGCATCGGTTCCCGTCCCCGGGCCTGGCGCGAACGCCAGCGGCGACCCCGGCACCAGATAGGGGCCGATGCCGGACTGGTCCACCTCACGGAACAGTCCGGCAGCAGGCGAGCAGCGCGGGTCGTTCTCGACCAGCTCCGCGAAGGTCTGGTAGGGCCCCCAGCAGACGCCGAGCGCGTCCAAGCGCTCGGCCGCTTCGGCGAAGGACCGTGCGCCGGCCCAGTCCTGCATCACCGCCTTGATCTCGTGGCGGGCCTCGTAACGGTCGCCCTCGTCGGTGAAGTCGAGGCCCCGGGCCGAGGCGATCCCGGCGACCGCGGCCTCGCTCCCGGTGGCCTCCAGCAGTGACGCCCACTGCCGGCCGCTGATGCCCACCGCGTACAGGCGGCGCTCGTCCGCGGTGGACAACTCCACCCCGAACGCGCCGTAGAGGTCGTTGCCACCGCGAGGCCGGATCGCGCCGTTGACCTGGACCTCCGCGACATAGCCCAGCGCGGCCGTGGCCGCCAGGGCCACATCGCTCAACGCCAGCATCATCACCGACCCATCCCCCGTCAGCAGCCGGCGCCGCTCCGCGGCCAGGATCCCGACGGCAGCCGTCTGCCCGCACAGCAGGTCCCAGGCGGGCAGCACGCTGTTGACCGGGCCGTCGAGGTCCGCGGGGCCGGTCACCATCGGGAACCCGACCGCGGCGTTGACGGTGTAGTCCACCGCGGTGGTCCCGTCCCGGTTGCCGGTGATCGCCACCATCACCAGATCGGCCCGCCGGGCCGTCAGCCTCTCGGGGGCCATCCACCCCTGGGCCGGGAAGTTGGTGAGAAAGGTGCCGGCCGCACCGATCAGCTCGGAGAGCAGCTCCTGGGCGGCCGGATCGCGCAGGTTGACGGCCACCGACTTCTTGCCCTTGTTCAATCCCGCCCAGTACAGCGAGCGGCCCTCCGCCGTGAGCGGCCACCGCCCGTAGTCGATGCCCCCGCCGATCCGGTCGAAGCGCACCACTTCGGCTCCCAGCTGGGCCAGCGCCATACCTCCCGAGGGCGCGGCCACGAACGCCGAGCCCTCGACCACCCGCAGGCCGTCCAGCACCGCATCGCCGATCACGGCCCCGAAGCTAGAACATGCGGCGCGCTCACCGACGCCTCGCGGGGCACAATGGCGGTGTGACCGAGAGCGTGCCGTGCATGCTGATGCGAGGCGGGACCTCCAAGGGCGCCTTCTTCTGCAGCCTGGACCTGCCCGACGATCCCGCCGAGCGAGACGACCTCATCCTGCGCATCGTCGGGTCGCCGGACCCCCGCCAGATCGACGGCATCGGCGGAGCTCACGTGCTCACCACCAAGGTGGCCGTCGTAGGTCCGCGATCGGGTCCCGGTGCCGGCGTCGACTACCTGTTCCTTCAGCCCTCGGTGGACGAGCCCCTCGTCAGCGACGCCCAGAATTGCGGCAACATGCTGGCCGGTGTGGGACCGTTCGCGGTGGAGAGAGGCCTGGTCACTCCCAACGGGGCCGAGGCGAGGGTGCGGATCCACATGGTGAACACCGGATCGGCGGCAACCGCGACGTTCCCGATTCGAGACGGCATGCCCGACTACTCCGGCCCGGCGTCCATCGCGGGCGTACCCGGCACGGCGGCCGCGGTGCGACTCGACTTCGAGGACATCGCGGGCGGCTCCTGCGGCGCGTTGCTCCCTACCGGCAACCTCACCGACTCTGTCGAGGGCGTGGACTGCACCCTCGTCGACAACGGCATGCCGACGGTCGTGATGCGGGCCGGCGACCTTGGCCTGACCGGCTACGAGGACTGCGCCACCCTCGAAGCCGACCGCCGCCTGCGGACCCGGCTCGAGGAGGTGCGCAGAGCCGCGGGCCACCTGATGGGCCTCGGGGACGTGACTGCGTCCAGCGTGCCCAAGATGACGCTGGTGGCACCGCCCCGAACCGCCGAAGGGCACCTCTGCACCCGGACCTTCATCCCCCACCGCTGCCATGAGGCCATCGGCGTGCTCGGCGCGGTGTCGGTCGCCACCGCCGCGGTGCTGCCCGACGCCGTCGGGAACGAGATGCTGCCCGAGGGAGCCGGCGGACCGGCCGGACCGGCCGCAGCGTCCCGGATCGACCGGGTGGTCACGCTGGAGCATCCGACCGGCACGTTCGAAGCCGCGGTGAACCTGACCACCCAGCCCGGAGGGGTGCCCGTGGTGGAGAGCGCGGGGATCATCCGCACTGCCCGGAAGCTCTTCGACGGGGTCGTCTTCCCCCGTCCCCGCTGAACGGCAGGCAGAGGCACCCCCGGCGTGCAGCCGACGATCCCGCCTCCCCATCCGGACCCGCACCCGCCGTTGGCGTTCTCCCCGCCACCGGGTGCCTGCGACGCCCATTGCCATGTGTTCGGACCCGCGAGCCGCTTTCCCTTCGCGGCCGGCCGGTCCTACACACCCCCCGACGCGGGCGCGGACCAGCTCGCGGGGCTGCATGAGCGCATGGGGCTGAGCCGGGCCGTGCTGGTTCAGGCCAGTTGCCACGGAACCGACAACTCCGCCATGGTCGACGCGCTGTTGCGGTCCGGCGGCCGGTACGCCGGTGTGGCCATGATCGACGAGTCCTGCCCCGAGTCCGAGATCGACCGGCTGCACGAGGTCGGTGTGCGGGGCGCTCGGTTCAACTTCGTCAGGCATCTCGGAGGCGGCGACCTCGGGGCCTTCGAGCGCACCGCCTGCCGGGTGGCGTCCCGGGGCTGGCACATGGTCGTGCATCTCGACGCCTCTGATCTGCCCGACTTCGCCGGCGTGCTGCTCCGCCTGCCCTGCCCGTTCATCATCGATCACATGGCCCGCGTGCCCGCAGCCGGCGGCCTCGACCAGTCACCGTTCGCCGCGCTGCTGGAACTCATGCAACACGAAGGGGCCTGGGTGAAGATCTCGGGGGCGGAGCGGCTCACCGCCGGGGGGCGCCCGCCCTATGACGATGTGGCTCCGCTGGCCGCCGCGCTCATCGCGGCAGCCGGCGACCGGGTGCTCTGGGGCACCGACTGGCCCCACCCCAACGTGCGCCACATGCCCGACGACGGAGACCTCGTGGACCTGCTGGCCGTGTTCGCTCCCGACGAGACCGACCGCAACCGGATCCTGGTCGACAACCCCCAGCGCCTCTACGACTTCGCCTGACCCTGGGCGGGGCCAGATGCGGCTCTAGTTCGCCGGCTCCTCAAGGGTGTCCACCCAGTCGACGCCCATGCCGACCAGCTGCTGGCGCAGGCCGTACATGTCCAGACCCAGCTCGCCGGCCGCCAGCCGCGCCCGGGCGTCCTCCTCGTTGGCCACCCGTTGCCGGGACATCTCCAGCGCCCACCCGGCCTCGGAGCGGGCCACCACCACCACGCCGTCGTCGTCGGCGCACACCACGTCGCCGGGGCTGACTATCTGACCGCCGACCACCACCGGCACGTTCACCGACCCCGCCGTGGCCTTGACGGTGCCCTGGCAGGAGACGTGCCGGCTCCACGCCGGGAAGTTCATGGCCCGCAGCTCGGCGGTGTCGCGCACGCCGGCGTCGATCACCAGGCCCCGCACTCCCCGGGCCTGGACCGAGGTAGCCAGCAGATCCCCGAAAAAGCCGTGCATCGAGGGCGCACTGACCGCCACGACCAGGATGTCACCCGGTTGGCATGTCTCGACCGCGGCGTGGATCATCAGATTGTCGCCGGGATGGCACAGCGCGGTCACCGCGGTGCCCGCGATGCGGGTGCCGGACTGGATGGGGCGGATGTCGGGATCCAGGAAGCCCCGCCGGCCGATGGCCTCGTGCACGGTGGCACTCCCCATCGTCGCCAGACCGTCGACAGCGGCCGGATCGGCCCGCTCCACCGTACGAACCACTACGGGACGGCCGTGTCCGCTCATGGCCTCACCTCCAGTCGGGGATAGACCCTCCGGGCGTTTCCCTCGAAGATCTTGGTCCGAGCCTCGTCGTCGAGGTCGGCGTTGTCTATGTAGCGGCGGGTGTCGTCGTAATGGTGGCCGGTGGCGGGATCGATGCCCCGCACCGCGCCCACCATCTCCGACGCGAACAGGATGTTGTCGGCGGGCACTACGTCGACGAGGAGGTCGATGCCCCGCTGGTGGTAGACGCAGGTGTCGAACCAGACGTGCTCCATCAGCCCGTGCAGGTCCCAGCCCGAGTCCTGGGCCATTCCCGCGAAGCGCCCCCAGTGGTAGGGAACCGCTCCCCCGCCGTGGGGGATCACCAGCCGCAGTCCCTCGAAGTCGTGAACGAATCCCGAGGTGAGCGCCTGCATGAAGGCGGTCGTGTCGGCGCCCAGGTAGTGCGAGCCGGTGGTGTGGAAGTTCTCGTTGCAGGCCGCGCTGACATGGATCATGGCCGGCACGTCGAGCTCGCACATCGCCTCCCACAGGGGCCACCAGTAGCGGTCCCAGAGCGGCGGCCCGTTCCAGTGGCCGCCGCTCGGGTCGGGGTTGACGTTGCAGCCGACGAAGCCCATCTCTTCCGTGCAGCGTCGCAGCTCCCGCACCGAGGCGTCGATGGGCGCGCCCGGTGATTGGGGCAGCTGAGCCACCGGGGCGAAGTTGCGGGGGTACAGGTCGCACACTCGCCGTATCAACTCGTTCTGGTGCTGGGTCCAGAACCTCGAAGTGTGCTCGTTGCCGATGTGATGGCCCATCCAGCTCGCCCGGGGCGAGAAGATCGTCAGGTCTGTGCCCCGCTCGCGCTGGAAGGCGAGCTGGGCGCCCTCCAGGCTCTCGCGGATCTCGTCGTCGCTGACCGCGATCTCGCCTTTGGTCCCGACGTGGCCCGGATCGGACGCCACCGCGGCCTTCTGGGCCTCGCGCCACTCCCCCACTGCGGGCGGCGTGGTGGTGTAGTGGCCGTGGCAGTCGATGATCACCGTCGTTGTATCCGGATGGGCGGGACCGTCAGGACCGGGCTGCGATGTCGGCCAGGACCTGGGCCGCGTGACCGGCGAGGTCCTGGCCGGCGAGATCGTAGGCCGCGGCTATCTGCCCCTGCGGATCGATCAGGTAGGTGATGCGGCGAGGCAGCCCGTGCTCGTAGTAGTCCTCCCCCGGTTCACGCTCAGCGTGGTAGCGCCGGCCGACCGACTTGTCGGTGTCGCTGATCAGCGCGAAGGGAAAGCTCTCGGTCTCGGCGAAGGCCCGCTGCTCCTCGACGGTGTCGAACGAGGCGCCGACCACGACTGCGCCTGCCTCCTCGAACTCCGGGGCTCGGTCACGGAACCCCCTGCCCTCCTTGGTTCAACCGGCGGTCGAGGCCTTGGGGTACCACCACAGCACCACCCAGCTACCGCGGAGGTCGGCCAGCCGCGCAAGGTTGCCGTGCTGGTCGGGCGCCTCGAAGTCGGGCGCCCGCGAGTCCACATCAAGCATGGCCGGAAGCTACCGGGCCAGGGGTATGAGCCGCTACGCGCGGTCGGATTGCCTAGGAGAGCCAGTTGATGGCTTGGATCTCGGTGTAGGCCTCTATGCCCCACTTGCCCCGGTCTCGGCCGATGCCCGACATCTTGAAGCCGCCGAAGGGGGCGTACATGTGGGGCTGCACGGTGTTGAGAGCCACGTTGCCGGACTCCAGCCGGCAGCCGATCTCGTAGGCCCGCTTGGCGTCGCCGGCGTAGACGTAGGAGAACAGACCGTACGACGAGTCGTTGGCCAGGGCCACGGCCTCGTCGTCGCCGTCGTGGGCCAGGACCACCACCACCGGCCCGAAAGCCTCTTCGCGCGCGACTTCCATGCCAGGGGTCACGTCCGCCAGCAGGGTGGGCTCCACGAAGTAGCCGGGCAGATCGGGCCGCTGCCCGCCGCACACGGCGGTCGCCCCGGCGTCGATCCCGCCCGCGATGAAGCCCTCGACCCGGTCGCGGTGGGCCTCGGTGATGACCGGACCGACGATGGTGTCTGGCGCTCGGCCGTCGCCCACCTTCATGAAGCCCGCGAAGGCCTTCAGCGTCTCCACCGTCTGGCCGAGGATGCTGCGATGGCAGATCACCCGGGTCGGCGCGGTGCAGATCTGGCCCGAGTGGAGCCCCCAGGTGGTGGCGATCCCCATGCAGGCCGCGTTCACGTCGGCGTCCTCGGTCATCACCAGCGCGCCCTTGCCGCCGAGCTCCATCAGTACCCGCTTCATGGTGGCCGCGCCGTCCGCGTAGATGCGGGCGCCCACGGCGGTCGAGCCGGTGAACGACACCATGTTCACGTCGGTGGAGGCCACCAGAGCCGCCGGTGCCTCCGGTCCTGAACCGGTGACGATGTTGACCACGCCGTCGCCCAGACCGGCCTCGGCTACCGCCTCGCCGAGCAGCAGCACGCCCAGCGGGTCCTGGGGAGCGGGCTTGATCACCACGGTGTTGCCTGCGGCCAGCGCCGGGGCGACCTTGCCGGCCACGTTCACCAGCGGCATGTTGTAGGGGGTGACGCAGGCCACCACCCCCACCGGGTGGCGCTTAACCGTGGCCGCGATCAGTCCGGCCGGACCCAGCGCCCCAGCCTCAGCCGGCATGGGGGCCACGTCCTCGTCGACGTTGATCGGCCTCGAGTAGTAGCGGAACCGCTCGATCATGGGCCCGCCCACCTGGAGTCCCTTGGCGATGGAGGTCACCGAGCCGGTCTCGGCCTGGACCAGCTCGAGCCACGACGGCGCCATCCGCTCGATCACACCGGCCAGACGGGCCAGGCGGTTGCCGCGCTCCTCGGGGCTGAGGGCCCGCCACTGCGGAAGCGCCTCGCGGGCTGCCGAGGCAGCGTCGTTCGCCTGGGTCGCGGTCGCCTCGGGAGCGTGACCCACGACGCTGCCGTCGTTGGGGTCGATGACCGGGTAGGTCCCCCCAGCCGGGTCGACCCACTCCCCGCCGATCAGGAGCTTCCAGGCCCGCTCGGTGTCAATGGCCGTGCCGTCGCTACTGTTGTGCACCGGCGCGAGCCTATGCAGGCCCGCATCGACCGGCGCACGCCCGCCAACGAACCCCCCAAACCCGCAAGGAGCCGTCATGGTTGAAGCCGTCATCGTCGCCACCGCCCGCACCCCGATCGGCCGGGCCGTCAAGGGATCGCTCACCGAGGTCCGGCCCGACGACATGTCGGCGTTCATCATCGGCGACGTGCTGTCCAAGGTCCCGGGCCTCGAGCCCGCCGACGTGGAGGACGTGATCTGGGGCATCGGCCAGCCCGGCGGCGAGGGCGGCTACAACATCGCCCGGGTCGCCTCGATCCTGGCCGGCGTCAACGCTCCAGGCGTGACCGTCAACCGCTACTGCTCGTCGTCGCTTCAGACCATCCGCATGGCGGCCCACGCCATCAAGGCCGGCGAGGGCGACTGCTTCGTGGCCGGGGGCGTGGAGACGGTGTCGCGCTACGACTACGGCGCCGCCGACAGCGGACCCCACAACGACGATTTCGCCGAAGCTGAGGGACGCACCGCCGGCCGCACCGCCGGAGGCGCGGAGTCGTGGGCTCCACCGCAGGGCCTGCCCGACATCTACATCGCAATGGGCCAGACGGCCGAGAACGTGGCCCAGTACAAGGCTGTGTCCCGCCAGGCCCAGGACGAGTGGGGAGTGATGTCCCAGAACCGGGCCGAGGCGGCCCGGAACCGGGGCTTCTTCGAGCGCGAGATAACCCCCTACCCGCTGTCTGGCGGCAACGAGGTGCGCCGGGACGACGGCATCCGCGAGGGCACGACACTCGAGGGCGTCTCCCAGCTCAAGCCCGTGTTCCGCCCCGACGGCACGGTCACCGCCGGCAACTGCTGCCCGCTGAACGACGGCGCCGCCGCGGTGGTGGTGATGTCCGACGCCAAGGCGGCCGCGGTGGGGGCCAAGCCGTTGGCCCGGATCGTGGCCACCGGCGTGTCGGCGCTGAACCCCGAGATCATGGGCCTCGGCCCGGTCGACGCCTGCCGCCAGGCCCTGGGCCGGGCCGGCATGACCATCGACGACATCGACCACGTGGAGATCAACGAGGCCTTCGCGGCCCAGGTGCTCCCCTCGGCCGACGACCTGGGCATCGACTACGACAAGCTCAACCCCAACGGCGGGTCGATCGCCCTGGGCCACCCCTTCGGCATGACCGGGTCGCGCATCATGTGCACCCTGCTAAACGGCCTTGAGGACGGCGACAACACCATCGGCCTCGAATCCATGTGCGTAGGCGGCGGCCAAGGCATGGCCATGATCGTCGAACGCCTCAACTGACGGCGCATTCGGGAATCCACACAGATGCCGGAGGACATTCGGTAATTGACACGACCGAAGCAACCGGAGCAATTAGCGTCCAGTGCCGACCATGTCGACGCGGCCTCCCCATCGCCTCGCCGCCAGCATCCGCGTGTGCGCAGCGCTCCTATTGCTGGCCGCCTCATGCGCGAGTGACGCCGTCCCCGGCGGAACCGGACCGCACTTCACTGGGCAGCGCCTAGAGGCCCTAGAGCCGGACGCTGCCTCGACCGGCCTAGAGGCTGCCACTGCACCCCCTTCGTCCACTTCGGCGCCGCCGCTGGCCGAGCCTGCCGTTCCGGAAGCGCCAGCCGAAGAACTACCGCAGACCGAAGAAGCCCAACCCGAAGAACCACAGACCGAAGAACCAGAGCCCGCCGAACCGGAGCCGCAGCCCGAGAACCCACAAACCTCCTGGGCAGAGTTGCCTAGTGGCGACCAGCTCTTGTTCGAGACGGGTGACGACATGCCGGATCGCCGTCTGGTGGCTGCATACGGCCATCCGTCGACCGCGGGTCTCGGTGTGTTGGGCGAGCAGGGCCCCGAGGCTGCGGTGGAGCGCCTTCGATCCATAGCCGCGGGCTACGGGGCGGACGGGTTAGCGGTGCTGCCCACCTTCGAGGTCATTGCCACCGTCGCCTCCGCCTCGGCCGGCGCCGATGGGGACTACTCGAGCGTGACCGATCACGAGGTGATCAGGCCCTGGATCGAGGTCGCGGCCGCCAACGGCGTCTACGTGGTGTTGGATCTCCAGCCGGGACGAACGGACTTCCTGACGCAGGCCAAGCACTACGAGGAGTTCCTTCGCCTGCCCCACGTCGGGCTCGCCCTCGATCCGGAGTGGAGGCTCAAGCCGCACGAGGTCCACTTGAGGCAGATCGGCACGGTGGACGCGGCGGAGATCAACCAGGTCGTGGACTGGCTGGCCGGGATCGTCCGGGAAGAAGGCCTCCCCCAGAAGCTGCTGATCGTTCACCAGTTCCGGTTCTCGATGATCACCAACCGCGAGCAGATCGAGACGCCCCCGGAGTTGGCCGTGATGATCCACATGGACGGCCAAGGCTCCCTGTCAGCCAAGTACAACACCTGGAACACGCTGACCGGCGAGCCCGATGCCGACCACTTCTACTGGGGGTGGAAGAACTTCTACGACGAGGACAGCCCGATGGCCACGCCCGAGCAAGTGCTGGCACGGTCACCCAAGATCTTCTACGTGTCCTTCCAATAGTCGCGGAGCCTCCTCAGGCCAGGAGGCTGCGGAGCATCCAGGCTGTCTTTTCGTGGACCTGCATTCGCTGGGTAAGCAAGTCGGCGGACGCCTCGTCGCCGGCCTTCTCGGTGGCAGGGAACACTGACCGGGCCGTGCGGACCACGGCTTCCTGGCCCTGCACCAGGCGGCGGATCATCTCGTTGGCGTCGGGACGGTCGGTCTCCTCCGACACCGACGACAGCTTGGCGAACTCGGCGTAGCTGCCCGGCGCGGGCTCGCCCAGCGCTCTGATCCGCTCGGCAATCTGGTCGACGGCCAGGGCCAGTTCGGTGTACTGCTCCTCGAACATCAGGTGCAGCGTGTTGAACATCGGCCCGACCACGTTCCAGTGGTAGTTGTGGGTCTTCAGGTAAAGGGTGTAGCTGTCGGCCAGCAGCCGGGACAGCCCCTCGGCGATGGCGACGCGGTCAGCCTCGTCGATGCCGATGTCGATGGCTGGCGCCTGGTTAGCCCTGGCCACCCGAAGTCTCCTTCACTGACGCTTTGCCTGCTGAGATCCACGGCATCATGGCCCGGAGCTCCTTGCCCACGATCTCGACCGGGTGGTCGTGGCCGGCCGCCTCCAGGCGCAGGAAGTTGGCCCGGCCGCCGCGGCTCTCGGCCACCCACTCCTCGGCGAAGGAGCCGTCCTGCACCTCGGCCAGGATGCGCTGCATCTCGGCCCGCACCGCGTCGTTGACGATGCGGGGACCTCGGGTCAGGTCGCCGTACTCGGCGGTGTCCGACACCGAGTAGCGCATCCCGGCGATGCCCTCCTCGTACATGAGGTCCACGATCAGCTTCAACTCGTGCAGGCACTCGAAGTAGCAGATCTCGGGCTGGTAGCCGGCGTCGACCAGCGTCTCGAAGGCGGCCTGCACCAGAGCGGTGGTGCCCCCGCACAACACGGCCTGCTCGCCGAACAGGTCGGTCTCGGTCTCCTCGGTGAAGGTGGTCTCGATTACCCCGGCCCGGGCCCCACCAATGGCGTCGGCATAGGCCAGCGCGAGGGCCAACGCGCCACCGGAGGCGTCCTGCTCTATCGCCACCAGGCACGGCACCCCGCCGCCCTCGACGTAGGTGCGCCGCACGAGGTGGCCGGGCCCCTTGGGGGCCACCATGCACACGTCCACCGACTCCGGCGGCGAGATCAGCCCGAAGCGGATGTTGAAGCCGTGGGCGAAGAACAGCGCCCCGCCCGGCTCGAGGTTCGGCTCGACGTGCTCGGCGTAAATGGCGCCCATCTCGGTGTCGGGCATGAGCATCATCGTCACATCGGCCTCAGCCACGGCGTCGGCGATCGAGCGGACCTCCAGCCCGGCCTCCCGGGCCTTGGCGGCCGACGAGGAACCGTCGCGCAGGCCCACCCGCACGTCGATGCCCGAGTCCTTCAGGTTGAGGGCGTGCGAATGGCCCTGGGATCCGTAGCCGAGCACGGCCACCTTGCGGCCGGCGATGGCCGAGCGGTCCACGTCCTGCTCGTAGTAGATGTTCGCCACGAGAGCCTCTCCTTGTGTTGGTAGGGAACCAGTGTTCCAAGTGTTGATAGGGAACCGATGTTCGGGATTGACGGTACAGATCAGGAGCCCAGCGAGGGCAGGGCGACCCGGCCGGTTCGCTGCAGCTGCACGATCCCGAAGGCCCGTAGCCGCTCCTCGAACTCGTCGAGCCGGGCCGGGCGGGCCGCCAGCGACAGCATCATCTGGGACTGGTCCTCGTCGAGCACGTAGGCCCGGAAGTCGTCGATCAACTCGAGCAGCCCGTGGCGGCGACCGCCGGCCGCTTCGACAGCCACGGTCACCAGCATCAGCTCCCGCTCGACCGACTCCGCTGGGCTCAGCTCGCTGATCTCCACCACGTTGATCAGCTTGTCGAGCTGCTTGACCACCTGCTCCAGCGACGACGAGGCCACGTCCACGGTGAACGTGATGCGGCTGAAGCGCTCGTCTGCGGTGGGCGCCACCGCCAGCGACTCGATGTTGAAGCCTCGCCGGGCGAACAGCGACGCCACCCGGGCCAGCACGCCCGGCTTGTTCTCCACGGTGGTGACGATCGTGTGGAACCGGTCGGCCGGCGCGGCATGGCCGGCTGCGGGAGCCTCTGCAGTCATCGCTGCGAGGGGTCGACGACGATGTCGGAGTTCGACTGGCCGGCCGGGACCATCGGGAACACGTTCTCGCCCGCGGAGCTGCGGAACTCCAGCACCACCGGGCGGTCGTCGATCTCGTTGGCCTTGGCGATGGCCGGGGCGACCTCCTCGGGGGACTCCACCCGCAGGGCGACACAGCCCATGGCCTCGGCCCACTTCACGTAGTCGGGGATCTCGTAGGAGAGGTAGACCTCGCTGTAGCGCTCCTCGTAGAACATCTCCTGCCACTGGCGGACCATGCCCAGGTATGCGTTGTTGAACAGCGCCACCTTGATGGGGATGCGCTCCATCGACGCGGTGACCAGTTCCTGGGCGGTCATCTGGAAGCAGCCGTCGCCGTCGACGGCCCACACCATCCGGTCCGGCATCCCGACCTTGGCCCCGATCGCGGCCGGGACCGAGAAGCCCATGGTGCCCAGACCGCCGGAGTTGATCCAGGTGTAGGGGTGGTCGAAGCGCCAGTACTGGCTGGCCCACATCTGATGCTGGCCCACTCCGGAGGTGACGATGGTGTCGTCGGGCGTCGAGTCCCGCAGGACCTCCAGCACGTACTGGGGCTTGAGCAGCTCCCCCGGCTCGGACTGCTCGTACACCAGCGGGTAGCGCTCCTGCCAGCCGCTGATCGTCGAGCGCCAGGCCCGGCGGTCCGGCTGGGCCTCGGCGCCGCCGCAGGCTCGCACAGCCTCGACCAGCTCGGCGATCACCAGCTTGCAGTCGCCCCGGATGGCCACGTCGGGGACCCGCACCTTGCCCAGCTCGGCCGCGTCGATGTCCACATGGATCACCTTGGCGTCGGGTGCGAAGCCGTCGAGGCGCCCGGTCACCCGGTCGTCGAAGCGGGCCCCGAGCGCGATGAGCAGGTCCGAGCGCTGCATGGCGGTGACCGCGGTGTAGTTGCCGTGCATGCCGGGCATCCCCAGGCACAGCTCGTGGCTGTCGGGGAAGCAGCCCCGGGCCATGAGGGTGGTGACCACCGGCACGTCGATCAGCTCGGCGAGGGCGAGTAGTTCGGCCGCGGCCCGGGCCTTGAGGATCCCGCCGCCGGCGTAGAGGACGGGACGCTCGGCCTTGCAGATCAGCTCGGCCGCAGCCCGCACCAACTGGGGATCGCCGGCCGTGGCCGGGCGGTATCCGGGCAGTTCCATGATGTCGTCGGTGGGCTCGTACCAGGTCATGGCCGAGCGCGGATTGCGGGGGTCGACGATGTCCTTGGGGATGTCCACCAGCACCGGGCCGGGACGCCCGGTGGTGGCGATGTGGAAGGCCTCGTGGACGATGCGAGGGATGTCCTGGGCCTCGGTGACCAGGAAGTTGTGCTTGGTGACCGCCATGGTGATGCCGGTGGTGTCGCACTCCTGGAAGGCGTCGGTGCCGATGGCGGCGTAGGGGACCTGGCCGGTGATGCACACCAGCGGAACCGAGTCCATGTAGGCGTCGCACAGCGCAGTCACCACGTTGGTGGCACCGGGCCCGGACGTGATCATCACGACGCCGGGGCGCCCGGTGGCGTGGGCGTAGCCCTCAGCCATGTGGCCGGCGCCCTGCTCGTGGCGAACGAGGATGTGGCGCACCGGCGACTCGATGATCGGGTCGTACACCGGGAGGATGGCTCCGCCGGGCAGCCCGAATACCACTTCGGTGCCCTCGCACTCGAGGGCCTTGACGAGGGCTTGTCCGCCGTTCATTTCCATGATCGGGCCTCCGGGGCGGTTGCTGGGGTTCGGTCGAGGGAAGTGGGCCGCACGCGAAACGACCTCCCGGGGGGAGGTCTTGCGCACGTTCGGATGGGGTTGCGAGCGCGCGCTGTCAGCCAGGTACTACCACGGGCAGGACAGCGTCGTTCACGGCGCCAATTATGGCCGCTGAATCGGCGAGCGACAACTGGGACACGGCTACTCGAGATCGAGCAGGGCCAGCACCGCGGGACCCAGCACCTCGGCCGCGAAGACCTCGGCCCGGTCGTAGTCAAGGTGCATGCCGTCGGAACGGCCAAAGGTGCCGTCGTAGCCGTAGTTGTCCAGCACCGCGGCGGTGTCGATCAGCCCTACCGGCTGGGGGACGCCTGCCGTGTTGAGTTCCTCGACCAGCCCCCGCAGGAGCGTGTTGTAGGCCTCGGCCCTGTCGGGACTGGTCTGGGGCTGGTCGGCGGCGGTCCGGTCGTAGCTAGGGAGCAGCACCGGCGCGGTGGTGAACATCACCCGGGCCCCGACGCCCCGGGCCTTGGCCACCAGGCGCCGGTAGGAGTCGGCCACGTCGGCCGCCAGAGCGGGGTCGAGGATCGACACCCAGTCGCCGTCGGCGCTGAGGTGGTCGAACAGCACCGCGCCGTGGTCGACGACCAGTACGGCGTGCGAGCCGTCCTGGATGAAGTCGTCGCGGCACGCCCGGTCCTCCAGGAACCCCATGGGACTGGCCTCGTCGCCGATGTTGCCCCGCAGGTAGCGCCAGCCGCTGCCGGCCGTGCCCGCGGGCGAGCAGCCGATCCGGGAATGGTCCACCACTGCCATCAGGCGGCTGGCGTTGCCCCACTCGCGCAGCCCGTCGGCGATGTGGACCGCGGCGGAGTCGCCGAGAACGGTGACGATCGGCACCGTGAAGGTGGTCTCGGGCTGCGGTGGCGCCGTGACCGGCGCAGTGGTCCCCGGCGTCGCGTCGTCGGCGCCGTCGGGCTTGTCCGGTATCGGCTCGGAGTCCGTTTCGGGCTGCGGCGCCTCGGTCACCGGCGGTTCGGACGTGGCCGGGGATGGTTCCGACTCGGGTTGTTCCGAAGTCGGCGCCGCGGGCGCCGACGCGGAGGGGTCGGGCGCGGAGGGCTCGGGGTCCTGGGACTGCTCGTCGGGCTGCTCGACCGTGGTGGGATGCGTCACCGGCACCGTCGCCGCAGCCGTGTCCGGGGCCGGCTGCTCGGGTGCCGACGTCGGAGCCGGCTGTGTGGTCGGCGCGGCGACGGCCGGCTCCTCCTGCTCGGTCAGCCAGGCCGGCAGTTCGTCGGCGCCCTCGGCCCGTTCTGCGATGCCGCGCTCCGGCGCGGAGGCGGCCGCGGCCACCGCAGCCACCGTCACCACCGCGGCCGCGGCTGCGGCCAGCACCGGTATGGCGAGCCGGCCGGTGCCGCGGCGCACGGGCATCTCCAGCAGATGGAACGATGCCTCGGCGAGTCCCAGCGTGACCACGATGACCACTACCGGATGCCAGTCGGTCAACTCGATCACCGGCCAGTGGAACAGGTAGATGGCATAGGAGCGCAGACCCAGCCAGCGCAGCGGCGCCCAGGACATGAATCGGGCCGGCCAGCCGTCTCGCACCGCGGCGATCACCAGCACCACCCAGCACAGCGCCATCAGTTGGGGACCGCCCCGGAAAACGAATCCGTCGTCGGGCCCGAGACGCAACACCGAGACCACGGTGAGCGCAGCCGCGACCGCCAGCAGCACAGCCCAGGCAATCCGTGACGAGCGGGGCAGGTCCGCAGGAGGCTGGAACAGGCGGCGCACCGCGCCGTAGCGGGCCTGGGCCACGGCCAGACCTGCGCCCGCCGCGATCTCCAACGCGCGCACCGGGGTGGCCACGTAGGCGTCGGTCGATCCCCACCACAGCCACACGCCGCCCAGACCGATGACCGCCATCGCGGCCACCACCCGGCCGGGTCTCCGGATCAGAGCGACCGCGGCCGGGAAGACCAGGTAGAACTGCTCCTCGATCGCCAGGGACCAGAAATGGGCCAGCGGCTCCGGTGCGGCCTCGAAGATCCCTGCGTAGCCCGTCTCGTCGAGGGACGCGTGCCAGTTGAACACGTTCAGCGCCGCGGTCAGCGAATCGATGCCGATGGTGCGCAGCGGCTGGTCGTCCAGCAGCGCGGTCAGCGCCAGAGTGGCCGCGATCGTCACCAGCGCAGCCGGCAGCAGCCGGCGGACCCGCCGGGCCATGAACCGTCCCAGCCGCAGATGGCCGGTGGCAGTGACCTCCTTGTCGAGCAACCCCGCGATCAGGTAGCCGGACAGCGTGAAGAACAGACCCACCCCCAGCCAGCCGCCCCGCACTAGATCGGGCCACAGGTGGAAGGCAAGCACCCACGCCACCGCCAGGCCCCGAAGCCCGTCGAGGCCCGGCAGGCGCGAAGCAGCCCGGGCGGGCACGCCCGGTGAGGCGGCCTCCGAGGGCGCCGACACGCTCATGTCAGGTTGCCCGGCCTAGGTTTCTGCGCCGTGCGCTCATCTCTCCGAGACTACTTATCGCGCCCTCGGAGCATGACCGCCGGACCACGAGCGTCATGCGGCTGAACTTGACCGCTGACGACCGTGAGATTTGGCGGTTGGCATGGCCCGCGCTGGGAGCGCTGGTGGCCGAACCGCTGTACGTGCTGGCCGACACCGCCATCGTGGGCCGCATCGGCACGCCCCAACTCGGCGGCCTTGCGCTGGCCGCGTCGATCCTGCTGACCGCTCACGCCATGTTCATCTTCCTCGCCTACGGCACCACCGCGGCGGTGGCCCGGCTGCTGGGCGCCGGCGAGCACCGCCGGGCCGCCCATCAGGCGGTCCAGAGCATCTGGCTGGCGCTGGCCGCCGGTGTCGTCCTGGCCGCGGCCGGCCTGCTGCTGTCGTCCTGGCTGGTGGACACGCTGGGCGGGGACGACCCCGCGGTGCGCCACAACGCGCTCGTCTACCTGAGGATCTCCCTGTTCGGGCTGCCGGCCATGCTCGTAATGCTGGCCGGGGTGGGCTACCTGCGCGGCGTGCAGGACACCAAGCGGCCCTTCGCGGTGGCGTTGGGCTCGGCTGTCGGGAACTTCGTTCTCGAGGTGGTGCTGGTGTACGGCTTCGACCAGGGGATCGGCGCGTCGGCGTTGTCGACGGTGGTGGCCCAGGCCGCGGCCGCGGCCATCTTCGTCTGGTGGATCCGGCAGGCCGTAGCCCGACACGGCGTGGGCTTGCGGCCGGATCCGGCCGTCATCCGGCGCTTGGCCGTCGCCGGATGGGATCTACTGATCCGGACCTCGGCGCTGCGGGCCAGCCTCACGGTCACGGTGGCGATAGCCGCCCGGATCGGGACTGACGACCTGGCCGCTCACCAGATCGTGTTCGAGGTCTGGACGGTTCTGGCCCTAGTGCTCGACGCGGTGGCCATCGCCGGGCAGGCCCTGATCGGCCTGGCCCTGGGTGCGAGCCAGCCGGACCGGGCCAGGGCGCTGGGACGGCGCATGATCGGCTGGGGCGCGGCCTCCGGCGTGCTGACGGGCGCGGCGGTGCTGGCCGTCTCCGGTGTGCTGCCCCACGTGTTCACCGAGGATGCCGCCGTGGTCGCGCTGGCGGCCTTCCTGCTGCTGCACGTCGGATTCTCCCAACCGGCCGCAGGGGTGGTGTTCGCTCTGGACGGCGTGCTGATCGGAGCCGGCGACCTGCGCTTCCTGGCCGTGTCCATGGTCGGCGCCGGGGTGGTGCTGGTGGGCGGCGGGCTGCTGGTCGTGGCGGCCGGGGCAGGGATCGGTTGGCTCTGGGCTGCCCTCCACGCCTGGATGGCGACCCGCCTGGCCCTGATGCTGTGGCGCTTCGCCAGCACCCGCTGGCAGGTCACCGGCGCCGACCGCTGATCCCGTCGCCCCATTCGAACTTCTGTCGATTTCCCACCTATGCGGTGGATTCTTGACAGAAGTTCAGCCGCCGGCCTTCTCCTGAAGCAGGCGGTTGACGGCGGCGCCGTCGGCCCGGCCCCGGGTGGACCGCATCACTTGGCCGATGAAGAACCCGGACAGCTTCTTGCGGTCGGTGTCGTCGCCGGAGCAGAACCGCTGCCACTCGTCGGGGTTGCCGGCGATCACCCGGTCGACGGTTGCGGCCAGGTCGTCGCCGGCCATGGCCTGGAAGCCGCGACGCTCGGCGATGGAGGCCGGATCATCACCAGCCTCCACCATCTCGGCCAGCACCTGCTTGGCCTGGGTGGCGGTGATCTGCCCCGAGGCCTCCAACCCGATCAGGGCGGCCAGGCCGTCCGGCGTCACTCGGGACCAGTCGTCGACGGCCAGGTCGTTGGACACCCTGGTCGCGGTCAGGCCCGGGTCGGCCCCCATCGCGACCGCGGTCCGGACCAGTGCGTCCTGGTCCCGCTCCACCAGCAGGGCCGCGTCGGAGGCCGAAACGGCTCCGGCGCCTGCGGCCAGGAGCGCGGCCCGGCGGGCCGCCGGCAGTACGGGCAGCGCGGCGTCTATGGCTGCGACCTGGTCGGCCGAGGGCGCCAGCGGCACCAGGTCGGGATCCTGGAAGTAGCGGTAGTCCTCGGCGTCCTCCTTGGAGCGCCCCGGCGTGGTGCGACCGCCCGCCTCGTCCCAGTGGCGGGTCTCCTGGCGGGGCCGCTCCCCACCCGACCACAGATCGACGTGGCGGTGAGCCTCGAATGCGATGGCCCGGCCCAGCGAGCGAAGCGAGCTCAGGTTCTTGATCTCGCAGCGGGTCCGCAGCTCGTTGGAGCCGACCGGGCGCACCGACACGTTGGCGTCCACCCGCATGGAGCCCTCCTCCATCCGGGCGTCGGACACGCCGATGGCGAGCAGGATGGCCCGCAGCTCCCGCACGTAGGTCCGGGCCTGCTCGGCACCGCGGATGTCGGGGCGGCTGACGATCTCCACCAGCGGCACGCCGGCCCGGTTGTAGTCCACCAGCGCGTGGTCGGCGTCGTGGATGCGCCCGCCCCCGCCCACGTGGGTGGTCTTGCCGGTGTCCTCCTCGATGTGGGCCCGCTCGATGCCCACCACATCGCCGTCGGGCAGCTCCAGACAGCCGTCGGTGTTGGTGGGCTGGTCGTACTGGGAGATCTGGTAGTCCTTGGGCATGTCGGGGTAGAAGTAGTTCTTCCGGGCGAACACCGCCGGGCGCACCTCGCATCCGAGGGCCCGGCCCAGGCGCATGGCGAAGTCGACCGCAGCCGCGTTGACCACCGGCAGCGAGCCGGGCAGGCCCAGGCACACCGGGCACACGTTGGTGTTGGGCTCGTCGCCGAAGCGGTTGGCGCAGCCGCAGAACAGCTTGGTGGCCGTGCTCAGCTCGACGTGGACCTCAAGGCCCACCACCAGCTCCCATCCGTCGGCAAGAGTTCCCTCGCGCTCGGGTGTTCCGCTCACGGTGTGCTCCCGTCGCCGGGCGCGGTCCGCTCCAGCGCGGCCGCGACCCGGAAGATCAACCGCTCCGACAGGGCCGGGCCCATGACCTGCACGCCGACGGGGAGACCGTCGTCCCCCCGCCCGAAGGGCACCGATATCGCCGGGTGGCCGGTGAGGTTGGACGGGATGGTGCACACGTCGTTGAGGTACATCAGCAGCGGGTCGGCGGTCTTGGCCCCCAACTCGAACGCGGTCGTCGGCGCGGTTGGGCAGAGCAGGACGTCGACGTCCTCGTAGACGGTTGCAAATTCCTGCAGCATGAGGGTGCGCGCCCGTAGCGCCTTGCCGTAGAAGGCGTCGTAGTAGCCGGCGGACAGGGCGTAGGTGCCGAGCATGATCCTGCGCTTGACCTCCGCTCCGAAGCCGGCAGTGCGGGTGTTGACGTTCATCTCGGCGGCGTTGGCCGCGTCGACCCGCAGCCCGTAGCGCACACCGTCGTACCTGGCCAGGTTGCTGGAGGCCTCGGCCGGGGCGATCAGGTAGTAGGCCGACAGTCCCAGCACCGCGGACGGCACCGACACCGTCCGCACTTCGGCGCCAGCCTGCTCCAGCGCCTCGGCGGCGTCCTGCACCCGCGACAGCACGTCGCCGGCGACTCCCTCGACGCCGCTCGCCGCGGACCCGTCCGTGCCAGCGAGGTGAGCCTCCTGCGGCCGGCCTCCGCAGAGCTCGGCGACCACCCCGACCCTCAGTCCCTCGACCCCGTCGGTGAGCGCCTTCCCTACCGGCTCCACCGGCTGGTCGATCGAGGTCGAGTCGAGCGGGTCGTGGCCGGCGATGGCCTCGTAGCAGGCGGCCGCGTCGGCCACGTTGGTCCCGAACGGGCCGATCTGGTCGAGCGAGGACGCTAAGGCGACCAGGCCGTAGCGCGACACCCGCCCGTAGGTCGGTTTCATCCCCACCACACCGCACAGGGCGGCGGGCTGGCGGATGGAGCCTCCGGTGTCGGACCCGAGGGCCAGCGCGGCGAAGCCGGCGGCCACCGCCGCGGCCGAGCCGCCGCTGGAGCCTCCGGGCACCCGGCTGGTGTCGTGGGGGTTGCGGGTCGGGCCGAAGGCGGAGTTCTCGGTGGAGGAGCCCATGGCGAACTCGTCGAGATTGGTCTTGCCGACGATCACGGCGCCCGCGGCCCTGAGGCGCTGAACCACGGTTGCGCTGTACGGGGGCCGCCAGCCCTCGAGCATCCGTGACGAGCAGGTGGTGGGGATGCCCCGGGTGCAGAGGTTGTCCTTGAGGGCCACCGGCACCCCCGCCAGGGGCCCTACCGGCTCACCCCGGCCCACGGCGGCGTCGATGCGGTCCGCGTCGGCGAGGGCCTCCTCGGCCAGCACCAGGTTGAAGGCCCCTATCTCGCCGTCGCCCTTGCTTATGCGGTCCAGGTAGTCCTCCGCCACGGAGCGGGCGGTGCGTTCCCCGGCGTTCACCGCCGCCGCGACTCCCAGCGCGGTCACGGCGCCTCTCCAAGGATCGGCGGCACCCGGAACTGGCCCTCGGCCACCGACGGCGCCTGGGCGAGGACCTCGTCACGTTCCAGCGAGGGCCGCACCTCGTCGACCCTGGTCACGTCGGTGAGCGGCTGAGGATGGGAGGTGGGCTCGATGCCGGAGACGTCCAGCGCCTCCACGTCGGCCGCGTGGTCGAGCACGGCCGACAGCTGCGCGGCGAGTTCGTCGAGTTCGTCGTCGCTGAAGCGCAGGCGGGCCAGCCGGGCTACGTGGGCGGCCTCGTCGCGGCTGATTCGACCGGACACTCGGGCAATATAGCCGGAGCGCTACCCGGCCTCGGACGGGCCGTCCGACACCAGCAGGTCTACCTCGGCCCCCACTTCCAGTTCGTAGACGCCCTCCTCCACGTCGAGGCCGACCACCAGTCCCGACGGCACGACGGCATCGTTGACGGGCGTCTCCCCCGATGGGTTCAGACCCAGCGACTCCAGCTCGTCGGTGGCTTCCTCGACCGACATGCCGTAAAGGAAGCGCAGGTCCGACACCGGTATGAGTGGCTCGCCCAGCGACACGAACAGGTCCAGAGTGGCACCCTCGTCGAGGGTGCCACCGGCGGGTGGCTCGGTACGCACCACCCGTCCGCGGCTGGTGCCGGACTCGCGCACCAGTATCTCGTTGACCTGCCAGCCCAGGTCGGCCGCAACGGACGTCGCGGCGCCGAGCGTCTGGCCTTCCAGTTCAGGCACCGCGGGGTTGTCGGTGCCTCTCAGGAACAAAGCCCACACCCCGGCTGCAGCCCCGCCGAGGACCAGGATCGCGGCAAGGACGATTCCCGGCCAGCGACGGCGGGGAGCATCGTCGAGCGGCACTGCCGAACGCTCCGACACTGAGGGGCCGACCTGCGCGAAGTCCTCGGTCTGATCGTAGGAGGCTGCGGCCGAAGCGCTCGGAGGGCTGTACTCGGACGGGACAGGGATCGGATCGGGCCTTGGGAGCAGGTTTGCCACTCTCAGCAGCTCCTCGGCCAGGTCCGCCGCGCTGAGCCGGTCGGCGGGTTCAGCCGCGGCGGCCCGCGCCAGCACGGCCTGCAGGGGGCCGAGCGCGGTCAGCGAAGCCATGGAGGCTTCGTCGCCGTCATCGGCGGTCAGGGCCCTGGAGCCGGTCACGGCCTCGCAGAGGAGCAGCGCCAGGTCGTGCACGTCCTGGGTCTGCTCCAGCGGTGAGTAGCTCCGAGCAGCCGCTGCCTGCTCGTCCGGGCCCGCCTCCGGCTCGGTCGCCGATCGGGCGCCATCGTCATCGGCGCCGCCGTCCGGCGTCTCGGCGGCGGCCGGCGAGACGTCCCCGGACTCCTCGGTTTCCTCGGATTCTTCAGGAGCGTCGCCGTCGCTGGCGGCGGCCGGCAGCAGCGCCGCCGACAGTCCAAGGTCGGAGATGTAGGGGCGGGCGCCGGAGTCGAACAGGATGGCGGACGGCCCGAGACTCAGATGGGCCCGGCCGCCGGCATGGATGTTCACCAGGGCCCGAGCCGCCTCCAATCCCATCACCAGCGCCTGCGACGGGGTCAGGCGGTGCCCGGCGTCCAGGAGCATGGCCAGGCTGCCGCCGGTGAGGTACTCGGTGACGGAGTAGGGCTGAGGGTCCAGGCCCCAGTCGTACACAGGCAGGACCCGGGGATGGTTCAGCAGCGACGTCGCTCTCATCTCCGCCGCGAAGCGGTCCCGGAAGCTGGTGTCATCGGCTATCTCCACCTTCAGGATCTTGAGGGCGACACGCCGGTGAAGCGTGAGATCCTCGGCCACATAGACCCGCGCGCTCGAACCCTCGCCGACGAGCTTCAGCAACCGGTAACGATCGCCGAAGGATCGCAACGACTCTGCGGGCGTGACCATCATCGCCACGGTACCGGCGTGGCGATGATAGGGACGCAAGGGGCTGTCGCCGGGGTCCGGTACTGTGCGACACGAGATGGCAACGAACGGACAGGGCCCCGACTCCTCGCCGCCGCGCCTGCGCAGCGGGTGGCGGATACGAGTGGGCATCGTCGCGCTCGCGCTGTTCGGGATATTGGGCTTCGTCGTGGCCGCGCTGGTCGGCTCGGGTGAAGACGAATCCGAACGCGCCGTCACGGCGGGGCCTGCGGTGGACCGGGTGATCCCCAACCCCGGCGACGAAGTGCTCCAGCAGCAGCGGGTCGGCGTAGTCCTGGACGCCCGCTACCGGCTCTCCTCGATGGTGATCCTGCCGAGCGACAATGCCACCGAGGGGGTTGACGTGACCTCAGAGGTCGAGCACATGGAGGGGCTCAACCGCTTCGAGTTCGCGCCCGGCGAGGGCCGCCTCATCGAAGCCCTGTCGCCGGACACGAACTGCGTGATCGCGAGATTCGTGCTCATCGCCCGTCCCGACGAGTCCGACACCGTCCGCTGGTGCTTCGAGGTCTCCTAGCGCGGCATCGCCATGGGCCACGACCCGGGCCCGTCTCCATGGCCGGAGCGGCTTCAGGGGCAGTCGATCAGGCTCTGCTGGTCGTAGGGCGGGGGCTCGTCGGTGTGGTCGAGCCGGCGATAGCCCGGCACCTGCGCGTGCGGGGTGTCGAGGTACACCTTCGCCTCGGGTGGCTCGCAGAACGGGCGATGGCTCCACCGGATCTCGACATGACCCCTGACGCGACGGCGTTGGCCGGCGGCGAGGTCACGGTAGGTCGCCTCCCAGTCGATCCGGGGCTGGCCCCGGCCGGCCGCTCTGACCGTGAGCGACACGAACTGGTAGGACTGCCGCCACTCCCACGGCGTGATGACCCGAAGCCTCATGGTTCTTCGCTGGTCGATGCCGAGAATGAAGTACGTGGACGAATAGATGCGTAGCAGCCGCCAGAGGATCCGCTCCTGGTCCGCCCGACCACCGAGAAGTTCCCTCCACAGCTCAGCCGACGCGTGGCTCACTTCATCGATGAGTCTCTGGTACTGGTGATCGAGTTCGGCCGGGAGTCCCGGCACAGCTCGCTCTCTGAAGGCAGCCTTCAGCTTCTTGCGATGTTCGCTGGTCAGTTCCTGAGGGGTCTTCGCCATGGGGACCAGGCCGAGGACTTCCACCGTCCGGGCATACAGGGCTTCGTGTGCGTCCGGCGCCACCTCTTGAAACCAGTTGAATCCGCGGTATCCGGGCGCGGCCACCAGGCCATCGAGGAAGACATGGGCGGGCGCCGTGTTGTGGAGGATCCTCGACAGGTACTTGCAGCTGATCATGTACACCCGATCGACCAGCAGGTCCGCGGGCACCGGCCTGTCACCGGGAATGCGCCTCCCTCCGCTCCACTCGATGTGCTGGGGAATCCGTCCGGCAAGGCCATCGGTGTGGGATCCGAAGTAGGCGCCGTTGGAGAAGGCCGTCTCGGCGACCGCTGTCAGCCTTCCGGTGCGAACTATGCGGGCTAGGTCGTCCCAGTCATCGGAGCCGATCTCGAGTACGTCGGGCCGCGCTTCGAGCGCCTCCTGCAGCGTGTTGTGCCCCGTCATTCCCAGGGCGGTGGCCAGTTCGGTGATCTTGGTGCGATCGTCAGCCATGGAGAAACGGAGCGCTCACCCGCACCGCTTGCGCTCCTGATCGACGAGCGCGCCGGTCACGGACTCACACGTCGCCGCTCGCGAAGCGGGTGAGACGCTCCAGGTCCTCGAGGTTGCCCATCTCGATCACAGCACGGATCGGCTTGTCGTCACCGGTAATGGCATCCAGGGCGCGCTGCCCAGCGCTGTTGGGAGCCGGGCGGTCGGTGGTCAGCAGCACCAGCGGCTCCCGGTTGGGCCGCGAGTGCAGGACGGCAGCTCGCCCGATCGCCTTCCACAGCGTGTCCGTGCGCCTCAGCCCGGGGCGCTGGGTGAGGCTGAACGCACCCGACACGTCGAATAGCCACCGGCGGCCTCTCTGGTCCAGCGCCGAGTAGTTGACTTCGACCCCTCCTTCGAGCGAGACCCGGCTCTGGATCTTGTCGAAGCCGCTCTCGGCCATTACCTGCCAGGCCAGCTCCTGGGCCTTACGCCCCTCCCGCACCGCTCGAGCCTGGAAGTTGTCGTCAGCGTCGGATTCGGAGCCATTGACCGGCGCGGCCGCACTGTTTCGCTTTGAGGATGGCTGTGCGGGCGGCTCGTCGAACAGCCGCGACTGACGCCCGTTGGCCCTCGGCGCGACCGTCACCTCCCATCGCTCCATGTCCGATCGGCGGGCCAGCTGCTCACGTTCGGACTTGATGCGCTCCTCGGCTAGGGCGATGTAGCCGGCGTCGGTGTCGAAACCGACGTAGCGCCGTCCGGTTCGCACGGCGGCCACCGCGGTGGTTCCGGCGCCCATGAAGGGATCGAGCACTAGGTCGCCACGGTACGTGTAGAGGTCGATCAGACGCTGGGGCAGCTCGACCGGGAAGGGCGCAGGATGCCCCACCCGGGTGGCCGAGGCGGCCGGAATCTCCCAGACGTCGGTGGTTGCCTCCAGGAACTCGTCCACCGGGGCTGTCCCTTCCGAGGGCAGTCCCAGCGCGGCGCGCTGAGCCGCGGGCACAGCTCGATCGAAGCGGCCCTTGGAGGCGACCACGACCCGCTCGGTGAGGTCTCTCAGCACCGGGTTGCTGGGCCGCTGGAAGCTGCCCCAGGCGCAGTTTCCCGCCGCGCCGCGAGCCTTGCGCCAGATGACCTCGCCCCGCAGCAGCAGGCCCAGCCGGTCCTGGAGGATCCTGATCACATCGGCCGATAGGGAGCGGTAGGGGCGTCGTCCCAGGTTCGCGACGTTGACGGCTATGCGTCCACCGGGCTCCAGCTTGCGCACGCACTCCGCGAAGACGGCTTCGAGCATCTCGACGTAGGCCACGTAGTCGGCGGGAATGTGGCCCTGACCGACGGCCTCCTCGTACTCCTTGCCCGCGAAGTACGGCGGTGAGGTGACCACCAGTGCGACTGAGCTGTCGGCCACATTGCCATTCGCGTCCATGTTTCGGGCGTCGCCCACCCACAGGCGGTCGAGCCACTCCCCCGGCGGGCGGGCTACGTCGGAGTCGTCGCTGATCTCAGGCACTGGGAAACGCTCGTAGAACGCGGACGCGTCATGGCCCTCGCGACGGCTCACGCCGAAACTGGATGTGGCCGTGCTTCCCCGCCGCGGCGCGGCGCTCATGGCCTTACCGGGCGGAACGCACGGCCAATGCCGCGACGCGGCATCGAGGACAGGCCCGATGGAGTCACAGGCCTGAACCTACATCGCCCATGCGACACGGTGGCGGAGGGCCGCGGGACCCGCGCCTAGGGGAGTTGGCCGGTTTCCAGCAGCTCTTGGAACGCGGCTTCGTCGATCACCGGTACGCCGGACGACTCGGCCTTGCGTAGCTTGGAGGCACCCGGGTCCGCGCCCACCACCAGCGCGGTCGTGCGGCCCGATACCGAACCCGGCGACGATCCGCCCCGCGCCAGGATGGCCTGCTTGGCCCCGTCGCGGCTGAAGCCCTCCAGGGCGCCGCTGACCACCACCGACATGCCGGCCAGCGTCTGGGCTAGGGCCTCGCCTGCTTCCGTACTAGCGGGCTCGTCGACCTCCATCCGCAGCCCGGCGGATCGCAGTCCCTCGATGAGCGTGCGGTTGTGGGGGTCGTCGAACCAGGCCCGCACCGACGCCGCGATGATCGGCCCAAACCCCTCGACCTCGGCCAGGGCCTCCTCATCGGCCTCCAGGATGCTGTCGACGTCGCCGAACGCGGCAGCCAGCACTTGGGCGTTGACCTGGCCGATCTCGGGGATGCTCAGCGCGAACAGCAGGCGCGACAGGGGCTGCTGCTTGCTGGCTTCGATTGACCTGCGCAGGTTGTTGACCGAAGTCTGGCCGAAACCCTCCATCTGCTCGATGCGCTCGAAGTCGAGCGAGTACAGCCCGACCACATCGCTGAGCAGCTCCTCGCCTACGAACCGGTCGATGTTCCGCTCACCCAGGAACTCGATGTCCATGGCGGCCCGGCCCACGAAATGCTCGACGCGTCCCCTGATCTGGCGGGGGCACCAGTAGTTGACGCACTGGGTGGCCGACATGCCCTCGGCCCGCTGCAGCGGCTGCCGGCACACCGGGCAGTCCCGGGGGAAGGACCAGGGCTCGGACCGAGCCGGGCGCTCCGAGAGCACCGGCCCAACCACCTCGGGGATGACCTCGCCGGCCCGGCGCACGATCACGGTGTCGCCGGGTCGGACGTCCTTGGCCGCCACCTGGTCCTCGTTGTGGAGCGTGGCAGTCGCTACCGTGACCCCGCCCACGAACACCGGCTCGAGCCGGGCGAAGGGGGTGGCCTGGCCGGACGGGCCGATCGACACCTCGATGTCCAGCAGTTTGGTAGTGCGCTCCTCGGGCGGGAACTTGTAGGCGATGGCCCAACGGGGGGCTTTGGCGTCCACTCCGAGCCGGCCCTGGAGGCCGAGATCGTCGACCTTGACCACGAGGCCGTCGAACTCGTAGTCGAAGTCGTGGCGGCGGCGCTCGAAGTCGGTGACGTGGGCCTCCACCGCAGCCAGGTCGGGCAGGCATGCCGAGTGCTCGTTGACGGGCAGGCCCAGCGACGACAGCCACTCGAGCGTCTGCATGTGGGAGCTGAAGGCCGGTGCGCCCTCGGCGTAGCCCAGCTGGTAGCACCAGAACGACAGGCCCCGCTCGGCCGTCACCCTGGCGTCCTTCTGGCGCAGCGAGCCCGCGGCCGCGTTGCGGGGGTTGACGTAGGCCTTCTCGCCCCGCTCGGCCTGGCGGGCGTTGAGCGCCTCGAAGGTGGAGAGGCGCAGGATCACCTCGCCCCGCGCCTCCAGCACGGCCGGAGCATCGCCCCGGAGCCGTATCGGGATGTCGGCGATAGTGCGCACCGAATGGGTGACATCCTCGCCGGTGCGGCCGTCGCCCCGGGTGGCGGCCCGCACCAGTACCCCGTTCTCGTAGCGGACCGAGATGGCCAGACCGTCGAACTTCAGTTCCACCGAGTAGTCCCCGGCACCGGGGTCCTCGAGGGTCAACGAGGCCTGCTCGCCGCTTGAGACCGCCGTACCGGCGGCCAGGGCCCGAAGTACCCGCTCGTGCCAAGCCCGCAACTCCTCGATGTCGAGCGCATTGTGCAGCGACATCATCGGCGGCTCGTGGCGAACCGGCGCGAAGGCGGTGTCGGGTGGGGCCCCCACCCGCCGGGTGGGCGAATCGGGGTGGACCAGTTCCGGATGCCGCTCCTCCAGGGTCTTCAGCTCGCTGAGCAGGCTGTCGAAGTCGCCGTCGGGGATCTCGGGCTTGCCCGCGTAGTAGAGGGCGGAATGGTGGTTCAGCCGGGCCTGTAGCTCGCGGACGCGCGCCGCCGAGTCCGGGGCTGTGCCGGTGTCTACGGTGTCTGCGCCGGCCATCAGGGTGAGGCTACATCCGCGCCCAGAGGCCGAGCGGACGGGATGCGTCGGACCGGAATCTCCACTGCCGCAAGCGAGGCCGTGGCCCGAGCGGCCCGTGAGCGCAGCGAACTAGAGCGGGATTAATGGCGGGCCTATGACCGCCCCGGCGCCGCCCGGTGCCAGAATTGCGCGGTGCGAGGCGAGGCCCGAACCGCGGAACAGGGCCGGGCCCGGACCGCGCTGCTAGTGCGGGCCGCGGCAATCGCAGCCTGGCTGGCGACCGGACTGGCAGCATTGCTCGGCGACCTGATCCATCCGTCACTCCGGCCCGACGACGATGCGGCCCAGACGGCGGTGATCGTGGCCATGTGGCTCGCCTATGCGCTGGTGCTCGCCGCGCTGCTGCTGCCCGGACCCCGGGCGCTGACCGTGGTCCGGATCGGGGTGCCCGCCGGCGGGCTGGAGGCGGCGCTGGCCGCGGCCGACTCGAGTGACCTGGTTGCCGTCATCGCGCTGTTCGTCGGGCTGGTGGGAACCCTCGTGGTGCTACAGCCCCTCTACGCCGAGGCCCACGTCAACGCGGCCAGCTACGGAGACGAGCGCCGCTTCCTGCTTCGCCCGCCGGGACCGGTGATGATCGCGCTGATCGTGCCGGTGTGGGCGATCGCGGTGCTCGGTGTGGCCGTCGGGCCCCTGCTTCTGGCCGACCGGGGATGGACCGCGGGAATAGTGGCGGCCGCGGTGGGGCTTCCGGTCGCAGCCTTCGCGGCCCACGCCCTGTTCCGTCTGAACCGGCGATGGCTGGTGTTCGTGCCCAACGGGCTGGTGGTCCACGACCATCTGGCCGTGAACGAGCCGCTGCCGTTGAGCCGCCGAAGCGTCGACTCCATCGGTCCGGCACGGACCGGCACCGGCGCCGCCGACCTGACCGCCCAAGCCTTCGGCATGGCTCTGGAGCTGCGCCTCACCGGGCCGGTCAAGGCCGGCGTGATGACGGGCCGCAACCGCAGCGAGGAGCGCTCGGTGACCGCGCTGCTGATGTCCCCAAGCCGTCCCGCGGCGGTGCTGGCCACGGCCGAGCGCCGCGGCCTCCGGATCGGCTGAGGACGAAGGGCTAGCTGAGCGTCGCCTCCATCAAGGGCCGCACCTCTGTGGCGATGCGCTCCCAGGTGCGAAGCACTCCTTCCACAACCGGCAAGTCCTTGTGTGCCGGACCGGGCCCCAGGATCATGTTGACGATGATCTGGTCGATTCCAAGCTGGGCCTGCTTCACGAACTCCTCAGCGATCACCTCCGGGGGGCCGATCGCCATGCGCTCATAAGCGGCCACATAGTCGCGCACGTAGTCTCCGCCGGTGCCGTACTCCTCACCGACTCGGTTCAACTCGGCTTCGACATCGGGGATGTCGTCGGTCACCCAAACCGACACGCAGCGCGAGAACTTGATCGGTGCGGGGTCGCGTCCGATGTCTCTGCACAGCGACCGGACCTGCTCAATCGTCGCGGCCACGTCTTCGTCATGTTTGGAGTAGAAGTTCACACCGTCGGCGTGGCGGGCGGCGACGCGCGGCATGACTCTGCGGCCGAACACGAGACCGATCCAGATCGGTGGGTGGGGCTTCTGCAGCGGCTTCGGGGCAAGCGTGGCGTCCCGCAGTTGGTAGTGCTTGCCCTCGTAGGTCACGCGATCATTGGTCCAGAGTCCCTTGATGATCTCGATCTCCTCCTCGAGGATCTCGATGCGTTCGGGTGGCTCCGGATAGCGCAGTCCCCAGGGCTCGTATTGATGGGGCTCATCTCCGGGACCCATCCCCAAGTCGAGGCGCCCACCGCTGGTGTTGTCGAAGGACGCCGTCATCTTGGCGAAAACGCTTGGATGGCGTCGTCCCATCGGAGTGACCAGAGATCCGAGCCTTATGCGCGACGTGGCTTCGCCCAGCGCACCTAGAACACTCCAGGAGTCGTAGACCGCGGCGTCAGGCTTCCAGGGCACAGGCCCGACCACGTTGTCGTGGATCCAGGCAGTGTGGAAGCCCAATTCCTCTGCTCGCAGAAACATGGTGCGGACCTGCTGCCAGCTCACCTCGACCGGCAGCACATAGACATCCAGCTTGGGCAAGGAGACCTCGCGTCGGCTCGGTCCGGTCATGGGCGAATTGATCCTCGTTGACATCAAGCTGTCGAATCACCCGTCCGCATGGTCCGCGGCCTCATGCTGCCACCAGCGCTTCGGCCTGAGCGATTACCCGATCCACTTCAGACGGCGACGTCAATAGCGCAGCCAGTGCGGCTCGCGCGACGTGATGGACAGCGCCGCGAGACGTCACCGGCCCGCCCCGCTCGAACCAGGTGATGATGCTCTCGACGATCCCGAAGGTGGCGTCAACGGCTAGAAGAACATCGCTACAAGACAGGGACCCGTGCCTCAAGCCCGCCACGATGATGTCCCGATACCGATCCTTGAGTTGGTCGCGCCTAGCCCAGAACTGGTCGAACTCATCACTTCGTGCTTCGGGGAGCAGCATGAGACTGGCCAGGTTCTGCTCACCCGACGCCAGATTGAAGCAGTCGGTCGACAGCAGGAGCCACAGCCGGACCTCGGGCGGCAACCCTGGATCGAGTCCGTCGATCATCGTCAGCGCGGGTTCAACCGTACGGTCGAGCAGTTCTGCGAAAATGTCCTTCTTCCGCGGGAAGTAGTGGCTCAACGACCCCTGCCGCAAGCCGACCGCAGCCGCTATCTGGCGGGTGGTGGTAGCCGTGTAGCCCTGGCGGATGAACAGTTCGGCTGACGCCGCGAGGATGTGCTCGGAGACGTCGCCTTCGGGGACGCGTTTGTCGGCACGGGGACGGCCGACCCGCCTAACGGGGGAACCAAGGCTGTCGTTTGACATGGATGGGCGGTAAGCATAACCTCGCCCAATTCATTCAGTCGAACGAAAAAATTTCGGAATCGGAGATGGGAGCAGTCATGAACCGGCAGCGGGGCGAGGCAACCACACGAACAGAGACCGGCAGAAGTCCGATCTCGGCGAGAGGGGTTCGGCTGCTCGCTGGCCTGTTCGGGGTGTTCGCGCTGGTTGCCGCCTCCTGCGGGGATGACGACGCGCCCGAAGCGGAGGCACCGGCAACAACCGCCGCACCGGCGACGACTGCCGCACCGGCAACAACCGCCGCACCAGAGGAGGCACCAGAGCCGGACGACACTGCTATGGACCCGGTCAGAATCGGATTCGACTCCCAGGAGGAGGAGCTCTTCTCGATCATCGAAGCCCGCAGGGCTGCCGAAGCTGCGGTTGCGTACATAAACGCGGAGCTCGGTGGAGTGGACGGGCACCCGTTGGAGCTTGAGCTCTGCACTTCCGGTGACGGTCCCGAAGGCGCGGTGGCATGCGCCCAGCAGTTCGCCAACGACGACGACATCCACGTGATGATCACCAGCAGCTACTCGAGCAACGAGGCTGCGGAGGTCACCGTCCCGGCCGGTCTGCCGCAGCTGGCACTGGCCAACCTGCCCGACGACTGGCAGCGACCGACCGAATGGATCTTCGATCCCGGCTTCCTGGGATTGGTACAGGGACCCGTGGCCTATGCGGCCGACACCATTGGCGCTGGCACCATGGCGATCATCTGCCTCGACGACCCCTTCTTCCTGGAGGCCTGCGACGCAGCCAGCGTCTTCGCAGAGAATGCTGGCCTGGAAGTAACCGGCATCACGCCTGCAGCCTTCGAACAGGCCGACTACGTCGGTGTGGTCACCGCCTCGGGAGCGGCCGACGTCGACGTCGTGATGGCCGCTATAGACGGCACCCAGTGCTCGCCGCTAGCCGATGCGCTGTCGTCACTGTCGGTCGAAACGGCCATCATCACCTTCGACACTTGTGCTCTCGAGGACACGGTGGCGAGTGGCGCCCTGGACGGGTGGCTTGTGTTCGGAGCCAGCGCCCTGCCGGTCGACCCGTCCCTGGCCAGCGATGCGGTCCTCGAGGGTCAGCGGATCATCGAAACCTACGGATCCGAAGAAGCTGAGGTCTACGGTCTCGCCGGCTGGGCCCTCGTGTCTGTCCTCGGTGTCCACGCCGCGCTGGTTGACGTGGGATACGAGAATCTCTCCCGCGAGACGGTCAACGAGGCGCTGAGCCGGGTACAGCTCACGACCGGCTACTACGCCGACGTCTCCTGTCCAGGACCCGACCCGTTCCCCGGTGCGTGCGTATCGAGCCTGATAGTGCTCGAGGTCGACGGCACTTCGATGAAGGACGTCGGATTGGCGCCGATCGACTTCTCGGAGTTCGAGGCTCTCGGCTGAACATCATCACAAGCCCTGAAGCGGGGCCTCGAGTCTCCGCGGCTAACATCACGACCGGAGCGGCTGAGATCGTCGGCGACGACTCGTGAGCATCTATCTGCAGTTCCTGCTCATCGGCATCGGCACCGGTGTCATCATCGGCGCGCTAGCGATTGGGCTGACCCTCAGCTTCCGGGCCTCGGGCGTCATCAACTTCGGGCACGGAGCCATCGCCACCTACGTCACCTACGTCTTCGTCGAGATGCGGAACAACGGCGAGTACCCGGTGCCTCCGCTTCCCAATCCTCTTGCCATCGCAGCCGGGATCGCCGGATGGTTCGGCCTCCACTTCGACGCTCCCGACCTTCCAACCATCATCGACGTGGGCGACGGAACCTCCATTCCAACCGCGATTGCCGTCGCGATGGCAACGGCGGTGCTGTTGGGACTCGCGGCTCATTTCCTGGTGTTCAGACCGCTGCGATACGCCCCCGCGACGGCCAAGGTGGTGGCCTCGATCGGGATGCTGCTCACTCTGCAGGCCGTGGTGGTGCTCAGGTTCGGATCGCAGGCCAAGCACGCGGAGGCGCTGCTTCCCGACGCCACGGTGAGCATCGCAGGGACTTTGATCCCGCGCGACCGGTTCATTCTGCTGGCCCTGCTGCTAGCGGTCACGCTGGTGCTGTGGACCGCGTTCCGCTTCACCCGTTTCGGGATCGCCACCCGCGCCGCGGCCGAGAACGAGGAGGTCGCGACCCTGCTGGGCTACTCGGCGGACTTCCAGGCCGCCGTAAGCTGGGTCGTCGCCAGCGTGGTAGCCGGCGGTGTCGGCATCCTGGTGGCTCCTATCACCGGTGTCAGCCCGGGCAGGATGACACTCCTGATCGTGCCGGCGGTGGCCGCGGCCCTGGTTGGCGCCTTCTCGTCGTTCTGGACGTCGGCCCTCGTCGGCGTGGGGATCGGCATGGCTCAGAGCCTGATCTTCATCCTGGAGCAGCGTCAGGACTGGGTACCGGACTTGGACCTGGCCGAGATCCTCCCGCTGGCGGTGATCGCGGTGGCGATGGCCGCCAGGGGTGACGCGGTGCCAGGACGGGGAGCGGTCGGCAGCGAGCGTCTTCCGCTGGCCTACGCCGACCGGATACGGCCGGTTCCGGTGGTGCTGTTCGTGCTCGCGGTCCTGGCTGCGTCCATCTGGTTGCCCTTCGAGTACCGCAACGGCATCAACAACTCGTTGATCGGGATCATCCTGGCGCTCAGCCTCGTGGTCGTCACCGGTTTCGTGGGGCAGGTGTCACTGGCCCAGGTCGCGCTGTCGGGCATCGCGGCCTTTGGTCTCGGGTCGTATGTAGCCGAGGCCGGCGTCCCGTTCATCCTCGGATACCCGCTTGCCATCGCCACCTCAGCGCTGTTCGGTCTCGTTGTCGGGATGTTGGCACTGCGGTCGCGGGGCCCGAGCCTGGCCATCATCACTCTCGGCGCCGGCATCGCCATCGAAGCCGTGCTGTTCCGCCGCGACGGATGGTTCGGAACGTCACGACGGGCCAGAGCGGACGCACCCGAGTTGTTCGGGATCGAGTTGGGTTCGGCCTCTGAATTCTTCCTGGGGGACGACAAGCGGCCATCTCCGGCCATCGGAGTGCTCATCCTGGCCGTGGCCGTGGCTGCGTGCGTGTTCGTGTCGCTGCTGCGGCGCAGCCCCACGGGCCGGCAGATGCTGGCGGTAAGGGCCAACGAGCGGGCCGCCGCGGCGGCCGGTGTCGACATCGCCCGCATCAAGCTGACGGCCTTCGTGATCGGTGCCGCGCTGGCCGGAGCCGCGGGTGGCCTGAAGGCCGCCCAGCTTGGATCGTTTCAGTCCGACACGTTCGGCTGGACGGCCTCGCTAGTGCTAATCGCCTACGCCTACCTCGGTGGCATCAGCACGGTGAGCGGTGCCCTGTGGACCGGCACGCTGGTGGGAGCCGGGATCGGCACAGTCGTCGGCGAGGAGTTGATCGTGCTCGGGCGCTACGAGACCTATATCGCGGGAACCTTCCTGATCGCCGAGTTGGCCTTCGACGCCGACGGCATCGCCGGGTCGACCCGGCGGTTCAATCGGTATGTTGCGAAGAAGTGTCGTGCCCTTCTCAATCGCCGGGCACTGCCCCCAGCGCCGATCGGAAGCGCGCCGTGAGCCCCACTGTGCTCGAGAGCCAGGGCCTGCGGGTCGCCTTCGGCGGGGTGGAGGCGCTAACGGGGGTCGACATCGCCTGCCGCCACGGTGAGCTGACGGGACTCATCGGGCCCAACGGCGCCGGCAAGACGACCTTCATCGACGCAGTCACTGGATTCCTGCCGTCCAATGCGTCAGGCACGGTGCTGTTCAGGGGGGAGGACATCAGCTCCGTGCCGCCCCACGTGCTGTCTCAGCGGGGCCTCAACCGGACCTGGCAGTCCGTCGAGCTCTTCGACGACATCGATGTCTGGTCGAACCTGGCCGTAGCCAGCCAGCCCTTGACGCTGGGCCGAGCCGTTACCGGGCTGTGGCGCCGTGAGCGCGACGAGCGCATCGAGGAAGTACTGGAGCGTTTCGAGCTGACTGGTGCGCGCTCCCGCTTGCCCCAGGAACTATCGCTCGGCCAGCGCAAGCTGGTGGGGATTGCCCGCGCCATGGTGGCCCAGTCGCGGATCGTGCTGCTCGACGAGCCGGCAGCAGGCCTGGACCGGGCTGAGACGGTGTGGCTGGGTGCCCGGCTGCGCGCCATGGTCGACGGCGGGGCCACGCTGTTGCTGGTGGACCACGACATGGACCTGGTCCTGTCGGTGTGCGACCGCATCTGGGTGCTCGAGTTCGGGTCGGTCATCGCTGAGGGCGCTCCCGAGCAGATCCGCCGGGATCCCCGAGTGGTTGAGGCCTACCTGGGCGAGGAGCACTCCGACGCCGAGGATCGGACATGACGCTGCTCGATATCGACGGGCTGAGCGCCGGCTACGACGGGGTACCGGTGGTCAGGGACCTTTCGCTCCATGTTCGAGCCGGCGAGGTGGTCACCCTGCTGGGACCCAACGGTGCCGGCAAGACGACCACGCTGCGTGCCGTGTCGGGACTCGTGGCCCGCCTCAAGGGGGACATCACCGTCCTGGGCGGCCCCGTCCCAAGGCTGCGACGGGCCCACGAGGTCGCCCGGCGAGGCGTGGCGCACGTGCCCGAGGGCCGGGGTGTGCTCGGCCAGCTGACCGTGCGAGAGAACCTGGTGCTGGGGGTTCGGCGCGGCCGTCCCGACTTCGACAAGGCGCTCGCCTACTTCCCCGCCCTGGCTCCCTTGATGGAGCGAAAGGCTGCTCTGCTCTCCGGCGGCGAGCAGAAGATGCTGGTCATGGGGCGGGCCATCCTGAGCGAGCCGAGGCTGTTGCTCATCGACGAGCTCTCTCTCGGACTGGCACCGCTGATCTTCGCGCAGCTGCTGCCGGTCGTCCGTCAAGTCGTCGCGGACACCGGCGCAGGCGCCCTGCTGGTGGAGCAGTACGCCGAGTTGGCACTTTCCCACAGCGACCGGGCATACGTCCTGAGCCACGGCGACCTTGTGCTGTCAGGGCCTGCCAGTCAACTCCTGGCGGACCGGTCCCGCCTCGACGCCGCCTACCTGGGCTCCGAGGACATCGTTCCGAGGGACGCTCCATGAGCATCGAGACCCTCATCGGGTCTGCGGGCGTGTCGATCCTCCTGGCCGCCTTCGCCCTCAACCTTGTCGGCCGGCTCTCGGCGTCCTCCCGCCTCTACCAGGCGCTGAACGCCGTCGGTGCGGCGCTCGCCTGCATTGCCTCGGCCGTGATCTGGTATCCGCCTTTCGTGGTGCTCGAATTCGTCTGGTTCGTCGTGGCGCTGCTGGCGCTGCTGGGCATCGCACGAGCCAGGGACGCGGCGTGAGCGGGCTAGGACGCTTGAGCCGGGGACGGGGCGAGAGTTCGGCTCCGCTGCCCATTGCCGGGGCTTGGTGGAATCGGGCCGATTTCTCCCCGGGCATCGCCCTGCTGCGGGAGCCGTACGTTGCGGAGGTGCTTCGATGCAATGTGTGGTGGATCGCGGGCAAGCATTTCGACCTAGTGGTTGACACCGGGCTCGGCATAACTCCCCTCTGGCCGCACCTGAAAATCGCCCCCGGACGCGAAGCCGTGGTCGTCCTAACCCACACTCATGCCGACCACGCCGGCGGGTGGCACGAGTTCGGGCAGCGCTGGGTGCACCGGGACGAGGCCCACTACGTGGATCCGGCCACGGCGGATCCCGACATCGTCAGCCTCTGGAGCGCGGACCTTGATCCGGCCGAGAACGCCCACATGCAACGGGCGGGATACCTCATGCCCGAGTGTTTCGTGATGGCGGTGCCGCACGACGGGTTCGAACTCGACCAGCTTCCGCACCGTCCTGCTGCCCCGACCCGGCTACTCGGCGAAGGGGACGTGATCGACCTCGGCGACCGGGCGTTGGAGGTCCTGCACCTGCCGGGCCACTCCCCGGGCAGCATCGGGCTCTACGACGCCCGTAGCGGGCTGCTGCTCTCGGGTGACGCGGTGTACGACGGCCCGCTCCTCGATGAGCTAGCCGGAAGTGATATCGATGCTTATGTGGAGACGATGCGGCGGCTGGCACAAATGACGGTGAACACGGTTCTACCCGGCCACGGCGAGGCCTTCGGCCAGGAACGGTTGCACAGCATCGCGATCGACTACCTGAGGCGACGGGAGCCGCAGCGGAGAGGTTCCGGAACGTGAAGATCCTGAGCCACGCCCAGAAGCCCGAACTGCTCGAGCACTTCGAGCAGATGGAATCGGACGCCTTCCCGGAGTTCATGCTGCACGATTCGATATGGAATGAGCACTGGCCCCTGGTGATCGCGGCGTTCGCAGACCTGCAGCTGTACCTCGTGGACGAGACCACCGACGAACTGGCCGGAGTCTTCAACTCCGTGCCCGTGTTCTGGGACGGAACGACCGAGGGCCTGCCCCACAGCGAGCACGAGGTGCTGGCCCGCAGCCTGCGCCATCGACGCGAGGGCCGGGCAGTGACCACCCTCTGCGGGATCCAGGTAGCGGTAGCCGACTCCCACAGCGGGAAGGGCGTGGCGGCCCGGGCGCTGGAAGAGGGCAATCGCCTGTGCCGCGATCATGGTCTGTCGCACTTGATCGCCCCGATCCGACCCACCCGCAAGCACCTCTATCCGACGATCCCATTCGAGGAGTACATCGATTGGAAGCGCCCCGACGGCACCGCCTTCGACCCCTGGATCCGCGCTCAGATCGCCGGAGGTGCCCAGCGCTTGGGCGTCTGCCGGGAGCCGATGCGCTTCGAAGGCTCCGTCTCCGACTGGGAGGAATGGACAGGCCTCGAACTCCCCGCCAGCGGCCGGTACGTGATCGATGGCGCTCTGGATCTACTCCATGTCGACGTGGACGCCGACCGCTGCTGGCTGGAGGAACCCAACGTCTGGTACGGATACACGGTCCAGACCTAGCAGGAGACGCGATGGGCACCGCACACCTTCTCACCCAAGCCGAAACGGAAGCGATTCGCCGGCCCATTGGTGAGGCCAGGACGTTTCCCCGGCGGGCGTTCACCGCGGCCGACTTCTTCGCCCTGGAGCAGGAGTGCATCGTCGAGCGGAACTGGCTCGCGGCGTGCTTCGCCGACGAACTCGCTCACGTCGGCGATGCGATGCCAATCGACGTGTGCGGCCTGCCGATCTTCGTGGTGAAGGGCTCCGACGGCCGGATTAGGGCGTTCCACAATGTGTGCGCCTACGACGGCTGCCCAGTGGTCACCGCGCCGGTGAAGCAGGCGGCTGACTTGCGTGTGGCCTATCACGGATGGCGCTACGACCTCGAAGGGCGGCTCATCGACGCGCCTTACTGGGCGGGGCCTCCCGGCAATGGTCTCCCCGCTGTCCCCATGCAGCATCGAGACCTCAAGGGAATCGCGTGCGATGTGTCCCTCGGAGTCGTGTTCGTAAGCGCCGGCTCCCGGTCACCCGATTTCTCCAGTTACATCGGATCCTTCGAGGAGCTCCTGCACGAATTCGACCTCGACGATCTAGGCACGGCAACCGACGAGTCGGGACAGATCGACGTGTTCGAGTCAGTACTGGCCACAAACTGGAAGACCTTCGCTGACAACGACTGCCTGAACATCCTGCACGAATCGTTCACGCACGCCATGTACGCCGCTTCTCCGGAGATTCCCAGGGTCGGCCCGGACGGTACTCCCAAGTTCGAGGTGGTCTCGACCGGCAACGTCTTTGGCTTCAGTTACGCCGAGTCAGACGTGACGGCGACCTACCCGCCCATCGACCTGCCCCACATAGGCCGGAACAGCAGGCCCGAGCGGGGCTTCTTCCTGCAGAGCTACCCGAACCTCTCGGTGGCGGTGATGGACACCCTGATAGCCCCCGTGATCCAGTTCCCCGAGGCGCCCGATCGCACCCGGGTCCGGGGAGCGACCCTGGTGCGCAAGCAGGCCGCCACCTCGGACTACGCGCCGAGGCGTCGAGCTGCCGACGAGCTATTCGCTCAGGCTGCCGAGGAAGACGCGGCGGTGATGGAGGCCATACAGCGGTCACGGCGCTCTCCCGCTCGTGACCGGGGGTTCTACGCGCCGTTCTGGGACGAGCCCCAATACCTGTTCGCCAACCGGATCCTTGACGACCTGCTCGCAGACGGGACGGCCTGAGATGCTCCCGTCGGTTCTGCTGGTGGGATGGGGCTGGACCGTCGCCGAGTATCTGGACGCGGCTGCGGAGATCGAGTCGCTCGGCTTCCACGCCTGCTATATCGGTGACGACATCTTCGCGCATCAAGCGAACATCGATGTGGGCACCTTCGAGCCTTGGACGATGCTCCCGGCGATGGCGATGCGCACAAGGCACCTGCGTCTCGGCTCGCTGGTGTCGCCGGTGGGGAGGCGTCATCCCGGCCTGTTCGCGAAGATCACCTCTACTGCGGATCTGCTGAGTGGTGGCCGGATGATCGTTGGCATGGGCGCGGGAAACGCGCCGGAGCAGCAGCGGTCCCTGGGGATCGAGTTCCCGAGCGCCCGTGAGCGGGTCGCCATGCTCGGAGAAGAACTCGAGATCTTGCGATCGCTGTGGACCCAGACCCGGACCGACTTCGAGGGCGACTACTACTCGATCTCCGGAGGTGTCTGCGAGCCGAAGCCACCACGTAGCGGCGGCCCAGAGATCCTTCTGGCGGCTGAGAAGCCCAGGATGGTGGCTCTGGCCGCCCGCTTCGCAGACCGCGTCAATGTGTTATCCAGGGGCAACGCCAGGACCGCTGAGATCGCCCGCGCTACTCGCCGTACGGCCGACGCGCTTGGGCGTCGCGGCGACGATCTGGTGATCAGCCGGATGTGCACGGTCCTGTTGACCGACGACCCGATCGGCACCGTTGACGAGCGGTACGCCGCGATCGATCGCCGCGCCGGCCAGATCGGCATGGAACCCTCGGTGCTCCGTCACGAACTCGACCATTGGATCCACTCGTATGTTGGCCCGCTAGACGGCCTGCACCAGTGGGCGCATGACTCCACCGATGCTCTAGGGATCGACGAGATGATCATCTGCATCGACACGATTGACACGGTCGACTACCAGCACACGATGACAGGCCTGCGGCTGTTCTCCTCTGCTGTCATCAACGGCCGCTAGGCCGGGCGGCGGTGCCGCCGCCGACCACGAGATCGCCTGCGTAGGCGACGACGCTCTGGCCGGGAGCCACTGCCCGGCGGGGATCGGCCCAGTGCACTGCGGTGCCGTCGCCGTCGATCGTGGCCGCCGCTGCGACGCCATGGGCTGAGGTCTGCACCCGCAGGGGACCCTCCACTGGCCCGTTCGCCCAGCGCCAGTCCTCCAGGGGCGTGATCGGGCAGTCGAGTGCAGCCCGGTCCCCCACCGTGACTGTGGCCGAGTCGGCATCCACGTCCAGCACGTAGCGGGGCGACCCGTCGCCTATAGCGCCGAGTCCCCGGCGCTGGCCGACCGTCACCAGCTCGAGCGACTCGACCGTGCCGACCTGTTGGCCCGCGGTGTCGACCACCCTCCCCGCACGCATCGGGATGCGCTCGCTGAGGAACTTCCGGCGACCGGACGACGAGGTGATGAAGCAGACGTCCTGGCTGTCGGGCTTTGATGCCGTGACCAGACCCCGAGCCTCGGCGTGGCGCCGCACCTCGTCCTTGGTCATCTCCCCCACCGGCAGCAGCAGCCGGTCCAACGCCGGGGCGTCGAGCATGTGCAGCACGTAGGACTGGTCCTTGGCCGCATCGACGCCCCGCCCGATCCGGGGACCGTTGGCGGTGGCCACGATGCGGGCGTGGTGGCCGGTGGCTACCAGTTCGAACCCGAGCGCGTCGGCCCGGCGCAGCAGCCGGCGGAACTTGATGTGGCGGTTGCACTCCACGCACGGATTCGGGGTGCGGCCCGCGGCGTGGTCGGCCACGTACGGCTCCACGACGTGACGCTCGAAGTCGTCGCCGAAGTTGAAGACGTGATGCTCGACGCCGAGCTGGTCGGCCACCCAGCGGGCGTCGTCCACGTCCGACACCGAGCAGCAGCCGGTGTCGCTTGGACCGCCCCACAGCTTCATGGTGACCCCGGCCACGTCGTAGCCGGCCTCCTGCAGCAAGGCCGCGGCCACCGACGAGTCCACCCCGCCCGACATGGCCACCAGAACCCGGTTGCCGCGGGCGTGTGGCGACGACCCGGCCACCTCAGCCGCCCTCGAAGCGGTCGAGTCGCTCGACCGACGCTGCGATGACCTCCACGGCCCGCTCCACGTCGGTGGCGACGCTGGTGTGGCCGAGCGACAGCCGCAGCGACCCCAGGGCGACCTCGCGGGGAACCCCCATGGCGGCCAGCACATGTGACGGGTCCTGGGCACCGCTGGAACATGACGAGGCGGCTGAGGCCCGCACCCCGGCCGCGTCCATCAGGAACAGCAGTGCCTCGCTCTGCACCCCGGCGATGCACACGTTGGCGATGCCCGCCGCGATGTGGCCGCGATCACCGTTGGTCCGGGCCGCCGAGACCAGCACCCGGTCGCCGAGCCGGTCCGTCAAGCCGTCGATCAGGGCATCCCGCAGGACGCGGAGCCGCTCGACACTGGCGTCACGCTGCTCGGTGGTCTCGACCAGCGCAGCCGCGAACGACACCGCTCCGGCCACGTCAGGCGTGCCGGCCCGCCGGCCCCGCTCCTGACCGCCCCCAACGATCAGCGGGTCGAGTTCCACGCCGTCGCGCACCACCAGCACCCCGGTTCCCACCGGCGAGCCCACCTTGTGCCCGGTGACCGACACGAGGTCGTAGCCGGCGGTCTCGGCGGCCACATCAATCCAGTTCACGGCCTGGACGGCGTCGGTGTGCAGCAGCGCTCCGGGGGCGAGGTCGCGAACCACCCGGGCCACTTCGGGCAGTGGTGTGATCGAGCCGGTCTCGTTGTTGACCGCGATCACCGAGACCACCGCGACGTCACCGTTGCGGGCACCCAGCACATCAGCCAGCGCGTCGAGGCCGACGATGCCGCGCTCGTCCACGCCCACAAAGACTCCTCCGGAGCGTTCAACCGGATCGTGGACGGCGTGGTGCTCGGCCTCGGTGGTCACCGCAGCCCCGGAGCCCCGGAGCCCGAGCGCGCCCCGCACAGCCATGTTGTCGGCCTCGCTGCCTCCCGACGTGAACACGATCTCGCCGGGGTCGGCCCCGAGGACGGACGCGGCCCGGCTGCGGGCCTCGTCCAGCGCCCGGCGAGCCTCCCTGGCGGCCAGGTGAGATCCGGTCGGGTTGGCGTGATGCCTCTCCGCGGCGGCCAGCCAGGCGTCGCGGGCCGCGGGCCTCAGCGGCGTGGACGCGGCGTGGTCGAGGTAGGTCTCCGGCGCTCCGGACGGCTCAGCCACCCTGCCATCCTACGCGGGCGCCTATCCGGCACCCGGCGCTCGCTGGACCCTCTCTATGCGACCAGGTCCACCACGTCGGAGATCAGGTCCCGCAGTGGCAGGGCGAGGACCGATCCGAGCACGAGGAGCGCCGACAGCATGCCGCCCAGAGCCACCGTCACCCACCGAGGAGCATTGCGGCGCTCGAAGGACATCATCACCGCACCCATGAGCGCGCCCGCGATCAGTCCGCCGAAGTGGCCGCCGATGGACACCCGCGGGATGAGCAGCGTGAAGACGACGTTGATCATCAGCAGCGGGGCCAGTGGCGAGCGCCAGATGCTGCCCCCGATGGCCCGATGCATCAGCACCGTCGCACCCATCAGGCCGAACACTGCCCCCGAGGCGCCCACGGTCGGCGAGTTCGGCGATAGCAGCAGCACCCCGAACGAACCGCCCAGCATCGATACCACGTACAGCGTCAGGAACCGGGCCTTCCCGAAGCCCCCCTCGAGCATGTAGCCGAGGATCCAGAGGATGTACATGTTGAATGCCAGGTGGAAGATCCCGTCGTGCAGGAACGCGGCGGTGACCAGCCGGTAGTACTCGCCGGTGTCGACTCCGATCAATCTGACGGAACTGCCGTCGAAGAGCCGGGCCCGAGCGAACAGGCCTCCGTCGACCAGCAGTGTTTGGTCGAGACGGGTTATTCCCCTGGCCGAGCCGGTCAGGACGATCGAGTAGAGGTAGGCCAGCGCGTTCAGGCCCAGCAGCAACTGGGTGACCCTCGGCCGCGACGAGCGCGCCACCATCATGGGTGACACCGTCACCGGTCGGGCGCCCCGCCCGGTGGTGCACTCGGGACAGTGGAACCCGACCGACGCCTGGTGCATGCAGTCCGGGCAGATCGGTCGGTCGCAACGCTGGCAGGAGACGCCGCCGCGCCGATCGGGGTGCCGGTAGCAGCGGCGCTCGGGGGGCCGTTCCACCACCTCGGGCATCTCGCTCACGGCCCGGCACCGTAGCGGCGCAGACGGCCACTAACGTCCGGCCCGTGAGCGGTTCCGCCCGTCAGCCGAGTCCAGCGCGTGGCCGTTCCTCGGACTCGGCACCCTCGCCGGTGGTGCCCATCGAGCAGCACTCGCTGCTGTCGGATCAGCGCACCGCGGCCCTCGTGACGCCCGACGCCCGCGTGGTCTGGCTCTGCTGTCCCCGAGTCGACTCGAATCCGCTGATGGCCGAGCTGCTCGGCGGCCCGCCCGCCGGTTACTTCGCGGTAGGCCCCGCCGATCCCGGCCGTCGCCCGGGGCAGCGCTACATCGACGACTCCATGGTGCTGGAGACGTCGTGGGAGGACATGAGCGTCACCGACTACCTCGACTGCTCCGGGGGACTGCCGGCAGAGCCCGCCGGACGGAGCCGCCTGCTTCGGGTGCTGGTGGGCTCAGGACGCGCCGTCGTCGAGTTCGCGCCCCGTTCGGGCTCGGAGGCGACACGGCTGGAGCGCAGCCACCGCGGGATCGACCTGCGCGGCGACGACTCGGCCAAGATGGGCCTGCGGTCGCCGGGCCTGCGATGGCGTATCGAGTCAAACGGCGGCAACGACACCGCCCGAGCCGACGTGGACCTGTCGGCGGGGCCGGTCGTGCTGGAGCTGCTCTGCGGCCCCGGCGCGGGCGACGACTCGACACCGGAACCGGAGCGGCGCTCGGCCACCATCGAGCACTGGAGCACCTGGGCCGGCGGCCTGACCCTCCCGCCGCTCCAGACCGATCTCGTGCGGCATTCCGCCCTGGTGCTCAAGGCGCTGTGCCACGGCCCGACGGGCGCGATCGTCGCCGCCCCCACCACCAGCCTGCCCCAGGAGTTGGGAGGGTCCCGGAACTGGGACTACCGCTACTGCTGGATGCGGGATGCGTCGATGGCGGCGAGCACGCTGGTGCGCCTGGGCTCGACCCGCGAGGCCATGGACCTGCTCGGCTGGCTGCTTCAGCTCATCGAGGTCGGTGGCGCCGACCTCGATCATCTGGCCCCCATCTACACCGTCGACGGCGGCGCTCTGCCTCCCGAGCACTTCGACCCGCACCTGCCGGGCTACGGGGGCAGCCATCCGGTGCGGATCGGCAACGCGGCCGAGCAGCAGGCCCAGACCGACGTGTTCGGCCCGATCACGGAGTTGGTCTGGCGGTTGGGCCGGGCGGGAGCGCCTCTCGACGAGCCCCACTGGCACCTGGTTGAGCAACTGGTGGCCGCGGTGAGCCTGCGCTGGCAAGAGCCGGATCAGGGCATCTGGGAGATAAGGGCCGCGCCCCGCCATCACGTCCACTCCAAGGCCATGTGCTGGATGGCCGTCGATCGCGGGATCGCCGTGGCCAGGAGCGTGTTCGGTCGCATCATGCCGGAATGGGAGCAGCTACGCGACAGGATCGCGGCAGAGATCCTCTCCGAGGGCTGGAACCCCGAGGTGGGCTCGTTCACCGCCGCCTACGGCAGCACCGACCTGGACTCGGCCGTGCTGGCCGTGGGCCTGTCGGGCCTCGTGGCGCCCACCGATCCCCGCTTGAGCGCGACCGTCGAGGCCATCGAGTCCCAGCTGAGGATCGGTCCCACCGTCTACCGCTACCGGGGCCGTGACGGGCTGCCCGGCACGCCCAGCGGCTTCAACCTGATGACGTCGTGGCTCATCGACGCCAAGATCCTCATCGGCGACCTCGACGGCGCCCGCGCCCTGTTCGACGACTATGCGGCCCTGGCGGGGCCGACCGGACTGATGTCGGAGGAGTACGACCCTGTCACCGGCGAGGCCCGGGGCAACTTCCCGCAGGCGTACAGCCACCTCGGCCTGATCGAGAACGCCCTCAACCTGGCCGAGCACCACGGCCGCTGAGCCGGCGCCTCCCTGGTGCTCAGAGCGAGACGAACGTCTCGCTCATGCCCAGGGCGTTCACCTCAACCACCTCGGTCACGCCCGGCACCCGGTCGCGCATGATCCGCTCGATGCCCGCCTTGAGGGTCTGGGTGGACGCCGGGCAGGTGACGCAGGCGCCGAAGAGCTCGACGGTGACGACGCCGGTCGCCTCGTCGACCTCTATGAGGCTGATGTCGCCCTCGTCGGCCTGGATGGCCGGCCGGATGATCTTGATGATCTTCTCCACTTCGGCCCGCACGGGCCCAGTCTCGCAGCGCCCGGCCCCAACTCCGACCCCGGTCGCCCCAGGAGTCCGGGGCCGCGCCCCGCACTGGCCTCCGGCGGCCTCGTAGGCTCGCGGGATGGGCTTGGCGGTGCTGGCGCATCAGGGTGGATGGGACGAGGCGCTGCTGGTGGCCTGCCCGGTGCTGCTGTTCGCCGGCATCGTCTGGCACGCGAAGCGGCGGGCGGTCAAGCAGTCGGAGACCGCACCGGCCGACGAGGACTGACTTGGCGCTCGCTTCCGGTCTATTCGGCCCTCACGTCGGCGCCGAGCGACGCCAGATCGCCGGCCAGGTTCTCGTAGCCGCGAGCCACGTGATGCGCTTCGCTCACCACCGTGGTGCCCTCCGCCCCCAGCCCGGCGACGGCGAGCGCGGCGCCGGCCCGTATGTCGTGCGCCCTGACCGGAGCCCCCGAGAGCCGCTCCACGCCCCGCACCACGGCATGGTGGGAGTCGGTGCGGATGTCGGCGCCCATGCGGCGCAGCTCATCCACGTAGCGGAACCGGCCCGGGAACAGGTTCTCGGTGACGATCCCGACGCCGGAGGCGGTCGCCAGCATCGCCACCAGGAACGGCAGGTAGTCGGTGGCCACACCCGGGTAGGGCAGCGTGGAGCAGTCGACCGAGTCGAGTCGGCGGGGCGCGATGGCCCGGATGCCTCCGTCGTCGGGGGTGATCACCATCCCCATCTCGGTCAGCTTCTGGCAGAGCAGCTCCATGTGGTCGTGGCGGGCGCCGGCCACGAACACCTCGCCCGACGCCACGCCCAGCGCGGCCAGGTAGGTGGCCGCCACTATCCGGTCGGGAACGACCGAATGATCCGCGGCCCGAAGGTACTGAACCGTGCCGGCCCCCTCGACCACGAGCGTGGACGAGCCGGCGCCCGAAATGCGGGCGCCCATGCGGACCAGGAACTGGCAGAGGTCGGATATCTCCGGCTCGCGGGCCGCGTTGTCGATCACGGTGGCGCCCTTGGCCGCCACTGCGGCCATCAGCAGGTTCTCGGTCGCTCCCACGCTGGGGAACTCGAGCACCACCCGGCCTCCGAGCAGCTCGGCTGCGGAGGCCTCGATGTAGCCGTGCACCACGTCGACCTGCGCGCCCAGCTCGACGAGGCCGCTCACGTGCATGTCGATGGGCCGGGGACCGAAGTCGTCGCCCCCGGGCAGGGCCACTCGGGCCTCGCCGCAGCGGGCCAGCATGGGTCCGAGCACCACGACCGAAGCCCGGAACCGCTCCACGATGTCGTAGGGAGCCACCGGGGTGATCTCCGCGGGCACGTCGATGCGGATCGCCGCCTCCTCGGTCGGATCCCACTCGACGGTGCAGCCCACGGCCCGCAGGAGCTCGGCCATGAGGTCCACATCGACGATGCGGGGCACGTTGGTGAGGCGGTAGAGGCCTTCGGACAGCAGCGTGGCCGCCATGAGCTTGAGCACCGAGTTCTTGGCCCCGGCCACGGTAACGGTTCCTTCCAGCGGCCGGCCGGAGCGCACGACTATCCGCTCGATCGCCACCCTCGAAGCCTATGACCGCGGGGACTCGATGACCGTATTGCGGGTGGTGCGGCGCGGCAGCGCGGCTGAGATGGAGCGCGAGCGGGCGGCACGGCGGGCGCCCCGCGGCGACATCGTGGCCGAGCGGCCTGCGGGCGACGACCGCTACGAGGCCGTAGGCGGTCCTTTCCGGCACTACGAGCGCCACTTGCAGCTGACGGAGCTGGACTCTGGCCACCCCGGAACCGCTGACGGTGAGCGAGACGGCGGACGGTACGAACTCGTCGAGACCACCATCTACCGGCTCGCGGTGCCGGTATGGGCGTGGCTGTTCCACTTCCCGGTGCGGAGCGCGCTGCGGAGGCGCCGGGACGCCTACGGCTACTGGTGGGCGCCCCCGGACCGCCTGAGCGCCCGGGCCGCCACCGTGCTCGGCCTGCTGTGCACGATCCAGGTCGTGGACGGCTACCTGGGAACCGTCCTCACCGCCACCCTCACCTTCGCAGCCGACGAGTTCGGTCGCGGCAACACCGCCCAGGGGGTCCTGATGGGCGTGGTCCGGGCCGGGGTGCTGATCGCGCTGGTTACCGCCGCCCTCGCCGACCGGCACGGGCGGAAGCGCCTCCTGCTGGCGACCGGCCTGGGAAGCTGCCTGATCACCGCGGTGGGCGCGGCGGCGCCGGGACTGTGGTTCCTGGGCGGCACCCAGCTCGTCGCCCGGGGCCTATCGACCGCCCTCGGCATCCTGATCGTGATCCTGGCCGCGGAGGAGATGCCGGCCCGATCCCGGGCCTGGGCCATGTCGGTGCTGGTGCTGTGCGCGGCGCTGGGGTCGGGCATGGCCTTCGCGGTGCTGCCGATGGCCGACCTGCACATCTCGGGCTGGCGCCTGGTGTACGTGGTGCCGCTGGCCGGGGTGGCCGTCGTCGTCTGGGTGGGACGCCGGCTGCCGGAGAGCCGGCGCTTCGAGACGGCCGCAACCGGACGGGTCTCCCACGACGGTGTGGTCGACCGCCAGGCCGACCCGGAAGTGGCGGCCCGCCGGCGCAGAAGGCTGATCCTCCTGGCCGCCTCCGCGTTCCTGATTGCCATGTTCGCGGCGCCGGCCTCCGGGCTGCGCAACGACTTCCTCAAGGACGAGCGCGAGTTCTCGGCTACGGCCATAACGCTGTTCACCTACTTCACCAACACCCCCATCGGCATCGGGGTCTTCGTGGGCGGGTACCTGGCCGACCGGCGGGGCCGCCGGCCCATCGGTGCAGCCGGGCTGGCGCTGGGTGCGTTGCTCATCGCGTGGGCCTTCTTCACCGACGGCGCCGCCCTCTGGCTGCTGACCCTGGCCGGCGGCGTGGTCGGTGCGATCGCGGTGCCCGCGCTGGCCGTCTACGGGCCCGAGTTGTTCGGCACCCACCGGCGCGGACGCTCCAACGGCGTGATCGTGATGGTGGGCGTGGTCGGGAGCGCCCTGGGTCTGATAGTGGCCGGCTGGCTGTCGGATGCGCTCGACGGGCGGCTCGGGCCGGCGCTCGCCCTGCTGGCCGTCGGCCCCCTGATTGTGGCCGCTCTGGTTCTTCTGAAGTATCCCGAGACCGTGGGCCAGGAACTCGAGGAGATCAACCCCGAAGACATCCACCCTGGGGACGGCGAGGGCTAGCTCAGAGCTTCTTGAGGCGGTCCAGTTCCTCGGCATCCACCTCCACGGTGTCGTAGCCGAACCGGGGGTGGAAGATCGTGAACAGCACCAGCGCCAGCGCGGCGATGCCGACCGGCACGATGGCGTCGCCGCGGCCGGTGTAGGTGGGGAACAGCACGAAGGCCGAGAGCAGCGCAGTCCACAGCCACAGGACGATCACCGCGCGGCGGTGCCCGTGGCCAAGACGCATGAGACGGTGGTGCAGGTGCTCGCGGTCGGCCACCGAGAAGCCTCGGCGTCCCACGGCGCGGCGCACGATCGCGAAGAGGGTGTCGACCACCGGCACCCCCAGGATCACCAGGGGAATGACCAGCGGTGCGTAGAAGAAGAACGCCTGACCGCTGAACTCCACCGTCGAACGGCCCCCCACGCTGATGGTGGCGGCCGCCATTAGCGCGCCCAGCAGCAGCGCCCCGCCGTCGCCCATGAAGACCCGGGCCGGGTACAGGTTGTGGGGCAGGAACCCGACGCACACTCCCAGCGCGACCGCCGCCCACAGCGCACCGGGATTGGCCTCGTCGATCACGCCCTGGTCGGCGAGCCGCAGGGCGTAGAGGAGGAACGCCCCCGAGGCGATGGCCACGATGCCCGCGGCCAGGCCGTCGAGGCCGTCGATGAGGTTCACCGCGTTGGCCATTCCCAGCACCCACAGCACAGTCATGACCGCCGACCACTCGTCCGAGAGGAGCACCAGGTCCCAGAACGGCACCCGGAAGACGGCGATCGATACTCCCGATAGGTGCAGCACCACCGCAGCCGCGACCACACCCGCAGCCTTGGCGGGCGGCGACAGGTCTCTGATGTCGTCGTAGAAGCCGACCGCGAGAACGATCACGGCTGCGGCCACGCCGCCCACGATCTCCCCGGGCGTGTCAAACGTCGCGGAGATGTTCCCCACTGCCGGTGCGACCGCGACCGCGACGACGACTCCCACGAGCATGGCTAGGCCACCCGCTGCCGGGGTGGGAGTCTCGTGGATGTGGTGGACGTCGGGTTCCCGGCTGGCGCCGGCGCGCACCGCGACCCTGGCGGTGAGCGGAACCAGCAGGAAGGTGGTGACGGCGGCCACCGCCCCGACGATTGCGAAGGACAGTAGCGGCGGCACCCAGGCGCCCTATCCGGCGACCGGCCCGACCGGCGCTGCCACTAGTCTTCGGTGTCCAACCCCGGGTAGGGCGGCTTGGCCGCGCACAGCTCCTCCGCGTCGGCTCGCACCGCGGCCACTGCGGCCGCGTCGGAGCGGTTGCGCAACGCCCTGGAGATGAGATCGGCGATGGTGACCATGTCGTCGGTGTCCATGCCCTGGGTGGTCACCGCGGGGGTGCCGATGCGCACCCCTGATGTGACGAAGGGTGACCGGGGGTCGTCGGGCACGGTGTTCTTGTTGAGGCTGATCCCGGCCGCGTCCAGGGTGGCCTGGGCCTCCTTGCCGGTGAGGTCCGGATCGAAGGTCCGCAGGTCCACCAGCATCAGATGGTTGTCGGTGCCACCGGAGACGAGCCGGAAGCCGTGCCCGGCCAGCGCGGCGGCCAGGGCCTGGGAGTTCTCCACGATGCGGGCCGCGTAGTCGGCGAACTCCGCGGTGGCCGCCTCCGCGAAGGCCGCCGCCTTGGCCGCCACCGCGTGGTCGAGCGGACCGCCCTGGATGCCGGGGAACATGGCCTTGTCGACCGCCTTGGCGTAGTCGGAGCGGCAAGTGATGGCTCCGCCCCGGGGGCCGCGCAGGGTCTTGTGGGTGGTGAACGTCACGATGTCGGCGAACTGGGTCGGGTTGGGGTGGACGCCGCCCGCGATCAGCCCGGCGATGTGGGCCGCGTCGAACATCAGCAGCGCCCCCGACTCGTCGGCTATCTCCCGAAGGGGCTCGGGGTGGATGAGGCGGGGGTAGGCCGTGGCGCCGGCCACGATCAGCTTGGGCCGCTCGGCGAGGGCGAGGTCACGCAGCTGGTCCATGTCGATGCGCTCGTCGCTGGCAGTCACCCCGTAGGACACGAACCGGTACTGCAGGCCAGAGAAGTTCACCGGCGACCCGTGGGTGAGGTGGCCGCCGTGGTCGAGGCTCATGCCCAGCACGGTGTCGCCCGGCTCGATCACGGCCTGGTAAGCGCCCATGTTGGCGATGGCGCCGGCATGGGGCTGCACGTTGGCGTGATCGGCCCCGAACAGCTCGCAGGCCCTGCGGCGGGCGAGGTCCTCAGCCTCGTCTGCGACCATGTTGCCGCCGTAGTAGCGCCGGCCCGGGTAGCCCTCGCTGTACTTGTTGGTGAACACCGAGCCGGTGGCGGCCATCACCGCCGGACTGGCGAAGTTCTCCGACGCGATGAGTTGGATGGTCGTGTTCTGGCGGCGGATCTCCTGACGGATCAGGTCGAACACGGCCTCGTCGGCGGTGGGCCAGGGCATGGGTTCCTCGATTCTCCTTCGCCGTGCGCCGCGGCGCGGATGCTCTGTCGAACGGTAGCTACGGACGGGTCAATTTCGGTGCCGCTGGTGTTCAGTCTGTTGCGCCGAGGGTGTCGAGCTTGGCGACCCGCCCTTCGTGGCGACCGCCGTCGAAGGATGCTTCCAGCCAGGCGTCGAGGGCCTCGCGGGCAACCTCGGCACCGGTGAGCCGCTCGCCGATGCACAGCACGTTGGCGTCGTTGTGGGCCCGGGCCAGGCGGGCCGAGGTCACGTCGTAGGCCACCGCGGCCCGGACGCCGGCGACCTTGTTGGCAGCCATGGCGATCCCGTTGCCGCTGCCGCACACGCACACGCCCAGGTCAGCGTCGCCGCCGGCCACGGCCCGTCCCACCGCCGCCCCGAAGTCGGGGTAATCGACCCGGTCGGTGGAGTGGGTGCCGCAGTCGGTCACCTCGTGGCCGGCCGCCCGAAGGTGGTCGGCCAGGTCCTGCTTGAGCCCGTACCCGGCATGGTCGGCCCCGACCGCGATCCGCACGGCCGCCATCCTAGGACTCCTGCTCCTGGGCTGCGGCCAGGATCTCGTCGAGGCTTATCGGGCCCTCTCGCAGCACGATCGGGACATCGCCGGTCATGTCCACCACGGTGGACGAGGCTCCCGGGCGCGGGCCGCCGTCGACGACGAGGCCCAGCGCGGGGAACAGGTCGGCCACACCTTGAGCGGTGGAGGGAGTGGGGCCGCCGTGGAGGTTGGCGCTGGTCACGGCCAGGGGTCCTGGACCGGCGATGGCCTGCATCATGTCGTCGCCGGGCAGGCGCACGCCGATGGTGGTGCCGGTGCCGAGATGGGCGGGAGCTGCGGGCCGGCGCGACGCGACGATGGTGAGCGGGCCCGGCCAGAAGCGCTCGGCCAGCCGTCGTGCGCTCGGCGTGAGCTCCACCAGAGTCTCGGCTGCAGCCAGGTCGGCGACCAGAACCGCGATGCTGCGCTCGGCGGGGCGATCCTTGAGCTCGAAGAGCTGCTGGATCGCGTCGGCGTCGGCGGCGCCGGCGGCCAGCCCGTAGACGGTGTCGGTGGGCACGCCCACCGCCTCGCCCCGCCGCAGTGCGGACAGTGCTGCATCCACGGCGTTCTCGCGCTGCTCAAGCGTCCGGGTGCTAAGGACGCGACTGCCGATCATGGCAAGCGTCCGATCACGACCCGCTCCAGGCCGGATAGGTCATGCTCCACCCGCACCTCGGCGAAGCCGGTCTCCGCGACCATGTGGGCCGTCTCCCGGGCCCGGTGGGAAGCCACCTCCATGACCAGCGACCCGCCCGGCCTGAGCCACTGCGAGGCGCCGCCGATCACCTGCTCGACCGCTTCGTGGCCCGCCGGTCCGGACCACAGCGCCACGGACGGCTCCCAGTCGGCCACCACGGGAGGCAACTCCTCGCCGGTGCCGATGTAGGGCGGGTTCGACACCACCACGTCCACTGCTCCCCGCAGCGCGGCGGGCAGTGCGTCGAACCAGTCGCCCTCGTGCAGGCTCACCCGGGCGGCGGCCCGGCCCAGGCCGGCGAGGTTGGCCCGGGCCACTGCCAGCGCGTCGGCCGACACGTCGGTGGCGAACACCCTGGCCTGCGGGCACTCGACCGCCACCGACAACCCGATGGCGCCCGACCCGGTGCCGAGGTCGACGACGGTCACCTGGTGATCACGGCCTGCGCCGTGCCAGAGCCTCTGGACCTCATCCACCGCCCAGCCGGCCACCACCTCGGTCTCGGGCCTCGGTATGAGCACCCGGTGGTCGACCATCAAGTCGAGAGACCGGAAACCCCACGCGCCGACCACGTACTGGAGCGGCTCGCCCGCGCAGCGACGCTCCAGCATCGAGAAGAACCGGGCCGCAGTCAGCGTGGTGGCCCGCGCTCCCAGCACCCTCTCGAACTCGGCGGGTGACGACCCTGAGGCCGCCTCCACGATGCGGCGGGCGTCCACTTCCGGCGTATCCGACGCACCGCTGCCAGAAAGTAGGCGCCGTGCCTCAGCCAGCAGATCGCCCCACGACTGCATCCCGACCTTGCTGTCCGCGTCGTGCGGGCGGCTCACCTGGGGCACTCGGGGTCCTCAGGCGTCGTCGCCGGCCAGCAGCGTGCGCTGCTCGTCCTGCACGAGCGCGTCGCTCAGCTCGTCGAGTTCGCCGGCCAGCACCCGCTCGAGCTTGTAGAGGGTGAGCCCGATTCGGTGGTCGGTGACCCGGTTCTCCCGCATGTTGTAGGTGCGGATCTTTTCGGACCGGTCGCCACCGCCCACCTGGCCCCGTCGCATCGCCGACTGCTCGGCCGAGGCCCGCTCCTGCTCGGCCTGCAGCAGCCTCGAACGCAGCACCCGCAGTGCCTTCTGCTTGTTCTGGAGCTGGCTCTTCTCGTCCTGCATCGACACCACCATGCCGCTCGGCACATGGGTGACCCGCACCGCCGAGTCGGTGGTGTTGACCGACTGGCCGCCGGGACCCGACGAGCGGTAGACGTCGATCTGCAGGTCGGCCTCGTCGATCTGCACGTCCACCTCCTTGGCCTCGGGCAGCACCGACACGGTGGCCGACGACGTGTGGACCCGGCCCTGCGATTCGGTCACCGGTACCCGCTGCACCCGGTGGGTGCCGGCCTCGTGCTTCATGCGGGTCCACACCTGGTCGCCGGAGATCAGGCCGCTGACCTCGGTATAGCCGCCGAGGTCCGACGGCGAGGCGGCCAGCGGCTCCAGCTTCCAGCGCTGCCTGCGGGCGAAGGCCTGGTACATGTCGAACAGGTCGCGGGCGAAGAGGTTGGCCTCCTCGCCGCCGGCCGCGCCCCTTATCTCGACGATCACGTTGCGGCCCTCGTTGGGGTCGGGCGGCAACAGCAGCACCCGCAGCTCGTCGGTGGCCGTGTCCACGGCGGCCTCGAGCTCGTCGATCATCTCCCGCAGCTCGGCCCGCTCTGAGGCGTCGGCCGCGGAGTGCATCCGGCGGGCCTCGTCGAGGTCCTCGATCGCGGCCCGCAGACGCTCCCCCACCGCCACGATCTCGCTCAGCTGCTTGTGACGGCGACCCAGCTCGGCCAGTTGGCGCTGGTCGGACTGCACCGCGGGGTCGCCGAGGCGGATCTCCACGTCTCTGAGCTCGTCTTCGAGCCCGGCTATCCGCTCCAGCATGTCTCCGAGGCTACCGGCCCCGCCGATGGGCTCTGAGCGGCCCGGGACGCTTCAGAGGGCAGCGAGGAAGGCGCCCACCGCCACCACGATCTCTGCGTCGGACCTGGGTTTGGGGTCATGGCCCTGACCCTCGAGCCAGTGGGCGGTCACGCTGCCTGCGATGGCGCCGAGGTGGGCCGCGAACTCCTCGGGCGTGCCGAAGGGGTCGCGGTCGCCGTTGACGAACAGCGTGGGCACGTCGATGGCGCCGAAGTGGTCAACCCTCAGCTTGTCGGGCTTGCCCGGCGGATGCAGCGGGTAGCTGAGCAGCACCAGCCCGGCCGCGGGCAGCCCCTCGGCCACCGCCATCGAGCACATCCGACCCCCCATCGAGCGCCCGCCCAGCACGAGCCGGGCCGTGGTTGTGCCCAGCTCGGCCGCGAACGTCTCGGCTGCGGACCGAACCTCGGCGATCAGCTTCGGGGCCCGGTCGGGGAAGCGGCGCCCCTCGCGGCGATACGTGAACTCGATACGGCGCACCGGCACGTCGAGCCCTTCCTCCAGGGCGACCAGCGTGTGCTGGCCGGCGCCGCCACCCGCACCGTGGGTCAGCAGCAGCCCCGCCACCGGGTCGGGCAACGTGTCGCGGTCAATCTGCACGCCGCGAACAATACGTGTGATTGCCGGACGGCTCGTTACCGCACCACTAGCGTCCGGCCATGAGCAAGCCCAACATCCTGGTGGTAATGGCCGACCAGCTGGCCCCGCACTTCACCGGCGCCTACGGGCATCCGCTGGTGCGCACGCCGGCAATGGACGCGCTGGCCGAACGGGGGGTCCGCTTCGACGCGGCCTACTGCAGTTCGCCGCTGTGCGCGCCGTCGCGGTTCTCGATGATGTCGGGGCGCCTCGCGTCCGAGATCGGGGCCTTCGACAACGGCGCGGAGTTCGTGGCGTCCATCCCCACGCTGGCCCACTACCTGCGCCTGGCCGGCTACCGCACGACCCTGTCGGGCAAGATGCACTTCGTCGGGCCGGACCAGCTCCACGGCTTCGAGGAGCGCCTCACCACCGACGTCTACCCGTCCGGCTTCGCCTGGGCCGCCAACTGGGACGCGGCCGCCCAGCATCCCGGCAAGTGGTACTACGACTTCGAGTCGGTGACCGGGGCCGGACCGGTGCTGGCGAACTTCCAGATCGACTACGACGACGAGGTCGGGTTCACCGCGGTGCGCCGCCTCTACGACTTGGCACGGCCCCACACCGATGAGCGGCCGTTCTTCCTGGTGGCGTCGTTCATCCATCCCCACGACCCCTACGAGGCCCGTCCCGAGTGGTGGAACCTCTACGACCACGACGACATCGACCTGCCCGATCCCATCCGCGACGAGGAGGTCGACCCCCACACCCTGCGCATCCGCCAGGGCACCCAGGGCGACACCGCCGGCTATACGGCGGCCCATTACCGCACCGCCCGCCACGGGTACTACGCCGCCACCAGCTATTTCGACTCCTGGCTGGGCCGCCTGGTCGATGCGCTGGCGGAGACCGGCCGCCTGGACGACACGGTGGTCATCGTCACCAGCGACCACGGCGACATGCTGGGCGACCGGGGGGTGTTCTTCAAGATGTCGTTCTTCGAGCGCTCGGCCCGGGTGCCGCTGATCATGGCCGGGCCCGGCATTCCCGAGGGCACGACCGTCCCCAACGCATGCTCGCTGCTCGACCTTCTGCCCACCCTGCTCGACATCGCCTCCGACGGCGGCTCGTGGCCCGAGTTCGACACGCCGATCTCGGGGCGCAGCCTCTGGGAACTGGCCTGCGGCGGCACCGACGACCTCGACGAGACGGTCGGCGAGTACATGGCCGTGTTGACGTCGCATCCGCTCTTCATGATCCGCCGGGGCCGCCACAAGTACATCCACTGCGACTCCGATCCCCCGCTGCTCTACGACGTCGAGGCCGACCCGCTTGAGCGCACCAACCTGGCTGACGAACCCGGCTGCGCCGAGCTGGCCGCAGCATTCGCAGCCGAGACCGTGCAGCGTTGGGACAGCGCGGCCATCCGCGAGCGGGTGCTCGCCTCCCAGCGGTCCCGGCGCGCCATCCAAGCTGCGATCGGCGCCAACGGGCCCGGCTGGGACTACCGGCCCGAGCGCGACGCCAACACCGAGTACGTGCGCGACCACACGACCTACGCCCAGATCGGCACGCGGAGCCGGATCAGCCTCCCAGCCTGAACCGCTGAGAGGCTCGGCTCAGATGGCCTTGATGGCGGCCATTGCCGCCTGCCAGCGGTCGGGATCGCCTTTGAAGGGGGCGTAGAACGAGATCCGGCTGATGACGTCTCCGTACCGGCGGGCGAGTTCGGGGGCGACTTCCTCGGGCGCGGCAACCACCGCGAACGTGTTGAGGATCTCGTCGTCGATGAGGGTGCCCATCTCAACCCACTGTCCCCGTTTGGACAGCGTGTTGAGCTCTACCTGGAGGTCGCCCCAGCCGTGGATCTCCAGCACCGGTCGGTAGGCGGGCGTGGAGCCGTAGAAGGCGATCTGCTGGCGGGTGGCGGCCGCGGCCCTCTCGATCTCCTCGTCAGTCTCGCCTGTCACGACGAACGACGGTCCGGCTATCTCGTAGCCGTCCATCGAGGCCCCGGCTCGTGCCCGGCCCCGCTCCAGCGCGGGCAGCGTGACCTCGCGCAGATACCTCTCAGTGGTGAACGGGTGGCACAGGAACCCGTCACACACCTCGCCGGCGACCTCGGTCATCAGCGGGCCCACCCCGGCCAGGAAGATCGGCGGCGGCCCGAAGTCGCCCAGGTCGCTGGCGCGGGGCGTGAACATCGGCCTCATCAGCGTGTGCCTGTAGAACTCGCCCTCGAAGCGAAGGCGTGTGCCGTGCAGCCAGGCGTCCCAGATGGCCCGGACAGCCTGCACCATCTCGCGCATGCGGGCCGCGGGCTTGCTCCATTCCATCGAGAAGCGCTTGGTGATGTGGGGTTTGATCTGGCTGCCGAGCCCGAGCACGAAGCGGCCTTGCGCCAGAGTTTGGAGGTCCCAGCCGATGTTGGCCAGCAGCATCGGGTTGCGGGCGAACGCCACCGCGATGGCCGTGCCCAACTCGATCTGGCGGGTGCTGGCCGCGGCTACGGCCAGGGGCAGGAACGGGTCGTGCGGTCCCTCCAGTGACCAGGCGCCCGAGTATCCGGATGTCTCCAACTCGGCGGCCGCGGCGCCTGCCTCGGTGATCGAGCCGGTGAGCAGCGAGTCGATCTTCATGGGTGGCGACGGTACCCACCCTCCGAGGCGGCGGCACCGCGCCGGGCGCCGGGACCTGTCTCAGTAGCCTCGCCGTGAGAGGGGTGCTGATGACGACTACTGATATCGATGGTTTCGTGCTCCGCGGCGGCGACAGTTGGCGGTCGCCGTGGAGTTCGTACCGGTGGCTGCGGGACAACGATCCCGTCCACCGGGTCGATCATCCGCTACTCGGCCGCTTCTGGGTGCTGTCACGGTTCGGCGACGTGATCGACGCGGCCCGCGACACGGCCAGGTTCTCGTCGGCTCAGGGGCTCACGCCCGGACCTGACTCTGGAGTGATGTTCGAGGACGGCACCCGCCCCATCGTGATGATGGATCCCCCCGATCACACGAGCATGCGCAGGCTGGTGTCGAGGCCCATGACCCCCCGCATGGTCTCGCCGATCGAGCCGGCTGTCCGGGCCTTCGTGCGGGAGAGGCTCGACGATGTCCCCGCTGAGAGCGAGATCGACATAGTCGACGTGCTGTTCAAGCCGCTGCCGAGCTTCGTCGTAGCCCACTACCTTGGTGTGCCGAGCGATGATCGCGTTCGCTTCGACGATTGGACGGACAGCATCGTCGCGGCCAACGCCGACGCGGACCTGGAGTCGGCGACCGACGCCTTCCTGGGGCTGTTCGCCTTCGGATCGGAACTGATCGACCGCCGCAGGGCCGAGCCGGGCGACGACCTGGTGTCGCTGCTGGTGCAGTCCGGCGAGGGAGCGGTCTCAGCGGGTTGGATTGTCGGGTTCGTGTTCACCATGGTCACCGGCGGCAACGACACCACCACGGGCCTGTTGGGCGGTGCGGCCGCGCTGCTCACCGAGAGGTTGGACCAGCGCAGGCTCCTCTTCGACGATCCCGCCCTGATCCCCGGGGCCGTCGAGGAACTCCTCCGGCTGACCTCACCGGTGCAGAACCTCGCCCGCACGACCACCGCCGATGTCGGACTGCACGGCACGACGATCCCGGCGGGCGACAAGGTGATGCTCCTGTACGGATCGGCCAACCGCGACGAGCGGGTGTTCGGAGCCGACGCCGGAGAGCTCGACGTCCGCCGGCGGATCGACAGGATGGTGTCGTTCGGCTACGGAGCCCACCACTGCCTGGGCGCAGCCGCGGCCCGCCTGCAAGCTGTGGTGGTGCTCGAGGAATTGCTGTCTCGCTTCCCCGACTTCGCAGTGGACACCGAGGCGGGCCGCTTCGCGTCGGGCGCCTACGTCCGGCGCTACGAGAGCCTCCCGTTCGTGGCCCGCGCATGAACGTCGGGACCGCCGGTGGCGTCGGAGAACCGACGGGCTTCGCCACGGGCGAGGACCTGTACCGGATCGTCTGCGAATACGCCGCTCTGGGACACCATCGGTCGGGCACCGACCGCGACACAGCGACGACCGAATGGTTCGCTGAACTCATGAGCGACCTGGGAGAGGTCACCACCGTGCCGGTGGAGTTCGATCGCTACGAGGCCAGCAGCGAGCTGACCGTCGATGGCCATCCCCTCGAGCACCTGCCCCTGTACTACGAGTTCATCGGCGATGTCGACACTTCGAACGTGGCTGTGCGACGGTTCGACCCCCTCGGGGGCGGGTTCCCTGGCGTGGCCGACAACCTCATCGAGGAGACCAGGCGGGCGGGACACGAGGCGCTGGTGATCTGCACCGACCACCCAGACGGTGAGCTGGTCGCCATCAACCGGGAACTGGCCGCCAGCCCTTCCGGGTTGCCGACGGTCCTAGTTGCTGGCCGCTGCCACGACACTCTGGCCTCGTCGGCCGTTCGCCTGCGGCTCAGGGCGGGGCTCGTCTCGGGTCGCACGGCCAACATCGAGGTCAGCAACAATCAGCCGGGGCGCCGGCTGGTGCTGACCACCCCGCTACACGGGTGGTTCGGTGCCGCCGGCGAGCGAGGAACCGGCGTTGCTGTTCTGTGCCATGTGGCCGAGCGGCTCTCCGACCGCCCGTTGACGGTGGTCGCCACCGGGGGCCACGAGCTCGGCTACATGGGCGCGTACGCCTGGGTCGACCGGTGCACCGAGCCGCCGGCGCGCATCGCGCACATCGGTGCGTCGCTCGCCGTGGAGACTGCGGTCGGGGGCGGCCGCCAACTCATCGACAGCCGCATCGCCATGACCACGCTGGGCATATCAACCGCCCATGGGGTGGCCGCGGCCCTCGATGATGCCGGGATCACGCTGCGCTGTGACTCGGACACGTGGCTCGGCGAGGGTGAGGCGTGGAGCCTTCTGGGCGTCCCGGTGCTGTCGACAACCGGCGCAGGACCGGATTTTCACACTCCGTCCGACACCCCCGAGCGGGCTACGTCACCCGGCGCCCTGGCCACGGTCGCCGACGCCGTGCATCGGGCTGTGGCCGCCTTCTGCGACGCCGCTACGGTCTGCTCGTAGGTTCATAGGCGCTAGCAGGGCTCAAGGAAGTACGGCATGCGGGTTCGAAGAGTTGCCGGAGCCCTGGGCGCGGAGATCATCGGCGTCGACCTCCGGGATCCCGACCTCGACTTCGACGCCGTCTACCAGGCCTTTCTGGAGCACGAGGTCATCTTCTTCCGGGGCGCGCACCTTACCGAGGAGGAGCACCTCGCCCTCGGCCGGCGCTTCGGGACGCCCAGCATCTACCCGGTCTTCCGGGTCCTGGGCGCCACCGAGCCCACCATGACCGTCATCAAGGACGGCCCCAACAGCCCCAATGCCGCCGACCGCTGGCACACCGACGTCACCTGGATCGCCACTCCGCCCAAGGCCGCACTGCTGCACATGGAGCTGGCCCCCGAGTACGGCGGCGACACGCTGTGGGCGTCGGCGACCCGCGCCTACAAGACGTTGAGCCCGGCGGTGCAGGAGTTCTTCGCCTCGCTGACGGTCGTGCATTCCAACGAGGGGTACCTGGAGCGGGTTGCCGAGAAGGCCGGCGAGCACGCCGAGGCGATCAGCGAGGCCATAGCGCGTGACTACGGACCGGTCGAGCATCCGCTGGTGCGCACCCACCCGGAGACGGGCAAGCGGGCGCTGCTGTATGCCGAGGGATTCGTCTCTCATGTGGCGGGCGTGAGCCGGGCCGAGAGCGACATGGTCTTGAACTTCCTGCGCGAGCACGTGGCCGAGCCGTCTTTGCACTGCCGCTGGCAATGGCAGAACGGCGACCTGGCCATCTGGGACGAGCGCTCGACGCTGCACCGGTCGGCGGCCGACCACTTCCCCCAGGAGCGCGTCATCCGCCGGCTCGAGATCGACGGCGACCGCCCCTACTTCGACCCGAACGGCTCCTAGTCCCGGTACTTGCCAGTCCCCGCCTCGGCCGCGGACACTTCCGCGTCGAACCCTTCCCTCATCAATCGTCTGATCCTGGTTGTCACACCCCGTCCGTACTGTGGCCACCATGGCGTCAGGCATCGAGACGAGCTTCGAGACGGGCTTCGAGATCAAGCTGGGCAGCTTGACGGGCTGCGTGATGTTGGAGGACCACCCTTTCGCCGTCGAGACGGTCGCCGAGGCGCGCTCGGCCATCCTGCAGCAGGCGATGGACGCTCTCGGCCACCACGCCCACGATCGGGAGAGGCGTGAGCACCTGCGCCTGAACATGCCAGCAGGCGGGCCCACCTGGAACGACCTGATCGAGTGCGAGGAGGGCCGCCGCTACGACCCGGCCGACCCCGACACCGGCATGACGTGCAGCTACTACCTGTGCGGGCAACGCGGTCTGGCAGGCGTCGGCGGCGTGATGTGGACCTACGGCGTGACCATCTGGGCCACCGCACCCCCGGAGGTGTGGGACCACCCCGCCGACCAACCCGCCGGTCTGGACGCCGACGGATTGGAGGACTAGCCGATGGCTACTGACTTCGAATCAGATCGCGACGCGACGGCTGTTGAGCGTCTGTCCAGGCCCGGTGCGGTGCAGCTCGACTACCACGGGTGGGTGCCCACCCTCGATGGTGAGCTGATCCATGGGAACCATCTCTCGTACGGCTACCCGACTCGGGAGCAGGCGTTGGCGGAGGCGATCAAGCGGGTCAAGCACCAGGCCGGCCTGGCCTTCGAGGTGAAGATCGGCAGTCGGGCCGGATGCTGCGTGAACGGCGACATTGCGGTGATCGTCGAGACCGTGGCTGAGGCGCGCCAGGTCATCGTGCGCCACGCGAAGGGTCACAGCGGTCCATCCCAACGAGAGCCCGACGATCGAGAGCATCAACGGTTCAAGACACGCCGAGGCCGTTCAGCTTGGAAGTCGCTCCTCGCGTGCGAAACCAGCCGACACTACGATCCGGCGGACCCCGGAGCGGGAATGACCTGCTCCTACTTACTCTACGAGAAGGGCCCACTGGGGGTCGTAGGTGGCGGCGCCTGGACCTACAGCGTGGAGATCTGGGCCACCGGACCCCCAGCGATCTGGGACCACCCCGCCAACCAACCCGCCGGTCTGGACAACGACGACGATCTCCACAACGATTATCAGCCCGAATCCACAACGAACGATCCATCCGAATTAGCAGGCAATTAGACATGGCGATCACAGACCCGGCAAGCGACACCCCCACCGCATGGCTCATCAGAGCTGGCAGGGATGGCGATCGTTTCGACTACAACGTTGAGCACGGCCTCGCCTGCCTCGGTTGGGACGACGTCCCGGACCTGAGGAGCTTCTCCAGTCGAGAGGAGCTAAGGGATGCCCTGCGGCTGCACTTTCCGGATTCCAAGAAGGGGACGATCTCCAGCTACACGAGCCAACTGTGGAGGATGCGAACCGACGTGCGCTCAGGGGATCTGGTGGTGATGCCTCGCAAGGGGACGCCAGAGATCGCTCTGGGCTCAGTCTCCCGCGAGTACTGGTACGACAACGCCGCCGACATGGGGTGGGGCCGCCACGTCGTGTCGGTGGACTGGAAGCGCACCGATGTGCCCCGGTCGGCCCTCAGGCAAGACCTCGTGGGATCACTCAGTGCGCAGATGACCATTTGTTCGATCACACGCAACGATGCGTCTTGGCGCATCCAGCAGCTGCTAGCGACAGGTCATGATCCCGGTCCGCGAGTCGGCAAGGAGAGCGAATCCCTTGATCTGCCGACTCTGGTCGAACGGTTCCTCGCAGAGACGGACTATCGGACCGAAGCCCACGAGGAGCAGGAGCGTCTGCGAGCAGAGTGGGCCGTGAAGCTTGCGACCGAGAACATCGGATCACTCAGCCGTGAGGATTTGACTGCCTTCACGAACCAATCGGTGAACAATGGAGAATATGTGCGTCGCGTTACCGGCGTGATGCAATGGATCAGAGTCTTAAGCGAATTGGAGTACGCCGAGCTTCTCGCCAACATCAAGTATCTGTGCTGGGATCGGCAGGATGAGCTGTCGGTCAAGTTCGACCAGATGTACGCCACGGACAGCTCGCGGAAGGTCAAGGGCTACGCCGGCGTCAACATCAGCAGGGCTCTCGCCATCTGCCATCCGAACAGCTTCCTGCCTGTGCACCGCAACGTTGGGAACTTGGGTCGAGCGAAGATGTTAGACGCGCTTGGACTCCCGGCACCGCTGGGCGACACTCCCGGACGCCGGGTCGTAGACGCAAACAACCGTCTTCTCGAGTGCCTGGAACCGCATCTCGGTAAAGACACGCTTGCGATGGGCGCCTTCTTGCGGTGGCTACTGCAGCAGGAGCCCCCAGGCAGTTCGATAGACCTCACTGAACTCGCAGAAGAGCTGCTTGTCGAGGTTGAGTTCTTGGATGACATCGTCTCGCTGCTTGAGGACAAGAAGCAAGTGATCTTGTATGGGCCGCCGGGCACGGGCAAGACGTACTTGGCGCGGGAGCTGGCGAAGGAGTTAGCGCCGGATGAATCGTGCCGAGCGCTCGTGCAGTTCCACCCGTCCACGACCTATGAGGACTTCTTCGAGGGATACCGTCCTGCGGGGACCGGCGACGACGGAGGCATCCGCTACAAGCTGACGCCAGGGCCACTGGCCCGCATGGCGGAACGGGCCTCCGATGTGCGCGACCAGCATGTGATGATCATTGACGAGATCAACCGAGGGAACCTGCCCCGAGTGCTTGGTGAACTGCTGTTCCTGCTGGAGTACCGGGACGAGAGCGTGTATCCGCTGTACCGGCCTGACGAGGAGTTCTCACTCCCCAAGAACCTCTGGTTCATCGGCACTATGAACACCGCCGACCGGTCGATCGCGCTGGTGGACGCGGCGCTGCGGCGGCGGTTCCACTTCGTGCCGTTCTTCCCCGACAGGGGTCCGATGGCTGGCCTCCTCGGCCGCTGGCTTGATCGAGAGGGCGAGCCCGCGTGGGTCGGCCAGCTCGTCGATGCGGTCAACAACGAACTCAAGGAGATCCTTGAGGGCTCCCATCTCCTGCTCGGGCCGAGCCACTTCATGACGAAGTACGGCTCGTCACTGGGTACGCAGCGAGAGCGGCTGCGGCGCATCTGGGAGTACAACATCGAGCCGTTCATCGAGGACCAGTTCTTCGGCGATCCCCAACAGATCGACCGTTTCCGGTTCGACGCGGTGATGAGGCGCAATGGGCCGACAGCAGGGTCCGCTGTCGATGCTGGCGACGGCGGCGACGACCCGGAGGGCACGAGCGGCCCCGAGGGTGAGCATGCAGCCGCGGATGGCGATACCGCTACCGAGCCCGGCTCTGCGCAGCCCGAGGGCGAGGGATGACCGGATCGCTGCCCGGGTCGTGCCCCCGGTGCCATCGGCCATGGCCCGATTGCGCCTGTAGAGGCGGCGAGGCGACGCTCGCCGACACCCACTCTGACGCCGAGTCCGAGTTCCGCGGCCGGGGCATGCTCATCGGCATCGACGTCGATGACATCAAGGTCGGCGACATCCTCACCACCGG
>VYCW01000093.1 GCA_009843735.1 Acidimicrobiaceae bacterium | reverse complement strand
GCTCCGTCCCGAAGCGGGGGAACGGGGCCTGCTGGCGCACCGGGCCGATGACGGGGTCGTCGACGCTGCACAGGTCGCCCCGGGCACGCACATGGTCGTCGGCGGCCACGTCGGCCACATCGTGGACGATGCCGACAGGAACGCCGTGGCTCAGGCAGCGCGCCTCGATCGTGGCTGCGTCCAGCCCGGCCGTCCAGTCGGCCACGGTCTGGTTGACTTCGTCCCGGTTGCGCCCGCGCGCTCCGGAGGACCCGAAGCGCTCGTCGGTCGACAGATCGGGCCGCCCCATCGCCTCGCAGAGGCGTTCGAACACCGGCTGGCGTACGGCCACGATGCACACGTACCGGCCGTCCCGGCTCCGGTAGTTATCGAGGGGCGCGGCCCGGTCCGACCGGTTGCCGGTGCGCTGGCGCACCGAGCCCAGCCGGTCGTAGGCCGCGATCGTCCACTCCATGATCCGTAGCACCGAGCCGTACAGGTAGGCGTCGATGACGCCTCCCGTGCCCGTGCCCTTGGCGTCGCGCTCATAGAGCAGGCTGGTCACAGCCTGGGCGGCGAACACCGCGGTCAGGTAGTCGGAGACGGGCAGGCCCGGTCGTGCCGGGGACTGGTCGGCATGCCCGGTGAGATGGGTCAGCCCGGCGAACGCGACGGCGTTGTGGTCGAAGCCGTTGTGCAGCGACTTGGGGCCGTCCTGGCCGTACAGGCTGATGCGGGCCGTGACCAGACGCGGGTCGAGCCGGGACGGGTCGATGTTCCAACGCTCCAGGGTGCCGGGCCGGAAGTTCTCGCACACCACGTCGCACACCGAGGCCAGGCGCCGGAACAGGTCCTGGCCCTGAGGGTCGCGCAGGTTGATGGTCACCGACTGGCGTCCCCTGCCCTCCACCGACCAGTACAGCGAATGGTGGTTGCCTTCGTCGTCGGTGGCGAACGGCCCGTTGATGCGGGTCGGATCACCCCGGCCAGGGTCCTCGATCTTGATGACCTCGGCGCCCTGCTCGCCCAGGATCCCGGCGCAGAACGGGGCCGCGATCCGGGTGCCCAGGTCGAGAACCCTGATCCCGGCCAGGGGCTGCCTCACTGGGATTGCGGGTCGCGGTGCTCGGCGAACACTTCCTTCATGGAACCCTTCTGCATGCGCTGCTCGAGCGCGCCGAGGGCGGTTGCGGTGTTGTGCATCCAGTGATGGGCCTGGAAGTGGTAGTCCCAGGCGTCGCGCTGGCCCTGAAGGTCGAGGGTCTTGTTGATCGAGCGCTTCACCACCTGGGCGGTGGCCGGCGGCACAAGCGCGATCCGTTCAGCCAGTTCCCGCACGGCGGAGGCCAGCTCGTCGCGGGGCACCACCCGGTTGACCATCCCGAGCCGCTCGGCGTCGGCCGCGCTGATCGTCTCGGCGGTGAGCAGGAACTCCTTGGCCTTGCGCGCCGGCATCTCCCACGGCTCCACCAGGATCTCCACCGCGGCGCCGGTCATGCGCAGCACCGGGTTCTGGAAGGCGGCGTCGTCGCTGGCCACGATGATGTCGGCCATGCAGGCCAGCATCACTCCCGCGGCCACGCACTTTCCTTGGACCGCGGCGATGGTCGGCTTGCGGAAGTCGCGGATCTTCAGACAGCGGTCGAAGTACATCACTTTCTCGTGGTGCCACTTGCCCTCGGGCGTGTCCCGCATGAGGCGCCATTTGTCGGGCTCCACATCACCCACGAGTGCTTTGAGGTCGTGTCCGGCCGAGAAGTGCTTGCCGTTGGCGGCCAGCACCACCACCCGCACCTCGTCGTCGGCGTCGGCGAGGTCGAACGCGGCGTCGAGCTCGTCGATCATCTGGGTGTCCTGGGCGTTGGCCACCTGGGGCCGGTCCATGGTGATGGTGGCCACCGGACCGTCGACCTCGTAGAGGACCGTGGAGAAGTCGGCCATGACGGCCAGTGTACGCAGGAGGGTGGGTGACGGTCAGCGGCTGGGTTCGCGGGGCAGGCCCAGGGTTCGCTCGCCGATCACGTTGCGCTGGATCTCGCTAGTACCCGCGATGATCGAGGCAGCCCGGTAGTAGAGCCACGACCGTTGCCAGCGGCCTCCGGCGGGGTTGCCGTCGGCGCCACGCCACAGGGGGGCCGCGTCGCCTAGCACCCGCATGGCGGTGGCGTGCAGCCGCTGGCTCATCTCGCTCCAGTAGAGCTTGGCGGTGGCGGTCTCGGCGCCGGACCGGCGGCCGTGGGCGTGCTTGGACAGCGCTCGCCAGTTCTGGAGCTGGAACAGACGCATCTCCGCGAAGGCCTGGGCCAGATCCTGGGCGATACGGGGTTCGTCGGCGAGGCCGCGCTCGGCGGCCAGGCGCACCAGCTCCTCCAGCAGTTGGGAGTGGATGACGAGCTGGCGGGGGTTGGTGCCCCGCTCGCCGGCCAGGACCGAGGTGGCCACCCGCCAGCCGCCGTCGACCGGTCCGATCACCTGCTCGTCCGCGACGAACACCCCGTCCAGCACAACCTCGTTGAAGTCCGATTCGCCGGTCATCTGGCGCAGCGGGCGCACCTCCACGCCGGGGGCTCCCATGTCCACCATGAACACCGTGATCCCGGCCCGTTTGGGGGCGTCGGGGCTGGTGCGGGCCAAGCACAGGCCCCAGTGGGCGAACTGGGCGTAGGAGGTCCACACCTTGCGGCCGTGCAGTGCCCAGCCGCCTTCGGTGGGTTCGGCCCGGGTGCGCAGTGAGGCCAGGTCGCTGCCGGCGTCGGGCTCGCTGAAGAGCTGGCAGATCAACTGCTCGGCGTTAAGGATGCCCGGCAGCCAGCGCTGCTTCTGGGCTTCGGTGCCGTGGGCCAGCAGGCAGGGTCCGACCAGGTTCACGGCGATCCGGCCCACCAGCTCCGGGGCTCGGGCCCGGGCCAGCTCCTCCTGCACGATGAAGTTGAAGACGGGATCGGCGCCACGCCCGCCGTATTCCACGGGCCAGGTGACGCCCACGTAGCCGGCCCCGGCCAGGCTGCGCTGCCAGCGGCGGCCGAACTCGACCTCCTCGGCGAGATCGTCGAGCAGGGGTGGCAGGCCGGTGCCGTAGTCCCAAGGCAGGTTCTCCTTCAGCCAGGCCCGGCACCCGGCCCGGAACGCCCGCTGCTCGGCGGTGGGCGTCAGATCCACGCCGCCGGGTCTACCACGCCTCATCGCCCTGGGGGCTGCTCAGGTGCCTACCATGCGGGGCGGTGGACTTCGACTTGTCGGCGGACCAGGTGGCCTTGCGGGATGCGGCCGCGGGCCTGCTGGACGATCGCTGCGGCATGGCGGCGGTGCGCCGGGCCTGTGACGGGGGCGGGTTCGACGCCGGCCTGTGGGCGGCCATGGTGGAGCAGGGCTGGACCGGCATCGCGGTGCCTGAGTCGCTTGGCGGGGTCGGGCTGGGCATGGTCGAGGCCGCGGTGCTGCTGGAGCAGACCGGCGCCCACTTGGCCCCGGTGCCGCTGCTGCAGCAGCTGGCCGCGCTGGCGATGCTGGCCGATGGGCCGTGGGGGGAGAGGCTGCTGGCGGGCGAGGCCATCGCCTGTGTAGCCCGCACTCCGCTGGAGCAGACCGGTGACGGCTCGGTGTCGGGCCGGACCGAGCCGGTGATCTACGGCGCCCGGGCCGATGTGCTGGTGGCCCCGGCCGGTGACGAGCTGGTGGCGGTGGACCTGGCCGGTGTCGAGCGCTCGCCCGAGCCGGCTATGGACCAGACCCGCGAGCTGGCCTGGATCGACCTGGATGCCGCTCCGGCGACGACGGTCGGCGGCCCGCAGGAGGTGGCCGCCCACCTCGACCGGGGCGCGGTGTTCCATTCGGCTGAGATGCTGGGCGCGGCTGACGCGGTGATGAACCTGGCGGTGGAGTACGCGAAGGTCCGGGAGCAGTTCGGCCGGCCCATCGGCAGCTTCCAAGCGGTCAAGCACCGCTGCGCCGACATGCTGGTTGACGTCGAGGGCATGCGCTCGGCCGTGTACCACGCGGCCTGGGCTCTGGGCGCGGCCAGCGCCGACGCCCCGGTAGCCGCGGCCACCGCCAAGATCTGGTGCAGCGACGCCGGGGTGCGGGTGGCGGAGTCGGCGCTGCAGGTCCACGGCGGAATCGGCTTCACCTGGGAGGCCGACGTGCACCTGTACCTCAAGAGGGCTCAGCTCGACAGCGTGGCCTTCGGCGACGCCCGCCACCACCGGGCCCGCCTGGCCGCCATCCTCAGGGACCGGGTCGCGTCAGGAGCCAGCATCTGGCCCGATCCCTGAGAAGCGGCCTACGAGGCGTAGGCCGCGCTGTCGCTTGGCCCGGCGGCCACTGTGATTCCCGCTCTTGTTCGCTTCGCTCACGGGCCGCTCGGGCCACGGCCTCGCAAGCTCGGCCTCTAGGCGACCAGCTCGAAGTACTGCACCTCGACCATCAGCGGCAGCAGGTAGCGGACGTAGAAGCTGTGCAGCTTCAGCACGGTGAAGTCCTCCACCTCGTAGCCGATGATGTCCACCCGCCCGTCGCGGGCCGCGAACGCCTCGGCCCGGCGCAGCACTTCGTTCAGCTCGTCCATGCTGTCGACCGCCATCCCGAAATGGTCGCCCCTGGGGGCCTGCATGGGGTTGTCGTCGGCGATGACGAACACGAACTGGTCGTAGGAGTGCACCCCCATCACCAGCCGCTTGCGATCCTCGGTCATGGTGGGGTGCTCCTGCCAGCCGAACACCTCGCCGTAGAAGCGGGTGATGTCGGCCCGTCCCGCCTCGTCGAGCAGGTCGGCGGGCACGCTCATGGCCACATGGTTGAAGCGGCCCGGGCCCTTGAAGTCCTCGGATGTCACGGTTGCACCAGCACCTTTCCGGCCACCTCGCCCGAGCGCAGGCGGCCCATCGTGTCGAGGATCCCGTCGAGGCCGACGGGATCCGGCTCGAGCAGGACGTCCATCGGGAGCACGCCCGACGCGATCAATTCCAGCGCGGCGGCCAGGCCGCCGGGGTCGTACTCGTAGGCCCCGGTCACCACCAGCTCATTGAGGATCATCCGGCTGGTGTCGAGCTTCGGATAGTCCATGCCGATACCCACGATCACCATCGTCCCGCCCCCGGCGAGCTGGGTCAGGCCCGCCTGGGCGGCCTGGCGGGCCCCGGAGGTCTCGAACACCCACCCGACCGCGTCGGCGGCGACCTGGCCGGGATGGCCGGGCGTCTCCAGGTCGTCGGCCGGGCGCACCTCGGCACCCAGCCGCCGGGCCAGGTCCTGGCGCCTCGGCTGGGGCTCCACCACGGTCACCGCTCCGTCCCGGGCTATCAGCACGGCCGCGACCGCGGCCCCGATCGGGCCGCAGCCGAACACCAAGACCCGCCCGCCCGGCTCGAACGCCCCCTTAGTGACCGCGTGCATGGCCACCGCCAGCGGCTCGGCGTAGGCCGCCTCCCGCAGGCCGACTCCGTCGGGGACGGCGGTGAGGTTGCGGTGGTCGACGGCCAGGTAGCGGGCGAAGGCGCCCGAGTGGTGGTCGTCCACTCCGGCGAGGGGGCGCTGGGTGCACAAGCCGGGCTGCCCGGCCCGGCAGTGCCGGCAGCGCCCGCACTCGACCCAGCCCCGTCCCACCACCGGGGTGCCCACGTCGATGCGGGCGTCGGCGCCGGCCGCGGCCACCCGTCCCGACCACTCGTGCCCGAGCACCGATCCGGGCTCGCCCCAGCCGTCGAGCACCATGTGCAGGTCGGTACCGCACAGCCCGCAGTAGGCGACCTCCACCAGGGCGTCGCCGGGTCCCAGCACCGGGACGGGCACGTCTGCGAGCTCGAGCTCCCCCTGGCGCCGGTAGACGGCGGCCGCCATCGTGGTGGGTGTCGCGGTCACGGGGCGCCGGCGCCGGCACGGCCCGCATCCTTACGCAGGCGGGCGGCGAGCTTCATGCGGTCTACTTTGCCCGATGCGAGCACGGGAAGCTCGTCCAGTACCTCGATCCGCTCGGGCGTGATGAAGCGGGCCGCCCCCCTCCGGGCGAACCACTCCCGGCAGGCGACCAGATCGAAGCCGCCGGGCGCCACCACGAAGGCGGCCACCCGCTCGCCCAGCCGGTCGTCGGGCTCAGCCACCGCGGCAGCCTGGAGCACCGCGGGATGGGCCTCCAGATGCTGCTCCACCTCGGCCGCGGAGATGTTCTCGCCGCTGCGGATGATGCGGTCGCCGAGCCGGCCGGTGATGGTCACCCAACCGTCGTCGAGGGTGGCCAGATCGCCGGTTCGGAACCATCCGTCGACGAAGGCGGCCTCGGTGTCGGCCGGGTTGAGGTAGCCGCGGGCCAGCTCGGGCCCGGTCACCCACAGCTCACCGGATCGGTCGACCCTGAGCCGGGCCTCCCCGAAGGCCCGGCCGTCGGTGAGGATCATCCTGTCGGGCGGGTCGTCGAAGCGGGAGGTGGCGACAGTGGGCGCCTCGGTGGAGCCGTAGGAGCGCTTCACCACCACGCCCAGCGCGGCGGCGGCCCGGCGGCAGAACGCCGGCGTCACCCCGGCGCCCCCGCAGGAGATCATCCGCAGCGTCGCGGCCCGGGAGGGCGCGAAGCCGTCGCAGTCCATGAGGGTCGTGAACAGCGTGGGCGGCCCCACCATGTAGGTGACCGACTCCCGCTCGATCAGCCCCAGAGCCTCCTCCGGCTCCCAGCGGGGCACGAGCACCGTCTTCATGCCGAAGGCGCCGGCTAACAGCACGGCGTGCAGCAGCCCGGCCACATGGGCCAGCGGCGACGGCACCAGAGCGCAGTCGTCGCGGGTGAGGCCGTGGGCCTCGGTGAGTTGGACGGCCTTGTAGGCCAGGCTCCCGTGGGTGTGGACCACCCCGCGGGGCGTACCGGTGGAACCGGAGGTGAACATCACCACCGCGTCGTCGTCGCCGGTGACGGCTCTGGCCGCCGCAGTGCCACCAGCCTCAGCGGCCAGTTCATCCACGGCCACCGGGTGGTAGCCGGGGGCGGGCGGGAGGCCGTCGCCGGCCACAACGACAGCCGGTCGAGCTTGCTCCAGCGCCTGGGCCAGCTGGTGGGAGCCGGCGGCGGGATGCAGCGCCACCGCCACCGCCCCGATCCGCCAGCAGGCCCGGTAGGCGACCACCGCGTCGACGCCGACCGGCAGCCGGAACGCCACCCGGTCACCCGGGGCCACATCCCGGGCCTCAAGCGCGGCCGCGACCGCCTCGACCCGGCTCTCGACTTCAGCCGATGAGTGCTGCCCGCCGCTGTCCACGACTAGGTCGTCGCGGGCCGGCGCCCCCGCCAGCAGCCCGTCGAGCGTCATGACGCCCTCAGTCGTGCAGGCCGATTGGTTCGTCGCCGGTGAACACGATCTCCCGACCGGCTACCTGCCAGCCGTCGCCGCCCCGGCGCAGGATGTCGTAGTAGCGGCCGGTCTGCAGGATCTTGTTGTCCTTGGCCACGAAGGCGAAATCGGTGGTGGCGTTGGCCTCGTCGCCGTGCAGGTTGATCCGGGGCTCGCTGATCAGGTGCTTGCCCCGGAGCTCCTCCGTCTGGAACGGCTCGATCATGGCCCGCATCTCGGTCCGGCCCTGGGTCCGTCGCCCCATGACCGCGAACCGGCAGTCCTCCGTGTACAGCGAGGCCCACTCCTCGAAGTGGCCGTCGTCGAGCCATTGGCAACATCCCGCCAGCAGCCGGCGGATCGCCTCGGTGTCTATCAGCAACTGGATGGCGTCGGCCGTCGCCGCCGCCTCCAGGTTCTGAGTCTCGTCCATCCCCCGACGCTACCGGCCCCCTGTCCCGCGTGTCCCTTGAAGTGACCGGTCAGCGGTAGGGTCCGCGGCGCATGGACCTTTCGCTGTCGGCCGCCGAGAAGGCCTTCGCTCTCCAGCTGCGGGACTGGCTGGCCCGCAACGTCGAGCGGCCCGACCCCGGTCAGAGCCCCGGCGAGGCGATCGCCTGGGGCCGCCGGTGGCAGGCCAAGCTGGCCGGAGCCCGCATGGTTGCCATCGCCTGGCCCGAGTCGGTGGGGGGCCGGGGAGCGACCCCGGTGGAGGTGGCCCTCTACAACATGGAGTACGCCCGGGCCGGCGCGCCCCAGCCCGTCAACCGGGTGGGCATCAACCTGGCCGGGCCCACCCTGCTGGCTCACGGCACACCCGGGCAGCAGGCCCGCTGGCTGCCGTCGATCCTCGACGCCGGCGAGCTCTGGTGCCAGCTCTTCAGCGAGCCCGGCGCGGGATCGGACCTGGCCTCGCTCCGGACCACGGCCGAGCCGGCCGCCGGCGGCTGGCTGGTCACCGGTGAGAAGGTGTGGACCTCCTACGCCGGGTTCTCGAAATGGGGGATCGCTCTTGTGCGCACCGGCGCCGACACCGGGCAGGGCCGCCACCGGGGCATCTCATGCATGGTGATCGACATGGAGGCGCCGGGCGTGGAGATCCATCCCCTGCGCCAGATCACCGGGGAGTTCGAGTTCAACCAGGTCGTGCTGGACGGGGTCCACGTTCCGGAGAGCCAACTGGTGGGCGGGCTGAACCAGGGATGGGCGGTGGCCAGCACCACCCTGGCCCACGAGCGGGGCACGGCCTACCCGTTCAAGGAGCAGGTCGTTCACGAGATCTACCTCGACGAGCTCATGGCCGACGCTCGGGCACTGGCCGCCCTCGACGACCCGGTGGCCGCCGATCAGATCATCGACGCCTACGTCGCCCTCGGGCTGCTGCGCCTGCGGAACTACCGCACGCTGTCGCAGCTGGGCCGCGGGATCGAGCCCGGACCGGACTCCAGCATCGCCAAGCTGGTGCACTCGGCCATGACCCGCCGGCTCTCCGCTACCGCGCTGGACGTGCTCGGCGACGATGCCCCCCTGTGGCCCGAAACGAGCGGCGAACTCGCGGCGGGCACCTGGCAGCGCCAGTGGCTGTGGTCGAAGGCCGCCTCCGTGGCGGGCGGCACCGACGAGATCCAGCGCAACATCATCGCCGAGCGCCTGCTCGGCCTGCCCAGGGGTTGAAGCCGCAAGGGCGGCCACTCATGGCAGTATGGACGGCAGGTACGAGAAGAGCGGGGACGTCATGAGCGACGCAGCCGTACAAGCCTCCGAGCCGATCGCCGCGGCCCGGTCGGTGGACGCGGTCAAGATCTACGGGTCGGGCGAGATCGAGGTCCGGGCCCTCGACGGTGTGAACATCACATTCGAGCAGGGTCGCTTCACCGCGATCATGGGTCCGTCGGGATCGGGCAAGTCGACGCTCATGCAGTGCATGGCCGGGCTCGACGATCTCACCGAGGGCCGGGCCTACATCGGCGACACCGACCTCAGCACCCTGTCCGACAAGGAGTTGACCAGGCTGCGGCGCGGCCGGGTGGGCTTCATCTTCCAGGCCTTCAACCTGGTGCCCACGCTGACTGCCATCGAGAACATCAACCTGCCCCTCGAACTGGCTCGGCGCGAGCCTGACCGGGAGTGGGTGGACAGCGTGATCGCAACCGTGGGACTGGAGGACCGGTTGAACCACAAGCCCAGCGAGCTGTCCGGCGGCCAGCAGCAGCGGGTGGCGGTGTCGAGGGCGCTGGCCAGCAAACCGGATGTCATCTTCGCCGATGAGCCCACCGGCAACCTCGACTCCCGTTCCGGCACCGACGTGCTGCGGTTCATGCGCAAGGCAGTGGACGACTTGGGCCAGACCATCGTGATGGTGACCCACGACGCCAGGGCGGCGTCGTTCGCGGACCGGACCGTGTTCCTGTCCGACGGGAGCCTCAAGGGCGAGATCATCAACCCCACCGCCGAGCAGGTGCTCGACTACATGAAGATCCTGCAGGTCGGCCAGTTCATCCGCGGCGTCCCCGAGGGCGCCACCATGGACCAGGTCCTCGAGTTCTTCGAAGAACTGGAAGAGTGACTCCGGAGGCCGAGCTTGCGAGGCCGTGGCCCGAGCGGCCCGTGAGCGCAGCGAACAAGAGCGGGACAAGACGCCGCCCCCGCTCGAAGTAGCGGTTCGATGACCCTGCTGCGATACAGCCTTCGCAACATCGTCGGGACGAAGATCCGGTTCGCCCTCACCAGTGTCGCGGTGGTGGCCGGCGTGGCCCTCACCGTCGGCGTGCTGATCAACACCGACGGTCTCCGCTCCTCCCTGAACGGTCTGGCCGGACAGCTCTACGACCATGTCGACCTCTCGGTCCGGTCGCAGTCGGGTCTGGGCGATGTCGACCAGTGGGAGGACCTGCAGTTGCTCGACCCGTCGTTGACGGACCGGCTGGAGACCATCGACGGGGTGGAGCGGGCGGCCGGAGCGGTGTCGGAGTTCAGCGTCGTGGTCATCGACGCCGACGGCAACGCCCTGGACCCCGGACTCGGCGGCCAGCAGGCGGGCATGGGCTGGCCCACCGACGAGTCGCTGGGCAGGATCTTCGTTCTCGACGACGGGATCAGCCGCCGGCCCGTCGGAGGAGACGAGTTCGCCATCGACCATCACACCGCGGCCGACTTCGGACTCGAGATCGGCGAGCGCTACAAGGTCGCCACACCGACCGGCACCCACTCCTTCGAACTGGTCGGCGTCTTCTACTTCATGGAGCCCGACCTACGGGCCCCGTTCCAGCTGGCTGCCTGGGACATGCCCACCGCCCGTCAGGTGCTGCACGACGGGGGCGGCTACGACCTCATCGACGTGCGCCTGTCGCCGGGCACCTCGCCGGAGACCGTCACGGCGTCGATCCAGAGCGCTCTCGGCCCGTCGGTCGACATCCTCTCCCGGCAGGAGCAGGTCGACGCCCGCGACCAGGAGTTCAGCGAGCTCCTGGAGGTCTTCCGCGGCGCGCTGCTGGCGTTCGCCGTCATCGTGGTGTTCGTCTCGGCGTTCATCACCTACAACACCTTCACGCTGGTGGCAGGCCAACGCAACAAGGAGTTCGGCCTGCTCCGGGTGCTGGGAGCCGACCGGCGCCAGGTCGCCCAGACGGTGGCGATCGAGGCTCTGGTAATGGGCGCAGTGGCCGCGGTGGTGGGATTCGGTCTGGGAATCCTGGTATCGATGGCCCTCTCAGCCGTGCTGGTCGCCACCAACGAGAGCCTGCCCCGACCCGAGCTGATCATCAGCGGCGCCCCCATCGCCGCCGCGCTGGTGCTCGGTGTGGGCGTGACCCTGCTCACCGCCCTCTGGCCGGCTATGCGGGCCCGCCGGGTGACGCCGATGGTGGCGCTGGCCGACGACGCCGACATCGATCCCTACAGCCGGCGCCGGTCGGTGGTCGTCGGAGCGGCGGTCGGCGGGACCGGTCTGGTCCTCATGGTCGCGGGGCTGCTCTCGGACCCGTCCACACCGGCGCTGATCCTGATGCTGGGCCTGGGCGCGGTGGGGATGCTGCTCGGCGTCAACATACTCAGCCCCGCCGTCGCCGGGCCGATGGCGGAAACGCTGGGATGGCCGGCCGCCCGGGCGTTCGCCCTCAACGGGCGCCTGGCCCGGCTGAACGCGGTCCGCAACCCTCGCCGCACCGCCACCACCGCCTCGGCACTGATGATCGGGCTGGCCATGGTGTCGCTGGTCACCGTGCTCGGCAACTCGTTCAAGCACACCCTGAACGCCCAGCTGGAGGACTCGGTGCAGGCCGACTGGATGATGTGCGCCGGCTCCTGCGACAACCGGGAACTCATGTTCAGCGGGCAGGCCGCGTCGGCTCTAGCCGGGCTGCCGGAAATCGAGTCGGTGGAAGCGTTCCGGTACCGCATCGACGGAGTGCGCGCCCCCGACGGCAGCCAGCATCTGCTGACCTCGGCCAGCCTCGCCTCGTTCTCGAGCCATGTCGACCCGGGCGTCACCTCCGGCAGCCTGGCCGGTGCCGGTCCGGGGAACGTGATGGTGCACGTCGACATCGCCGAAGACCTCGGCCTGGCGGCCGGCGATGACGTGCGCCTGCAGTTCTCCAGCCAGCAGCAGGCCACTCTCCGGGTGGTGGCCCTCCATTCCGAGGACTCGGTGGCGGGGTCCTGGGTCATCGACCACCGGGACTGGGACCGCTACCTCGTCGGAGACCAGGACAGCCTGGTCACCGCCGTCAGCGCGGCCGGAGTCGGCCCCGACGAGGCCCGGGCTGCGCTGCGGACGGCACTGGCCGACTACCCGCAGGTCGAGGTGCGCGACCAGGCCGAGTACCGCGACAGCAGGGCCACCCAGGTGGACGCTCTGCTGGGGGTGATCAACGTGTTCCTGATCCTCGCCCTGCTGATCGCGGTGATGGGCTTCTCCAACACCATGGCCCTGTCGGTGTTCGAGCGGACCCGCGAGATCGGGCTGCTGCGAGCCGTCGGCATGGGCAGGTGGCAGATCCGCTCCGCCATCCTCCTGGAGGGGAGCATCGTGGCCGTCTTCGGCGGGCTCATCGGTGTGGTCACCGGGGCGGTGACCGGCTCCATCACGGCCCTGGCCCTCCCCGGCAACATCGTCTCCTCGGTGGCGGTGCCGTGGCCGACCATGGTGGTGTACCTGCTCGTGGCCGCCGTGGCCGGGTTGCTGGCCGCCCTGGCGCCCGCCCGCCGGGCCAACCGCATCAACCTGCTCGAAGCCATCTCCTACCACTAGCGACGGCCCTCACGGGCTAGTCGCCGAAGCGGTCGGTGAGCAGGCGCCGGAGGGCCTGAAGGTCGATCTTGCCCGACTCCAGCCAGGGCAACTCCTGCTGCTCCGCGAACACGGCCACATGGCGGGGAACCTTGTAGCTTGCGATCTCGGCCCGCAGGCGGGCCCGCAGGTCCTGCGGATCGATCCCGGCGCCCGGCTTGGCGACCACCGCGGCGGCCACCGCCTCGCCCCGGCCATCGGCGGCGGGCACGCCCACCACGAACGCGTGCATCACGCCGGGCTGCGACTCGATGGCGAGCTCGACCTCCCGGGGGGCGACGTTGGTGCCCCCCGCCTTGATGACCGTGCCCAGCCGGCCCCGGAAGTACAGGTGACCGTCGGCGTCGAGGAGGCCGCTGTCGCCGGTGCGGTACCAGCCCCCCGGCTCGAAGATGTCGGTCGGGTCCTGGCCGAGCAGTTCCACCATCAGCGAGTAGCCCCGGATCCAGATCTCGCCGGCCTGCCCGGCCGGCAGCTCTTCGCCGGTGCCGGGATCGACTATGCGCCGCTCGATGCCAGGCACGCTGCGACCGAACGACTGCTCCTTGCCCTCGGGCAGCTCGACGTGCAGCGGCTCGATCGAGTGGGGTCCGTGCGACTCGGTCATGCCCAACGACGTCGCCTTCCTGCGGGGATCGCTGACCCGCAGATGTGCGGGCAGCAGATCGTCGAAGCTGCCGCCCCGGATGGAGGACAGGTCCCGCTCACCGAACGACGGGTGCTCGACCAGCGCCTTGGCGATGTGGGGCCAGCCGATCACGTGCGTCACCCGCCGGCGTTCGATCAGCTCCAGGGTGCTGCCGGGCTCGAAGCGCTCCTCGAACACCACGGTGGCCCCGGTGTGCATGGCGCTCACCAGGGTGTACGACAGGCCGCCGACCCAGAACAGCGGCATGGACGTGTAGAGCATGTCGCCGGCCCGCAGATCGCGGAACTGCAATAGGTTGAACGGGTGGACGATGACGGTGCGGTGGGAGTGGACCACCCCCTTGGGCTCCGACGTGCTGCCCGACGTGTAGATGACCACCATCGGGTCCTGGGGCTCGACTCGGGCCGCGGCCGCATCGAGCTGCTCGTCGGACACCGCGCCGGCCCGGCCCCGGAGGGCGTCAACCGGTGCGGTCCAGGACCGCGGCGCGGCTCCCTCGCCCCACATCCACACCGCTCGCAGGCTGGGATGGCTGCCGGTGCGGATGGCCTCCTGATCCTGTCCGGCCAGGCCATCGACGGCCTGCTCCAGCCGGGCGCCGTAGTCGTGGTTCAGGTAGCGGTCGACGGTCAGCAGCACCTCGGCCCGGCAATGCGCCAAGGCCCAACCCAGCTCGCGGGCCTTGTGGAACGTGTTCAGCAGCACCACCAGCGCCCCGATCCGGGCTGCGGCCAGCCACGCCACAACCCACTCTGGACCGTTCGGGGCCAGCAGCGCCACCCTGGTGCCGCGGCTCACGCCGCTGGCCAGCAGCCCCCGGGCCAGCCGCCGCGAGTCGGCCTCCAGGTCGCGGTAGGTGAGTCGCCGCTCTCCCAGCACCAGCAGGTCCCGGTCGCCCCACCGCTCGGCCAGATGACGCACGAAGCGGTCGGCCGTTGGCGGGTATCCGGGCTCCTGAAACCGCCGCTCGCTCACCTGCTCACAGTAGGGGAGCGGGCTGGGTGAGCCCGAAGTAGTCGTCCCGCATGAACTGATAGTCGGCCGACACCGCCCGCGGGCTCAGGCCCGAGCGGCTCATCCAGTAGCGCAGCATGTGGCGCCTCTGTTCGGGTCTCGCCGGGTCGTCGGTGTAGGCCGTGCGGGAGTGCAGCGTCACGTAGTTGTTCACCAACTGGATGTCGCCCGGCTCGAGGTCCATGTACAGGGTCATGCCGGGCCGTTGGGGTATGGACTCGAGGTACTCGAAGCAGGCCAGCTCGTCGTCGGTGAGCGCTTCCACGCCGTCGAAGCGCTGGGCCGACCGCTGGAAGCCGGTCTTGAGGGTGGCCGACAGCCACCCGTCGACGTGGCAGTACAGCGACTGCGGGTACCAGCCGGCGCTGCCGGGCGGCTCCTCCATCTTCCAGTCGCAGGCCATCCGCTTGAACAGGACCGGCAGCCACTCGGGATGTTCCTCCAGCAGGGTGTTGAACATCGTCATCGAGCTGGCGATGATGCTCTCACCGCCGCTGGGCGACGGCTGAAGGCACATCAGGCCCACGATCTCGACCCCGTCGGAGTGGATGTGGCCGCCGATGTTGGTGGTGTAGGCCCGGGCGTTGGGATCCTGCCCGGGGCCGCGGTCGTAGACGTGGTTTAGGAGGGACCCGTCGCATGTGGTGGGGACCAGCCGGCCGATGCGGGAGCAGATCGCCCAGAACACGGCTGCTGCCGCGGCCCGGTCGAACCGCGGGCCGATCGGGAGGCCTCGTAGCACGACGAAGCCCCGGCCGGTGTCGAGCTCGTCGACGAACTCGCGGATGCGGGGCTCCAGGCCGGGCAGCGGGAACGCCTCGGGGGCCAGATCGTGCACGTCGCGGCCCGCCACCGACTCCACGCCGCGCTCGAGTTCATCGAGGTCGGCTTGGGTGAATCGGTAGACCCACTCGTCCGAGTCCTCCAGCTCGTCGGCCCGCCAGACCGACGGCCCCGTCACCGGCTCAGTGCGCATGTCCCCCTCGCGCTCATTCCTTGGTGACATCCTCGCACATAGGCGGCGGTTCCGGGAGGCCGAGCGAATCGGCGGCCGGTAGGGTGGCACTGCTCCACAGCCGCGCAGGAGGGGACCGCCATGGCTCGTGACCTCGGCTTCGAAGTATTCGACTCGGACAACCACATGTACGAGACCGAGGACGCCTTCACCCGCTACCTGCCGCCCGAGTACAAGGGCGCCATCCGCTACGTGCAGGTCGAGGGCCGCACCAAGATCGCCATCAAGGGCCAGATCTCGGAGTACATCCCCAACCCGACCTTCGAGGTGGTCGCCCCTCCCGGCGCCCAGGAGGAGTACTACCGTCACGGCAACCCCGACGGCAAGAGCCTGCGCGAGATCTTCGGCAAGCCGATCCGCTGCCCCGACTGGGCCCGCAACGCCGAGGCCCGCCTCCCCCACCTCGACAAGCTCGGAATCCAGGGCTCGCTGATGTTCCCGACGCTGGCCAGCCTGCTCGAGGAGCGGATGCGTGACGACCCCGATCTCACCCATGTGGTGGTCCACTCCCTCAACCAGTGGATCCATGACGAGTGGACCTTCAACTACCACGACCGCATCTTCGCCACGCCTATCATCACCCTGCCCATCGTCGAGAAGGCCATCGAGGAGCTGGAGTGGTGCCTGGATCGGGGCGCCCGCTGCATCCTGATCCGCCCTGCACCCGCCTGGGGCCTGCGGGGGCCGCGCTCCCCGGCCTTGCCCGAGTTCGATCCGTTCTGGGCTCGGGTGCAGGAATCCGGTGTGCTGGTGGGCATGCACTCCTCGGACTCGGGCTATGCCGATCTGGCGTCGATCTGGGAGGGCAAGACCGAGTTCCTGCCGTTCAAGCCCAACCCGCTGCGCCTGCTGGTCATGCAGAACCGGGCCATCAGCGACATGATGACCGCGATGATCTGCCACGGGGCCTTCACCCGGTTCCCGGACCTGCGCATCGCCACCATCGAGAACGGCGGCACGTGGGTGAAACCCCTGCTGGAGAAGCTGGAAGGCGTCTACAAGAAGCTGCCCCAGGACTTCCCCGAGCATCCCCTGGCCGCCTTCCGGCGCAACGTCTACGTCAACCCGTTCTGGGAGGACGGGCTGGAGGGGCTGATCGACGTGATGAGCCCCGACCGGATCCTGTTCGGCTCCGACTACCCCCATCCCGAGGGCTTGGGCGATCCGGTGAGCTTCTACGACGACCTGCCGTCGTCGCTGTCGTCGGACGACACGGCCAAGATCATGGGCGGCAACCTGAAGGAACTGCTGGCGGTCTGACCGCGCCGCGAGCCTGAGGTGTCGGACATGTCGAGGCCCTTGGAGGGCGTCAGGGTCGTCGAGGTCGCGTCCTGGATGTTCGTTCCCTCGGGCGGGTCGGTGCTGGTCGACTGGGGCGCCGACGTCATCAAGGTCGAGAACCCGGCCGGCGGCGACCCGCAACGGGGTCTGATCACTTCCGGGCTGATCCCCGCCGGCACCGTGAACTTCATGGTCGAGCAGCCCAACCGGGGGAAACGCTCGGTGGCGCTCAACATCGCCCACCCCGAAGGCCGTGAGGCCCTGCTGAAGCTGGTCGAGACAGCCGACGTGTTCCTCACCAACTACCTGGAGCCGGTGCGGCGTCGTCTGGGCATCGACAACGATGCGATCCGGGCCCGCAACCCGTCCATCGTCATCGCCCGTGGCACCGGGCAGGGACCGGCCGGTCCCGACGCGGAGAGGGGCGGCTTCGACGGGGCCTCGTTCTGGGCCCGGGGCGCGGTGGCCGCGGTGTTCCCGCCGGACGCGGCGGGCTGGCCCCAGGGTCAGCCCTCCCCGGCCTTCGGCGACGTGATGGGGGGCATGGCGCTGGCCGGCGCCATCGCGGCCGCGCTGCTCAAGCGGGAGCGCACCGGAGAGCCCAGCGTGATCGACGTGTCGCTGCTGGCCACCGCCATGTGGCAGGTCTCGCCGCTGGTGGTGGCGGCCAAGCTGTTCGGGCTCACCTCGCTGCCCCGGGGCGACCGGCGCAAGTCCCCCAACCCGGGCGTGGGGGTGTTCCGCACCGCCGACGACCGCTACATCAGCCTGATCCTGCTCCAGAGCGACCGCTACTGGGAGGACTTCGCGGCCCGTCTGGAGCGGCCCATCCTGGTGACCGACGAGCGGTTCAGCACCTCCGAGGCCCGCTCGAAGAACGGGCCGGAGTGCATCGACATCATCGACGAGGCCTTCGCCGAGCGGACCCTGGACGAGTGGAAGGAGCGTCTCGCCGACTTCGAGGGGGTGTGGACCCCGTTCCAGACTCTGGTCGAGCTCTACGACGACCCCCAGGTCAACGCCAACGACTACCTGCCGGCCATGGAGAGCGCCGCGGGCGAGGCGGTGCAGCTGGTGGCCAGCCCGGCCCAGTTCGACGAGACGCCGGTCGAGGTGGATCGGGCGCCGGAGCTGGGCGAGCACACCGAGCTGGTGCTGGCGTCGCTGGGCATCGACTGGGACGAGATAGCCGCGCTCAAGGCCAGCGGCGCAATCCTCTAGGCATGGAGCCCGGCGTGGACTCCGGCGAGATGGACTACTCGACGCCGCCCTATGACCAGTGGGACTACGCGCAGCCCTACGAGCAGTGGGACCACGCCCGCCATCACTGCCCGGTGCGGCGGCAGGAGGGCATCAGCTTCACCGGCGAGCCGGCCCCGCCCGGGTTCACGCTCACGTCTTGGGCCGACGCCGACCGGGTGCTGAAGGACTGGCGCTCGTTCTCGGCCTCGATCAACGGCGAGGTCATGCAGCCCTACATGGGTGAGCTGATGCTCGGCCTCGACGGCGACGAGCATCGCCGCTACCGCAACCTGGTGGCCTATGCCTTCCGCCGTTCGACCCTGGAGCGTTGGCGGGGCGAGCTGATCGAGCCTGTGATCGACAGGCTGCTGGACATCATCGCCCCGGCCGGCCGGGCCGACCTGGTCGCGGAGGTCACCAGCAGGTTCCCGGTGCAGGTGATCTGCGGGATCGTGGGCGTCCCCACCGCCGACCATAAACGGTTCAACGAATGGGCGGTCAAGATCAACTACGGGCCGCTGTACCCGGAGGAGGGAGTGGCCGCATCGCAGGCCATGCGCGACTACCTGGAGCCGCTGGTCGAGGCCCGCCGGGCCGAGCCCACCGGCGACCTGCTCTCGGAGCTGGTGCACGCCGAGATCGACGGCGCCCGGCTCACCGACGAGAAGATCTACGGGTTCCTGCGGCTGCTGCTGCCGGCGGGGGCCGAGACCACCTACCGGGCGTTCGGATCGTGCCTGCTGGCCCTGCTGGACCGGCCCGATGCCATGGCCCGGGTGCTGGCCGACCGCTCGCTGGTGCCGGCCGCGGTGGAGGAGACCCTGCGCTGGGAGACGTCGGTGACGATGGTGGCCCGCCGGGCCGCGACCGACACCGAGATCGGCGGCTGCCCGGTGCCGGCCGGGTCGTCGGTGTCGATCATCAGCGGATCGGCCTCACGTGACGAGGCCCGCTGGGACGATCCCGGCCAATGGGACCTCGACCGGGAGCCCCAGCAGCACATGGCCTTCGGCACCGGCCCGCACCAATGCCTGGGCATGCATCTGGCCCGCATGGAGCTGGAGGTGGGGATCAACGCCGTGCTGGACCGCCTGCCCAACCTGCGCCTCGACCCCGACGCCGAGCGTCCAGTGATCAGCGGCTACGCCTTCCGGGGCCCCCTGACCCTCCCCGTCCTCTTCGACCCGTCCTAGACGGCTCGGCCTAGGCGGCGCCTGACTGGAGGAATAGGCGGGCGACTCTGCGGCGGTGGTGGGACGCCGAGCCGAAGTGCAGCTCGCCCACCTTGGCCCGGCGCAGAAACAGGTGCAGGTCGTGCTCCCAGGTGTAGCCGATGCCGCCGGCCAGCTGCAGCCCGTCCTGAACGCAGCGGCGCTGGGCCTCGCCCGCGGCGGCCTTGGCCATGGAGGCGGCCAGCGTCCGGTCCGGGTGGTCCTCGGCCAGAGTCAGCGCCGCGTAGTACACGAGCACCCGGGCCCGCTCGATGTCGCGGTACATGTCGGCCAGCTTGTGCTTCACCGCCTGGAACGAGCCGATGGGCACGCCGAACTGGATGCGCTCCTTGGCGTGGGCGTTGATGATGTCGAAGATCTGCTGGCAGGCACCCAGGGTGATCGCCGCGATCGCGGCGACCGACTCCTCCAGCGCTCGGCGAGTCGCCCTGGTGGCGTCGCCGCGGCCCAGCAGCCGATCGGCGGGCACCCGCACTCCGTCGAGACTGACCGTGGAGTGGCGCACACCGGGATCGATGGGCATCACCTCTACGGGCTGCACCGACGAGCCCGGGACCAGCACCACCCGCACCTCGCCGTCGAGTCGGACCACGGCCGCGATCTCGTCGGCAGTGGCACCGTCCACCACGTAGTGCTTGGTGCCTGAGAGCACCAGGTGGTCGCCGTCGCGGCGGGTGGTGGCCTGCACACCGGCCGGGTCCCAGGTCCCAGCGCCCTCGTCGACCGCGACCGTGCCGGTGGTGCGGCCCGCGGCGACGTCGGACAGCAAGACCGCGGCGTCTTCCGGGCCGGCCGCCTCGAGGACCAGCGGCGCGAATTGGGTGACGGTGGCCACGAACGGTCCCGGCGCGGCGTGGCGGCCCAGCTCCTCGAGGACGATGGCCAGCTCCACCCAGCCGAAGCCCAGGCCGCCGGCATCAGCGGGCAGAGCCATGGCCGGCCACTCGAGTCCGGCCAGCGTGCCCCAGAGCTCCGCGCCGTCGGATTCGCCGTCGGCTACCGCCCGGGCCAGCTCGGGCGGCGCCTCGGCGTCCAGAATGTCGCGCACCGCCCTCTGAAGCTCCAACTGGTCCTCGGTGAACTCGAACTCCATCGTTCCCTCGGCCTCTAACGGGGCTGGCCGAGGACCCGCTCGGCGATGATGTTGCGGTGGATCTCGCTGGTCCCCCCGCTGATGGTGCCGGCGAAGGTGAAGAAGTACCGGTCGGCCCATGACAGCGCGGCCCGGTCGCTCTCATACGGCGACTGCGCGTCCGGTGGCACGGTGCGGTCCAGCCCGGCCGGACCCAGCGCCTCCAGCATCAGCAACGACAGCTTCTGCTGGGCCTCCGAGCCCAGCAGCTTCAGAAGCGACTGGTCGGCGACGTGCAGGCCCCGCCGGCTTCGGGCCAGCTGTCGCTGGCCGAGCAGGCGCAGCGCCCACGAGTCCATGATCGAGCTTCCGAGCCCGTCGAGAACCACCGGGTCACCGGCCGCACCCGCGCCCGCGCCGTCGTTGAGCTGCTCGAGCATGTCGTCGAGCATCCGGTCGAGGCCCTGGGACCACAGGATCCACAGCATCTCGCGCTCGTGGGCTAGCGAGCCGGTGCACACCCGCCAACCGTCGTTGAGCTCGCCGACCAGATTCTCGCGGGGCACCTCCACGTCGTCGAAGAACACCTCGTTGAAATCGGGATCGGGTCGGGTGATGTCGCGGAAGGGCCTCCGCACCAGACCGGGCGTGTCGGTCTCGATGATCAGCGCGGAGATCCCCTTGTGCTTGGGGACGTCGGGATCGGTCCGCACGAAGGCCAGCAGCACATCGGCGTGGTGGGCACCGGAGGTCCACACCTTCTGGCCGTTGACGATGAAGCGGTCGCCGTCGAGTACGGCCCGGGTGGACAGCCCGGCCAGATCGCTGCCCGCGCCCGGCTCGCTCATGCCCAGCGCTGCGGTCCTTTCCGCCCGCATGATCGGCACTGCCCAACGGTGCTTCTGCTCGCCGGTGCCGAAGGTGATAATGGAGGCGCTTACGATGCCCAGCCCCTGAGGGTTGAAGCTCTGGGTGATGCGGCGGCGCCCAAGCTCCTCCCAGAACACCGCCTGCTCGTAAAGGTCGGCGTTGCGCCCGCCGAACTCTGGCGGGTAGCCGGGCACCAGCCAGCCGTCGTCGAACATGCGGCGCTGGAAACTCCGGGACCATTCCGGTATGTCGGCGCTCGACCGGGGCCGGACGGCGGTGGCCGCCTCGTCGGGCAGGTTGGCGTCGAGCCAGGCCGAGAACTCGGCCCTGAATGCCTCCACCTCGGGCGAATAGGTCAGTCGCACCCCGTTCCGCAGCGTAACGGGTCGGCTGCTGGGCCGTGCAAGACTGAATCCGATGGAGATCCCACTCGCGTCCGGCCCGATGCTGCGGCCGTCGTCGTGGCGGGGCGCCATGCTGCTGCGCTCCCAGTATCCCGAAGCGTCCCCCATCTGCGGGGGTACCGACCTCATGGTCGACATCAACTTCGGCCGGGCCCGTCCGGTCACGCTCCTGGACCTGACATCGATCGACGGGCTCGACTCCTGGGAACTGGTCGACGACGGCCGGACGGTGCGGATCGGCGCCGGAGTCTCCTTCACCAGCATCATCGACGAGCTCAGCGGCTTGTGCCCGGGGTTGGCCCAGGCGGCCCGCACCGTCGGCTCTCCCCAGATCCGCAACCGCGGCACTGTGGCCGGCAACCTCGCCACCGCCTCGCCGGCCGGCGACTGCCATCCGGTGCTGCTGGCATGCCGGGCGAGGGTGGAGGTCGAGTCGGTGCGGGGCCTGCGGCTCATCGACATCGACGACTTCTTCCTCGGCCCCAAGCGCAGCGCCCTCGAGCCCGACGAGCTGATCCGGGCGGTGCTCGTGCCGACCGCTACCGGTCCGCAACAGTTCGCCAAGGTCGGGCCCCGCAATGCCATGGTGATCGCCACCGCGTCGTTCGCGCTGAACCTCGACGTGACCGGACGGCGGGTCGGAACCGGGATCGGCTCGGCCGGCCCTACGCCCTTGCGGGCCCGAGCCGCGGAGCAGATGCTCCAGGAGGCGCTGGCCGATCGCTGGGACGGATCCGTCGTCGACCAGAGCGTGTGCCACGAGTTCGGAGACCTGGTGGCCGAGGCCGCGTCCCCAATCGACGATGTGCGCGGCACCGCCGGGTACCGGAGGCACGCGCTGGCGGTGCTGGGCCGCCGATGCCTCAGCTGGGCGCTCGCCGACCTAGGCGGTATGGACGAGGAGACGGCTGCGTGAGGGTGAACGTCACCGTCAACGGCGTGGCCCACAGCGTGGACCATGTGTGGGCGCTGGAGAGCCTGCTGGACTTCCTGCGGGAGCGGGTCGGCCTCCGGGGCACCAAGAACGCCTGCGAGCAGGGCGAGTGCGGATCGTGCTCGGTCTACGTGGACGGGGTGCTGGTCTGCTCCTGCCTGGTGGCGGCGGTACAGGTGGAGGGCCGCTCCGTCGTGACCGTGGAGGGCCTCGACTCCGGCGGCGGCATGCATCCGGTGCAGCAAGCCTTCCTCGACGCCGGGGCCGTGCAGTGCGGGTTCTGCACGCCGGGGATGGTCGTGGCCGCCCACTGCCTGCTGGCCGGCAATCCCGACCCCGACGACCTGACAGTGCGGGAGGAGCTGTCCGGCAACCTGTGCCGCTGCACCGGCTACCAGAAGATCCTCGACGCCGTGCACCTGGCCGCCGAACGGACCGGAGCCGCGCCATGACCGCACGGATCCAGCCATGACGATCACCGAGACCCCGACCCGGGTCACGACCCCCACCGTGGTGGACGGGGTGGGGGCGTCGGCCGCCCGGCCCGACGGCGTCCCCAAGGTGGACGGCTCGTTCATCTACTCCTCCGACGAGTACCACGACGGATCCCTGTGGGGGGTCACCCTGCGGAGCCCGCATCCGAGGGCGCGGGTCCTGGGGATCGACACCTCCCAAGCGGAGGGGATCGACGGCGTGAGGTGCGTGCTGACCCATCGGGATGTGCCCGGCTCCAAGACCTACGGCATGAAGATCTACGACCAGCCGGTGCTGGCCTTCGACGAGGTGAGGTACCAGGGCGAGCCGGTTGCGGTGGTGGCGGCCACCCATCCCGAGATCGCCCGGCGGGCCTGCGAGATGATCGTCGTCGACTACGAGGAGCTGGTCCCCAACACCGATCCGGAGATGTCGCTGACCGGGCAGGTCGAGGATCTGCCCGGCGGCGGTCTGGCCCGGCACGTCAAGATACGCCACGGTGATGTGGCCGCGGCCCGCGCCCTCGCAGAGGTTGTCGTCGAGGGCCGCTACGAGATGGGCACCCAGGATCCTGCCTTCCTGGGCCCTGAGTCGGGTCTGGCCGTCCCGCTGGGCGACGGCGGCGTGGAGTTGTACGTGTCGTGCCAGAACCTCCACCTCGACCAGCAGCAGGTGGCCGACTGCCTGGGCCTGCCTCTGGACAAGGTGCGGCTGGTGCTCTCAGGCGTGGGCGGTGCCTTCGGCGGCAAGGAGGACCTCAACGTCCACATCCACGCCTGCCTCCTGGCCCTGCGCACCGGACGGCCGGTCCGGATGGTCTACAGCCGCGAGGAGTCGTTCTTCGGCCATGTGCACCGCCATCCGGCCATCGCCGACATCGAGTTGGGGGCGACCCGCGACGGGCGACTGGTGTTCACGAAGGTGCGGCTGGTGCTCGACGGCGGCGCCTACACGTCCACCTCGCAGGTGGTGATCGCCAACGGCTGCTACTTCGCGGCCGGCGCCTACGACGTGGCCAACGTCGAGATCGACGGGTTCGCCACCTACACCAACCACCCGCCCTGCGGGGCGATGCGGGGCTTCGGCGCAGTGCAGTCCTGCTACGCCATCGAGTCGGCCATGGACAGGCTGGCCGTCGAACTGGACCTGCATCCGTTGGAGCTGCGCATGCGCAATGCCATCGGTGAGGGCGACGTGCTGCCCACCGGGCAGCCGGTCGACGGCCCGGCACCTGTTCAGGAGATCCTGTCCTACCTGCGTGATCTGCCTCTCCCGCATGACGCCGATCACGAGGCCGCCGACATGCGGGCCCGCCCCGGCGGTGTGGGCAACGTCACCCGGGGAGAGGGCATCCGGCGAGGGGTGGGCTATGCGCTGGGCATGAAGGCCATCGGCTTCTCCGGCGGGATGGACGACACCTGCACCGCCCGGGTGACGGTGTGGATCCGCGACGGCGAGCCGGTGGCCGAGGTCTACTGCGCCGGCCCCGAGCTGGGCCAGGGCGTGGTGACCCTGGAGGCTCAGATCGCTCGCACCGAACTGGGCGTGCGGACGGTGGAGCTGCGGGACAAGGACACCGACATCGCCGAATCGGGTGCTTCCTCCGCGTCGCGCCAGAGCTGGATGACGGCCGGGGCGGTGGTCGGCGCGTGCGGGCTGGTCCGCGACGAGGTCCTGGCTCGTGCCGCGGCCGTGCTGGGCCGTTCCGCCGGTGAACTCCTCCTGGACGGCCCCGAGATTCGCGGTGGCGACGGCCAGCCGCTGGTGACGGTGGCCGACGTGCTCGGACCCGAGTCGGTGTCGCACGCCTTCACCTACCGCCATCGCCCCACCGAGCCCGTCGACGACGAGCGCGGCCAGGGCAACGCCCACGTCGCGTTCGCCTACGCGGCCCACCGGGCCGTCGTCGATGTGGACGTCGAGCTCGGCCTGGTCAAGGTGGTCGAGATGGCCACCGCCCAGGACGTCGGCAAGGCCATGAACCCGGCCGGGGTCGAGGGCCAGATCGAGGGCGGAACCGTCCAGGGCCTCGGGCTGGCGGTCATGGAGGAGCTCCAGATCACCGGCGGCAGGATCCGCAACCCGTCGTTCACCGACTACCTGATCCCCACCATGCTCGACGTCCCGCCCATGCCCATGAAGATCTTCGAGTTCCCCCACCCCGAGTCGCCGTACGGGCTCAACGGCGTGGGCGAGCCCCCCAACCTGTCGTCCACCCCTGCCATC
>VYCW01000079.1 GCA_009843735.1 Acidimicrobiaceae bacterium | reverse complement strand
GAGCGAGTAGGGCGAAGCCCGTGCGAGCAAGCGACCACCGGCGGCCACCCGCCGGACGCATCGGCGGGAGACGGCTAGGCGGGAGACGGCGGCGGTCGACTTGCGAGCGAGTAGGGCGAAGCCCGTGCGAGCAAGCGACCACCGGCGGCCACCCGCCGGGCACATCAACCACCGGGCACAGCAACCGCCGGGGCACAGCAACTGCGGGCGGTAGCTTGGGGCGGTGGAGCTGGGCGGCACGTGGCGGATCGCTGCGGCCACCGAGGGTCGGCGGCGCACCTTCCACGAGTTCGACCACGACGACTCGGGCTGGGCCGCGATCGCGGTGCCCGGCCACTGGGCGCAGAGCGCGGCGGTCGAGGGAGCGGACCTTTCCGGCGAGGAGTCGGTGCTGTACCGGCGGCGCTTCGAGGGACCGGTGGACGCGGCCGCCGCACCCAAGATCGAGACGGGCGGCATCCGCTGGTGGCTGCGGATCGAGGGGCTGGCCCAGCAGGGCGACATCTGGCTCGACGGCACCTACCTGGGCCACACCGACGGCTACTTCGTGCCCCACGAGCTGGAGGTCACCGAGCAGCTCGGTGCCCGTAGCGAGCATCTGCTGGCCATCGAGGCGACCTGCCGGCGTTTCGGCGATCCCGACAACCGCACCACCCTGACCGGGGCGCTCCAGGATCCCGAGCTGTGCGGATCCGACGGCGTGATCGTAGGGGGCTTGTGGCGGCCGGTGCGGCTGCGCTCCAGCGGGACGGTCGCGATCCGCCACGCCCGGGCGGTGTGCGCCGAGGTCCACAACGCCGGCGAGGGCCGGGGCGAAGGCGGCGGCCAGCCATGGGCCCGGCTAGAGCTGCGGGCCGTGCTCGACGTGCCGGACGGGGGCGCCGTGTACCTGCGCACCACCGTCGCGGGCACTGAGCATGTTCACAGCCACCACGCGGCCGTGGGTGAGAACCGGGTCGAGTGGACCGTGGACGTGGCCGATCCCCCGCTGTGGTGGCCCCACTCGCTCGGCGACCAGCCCCTGTGCGACCTGGAGATGGAGGCGCTGTCCGGCGGGGAGGTTCACGACCGCAGACGCTTCCGCATCGGCTTCCGGTCGGTGGAGATGCGCCGGTGGGTGCTGCACGTCAACGGGGAGCGGCTGTTCGCCAAGGGCTCCAACCTCCTGCCCACGAGGCCACTGCTGGGCACGGCGTCGCTGGCGGAGGTGGCCGACGACATCCGGGCGGCCCGCAAGGCGGGCCTCGACCTAGTGCGCCCCATCGCCCACATCGCCCGCGAGGAGTTCTACGACACCGCCGACGAGCTGGGGATGCTCGTCTGGCAGGACCTGCCCGTCAGGGGGGTGATGAGCCGCAGCGTGGTGGGCGAGGCCCGGCGGCAGGCCCGGGAGGCCGTCGACCTGCTGGGCCACCGCCCGTCGGTGGCGGTGTGGTGCGCCCACGACGATCCGTTCCCCCGCAAGAGGCGCCGCTCGGCCACTCCGGCGGCGTGGAGCCGGCTGGGACCGTCATGGAACCGCGACGTGCTCGACCGGCGCCTGAGCCGGGTGATGTCCCGCTGCGACGGCTCGCGCCCGGTGGTCCACCACGCCGGCGTGCCGCCGCACCTCCCGTCGTTGGAGGGCACGACGAGCCAGCTGTGGTTCGGCCACCACGGCGGGCGGGCCGCCGATCTGGCCCCGACGCTGGCCCGGGTGCCGACGATGGGCCAGTTCGTGTCGGCCTTCGGCACGCCGGTGCGGGCCGACCAGCCCGAGGTCGTCAAGACCACCGTCGAGATCCTGCGACGCTTGAAGTACCGGCCCACCGGAGGCTTCCTGCTGCACGCCCTGGCCGACGTGGGCGGCGCCTCAACTGGACCCGGCGCCGGGTTCGGCGTGCTGGACGGGTTGAGGCGACCGAAGCCGGGCTGGTGGGCGCTGGTCGACGCCTGCCGGCCGGTGGTCGTGGTGGCCGACCCGCTGCCGGCGGAGTTGCGCCCCGGCGACCGTCTCGACCTGGACGTGCATGTGGTCAACGACACCCGCCGCGATCTGGACGGCATCGTGGCCCGGGCCCGGGTGCTCGGAGGTGACGGCCCCGTCCTGAGCGAGCATCGCTGGGTTGGGGCGGCCCCTGCCGACAGCTGCGTGCTTGTGGGCCGGATCGAGACGCTGGTGCCGGGAGCGCTCCAGCCCGGGCAGTTGACGGTGGAGCTGACCCTCACCGCAGCCTCACCCGCCGGCGCCGAAGGCGACGCACCGGAAGTCCTCGCCACGAACTGCTACACCGCCACGGTCTCCTAGTGTGCTGACTTAAGAAATCTCGGTTGAGAAACGGTGCCTCTACGACACATAAGTCACCCGAGATTCTCGCGGGGGCGCAGTAGCACGCGGCCGCGGGACTTCTAGCGATATTCCCCGTGCATATATTGTTGCCAGCCAGAACCCGAAAGGCGGGCAGGAGCAGCGATGTACGAGCCGACCGACCAAGCCTCAACTGCGCCGGAGTATCCCGCGGGGTCCGAGATACGCGAGAGTGACTGGCACATCCTGGCCGGGTTCTGGCATCCGGTGGCGTTCTCATCGGACCTGGCCGACGGGCCGGTGGCGGCCAGACTGCTCGACGTCGATCTCGTGGTCTACCGCACCAGCGAGGGGGCGGCGGTGGCCAGGGATCTCTGCGTGCATCGGGGCTCGAAGCTGAGCAATGGCTGGATGAGCGACGACGGTGCCTGCATCGTGTGCCCCTATCACGGGCTGCACTATGACCGCTCGGGCCAGTGCACCTGGATTCCCGCCAACGATCCCGACAGCCCCCCGCCGGCCAAGACAATGAGGCTCTTCAGCTACCTCGCCGCCGAGCGTTACGGGATCGTGTGGGCGTGCATGAAGCCGGAGCCCCTCCGCCCGCTACCCGAGTGGCCGCACCTCGACGAGTTCGGGCCGGAGTGGCTGAGGATCCAGATCCCGAAGGGCACATGGGCTGCCACCGCCAGCCGCCACTGCGAGAACTTCAACGACATAGCCCACATCTCCTGGGTCCACATGAAGACGTTCGGGAACCGGGCCAGGCCCGTCGTGCCCGACTACACGCTGAAGCAGACCGACTACGGCCTGTACATGGAACTGCCCTACATCGAGGTCGAGCGGGGCTTCAACGACGACCTCGGCGAGCGGGAGCGTGAGGTCTTCTACCAGCACCACTTGACCTACCCGTTCGCGACCGACCTGAAAGTGGACTACTACGAGGACGACGGCGAGAGCTTCGTCACCAGCCACTTCTTCGACATCGGTTCGCCCGTCAGCGCCCGCACCACCGACATCTACCAGGTCTCGCTGACCAACATCCCGGGCGCCACCGTCGAGGACTACGCCGAGTACCAGCTGGTCACCAACAGCGAGGACATCGTGATCGTCGAGAGCCAGCGCCCCGAGGCCGTGCCGCTCAACCTGGCGGCCGAGACCCACATCCGCGCCGACAGGCTGTCGGTCCGCTACCGCCGTGACCTGGTGGAGATGTTCGGGCTCGGCGCGCCGGAGATGGTCGCCTAGAAGCCCGCCTTGGCCTCTTGGGGCCCCTCAGCCGGCGTCGGCCTCGGCGGGGACGAGTTCGTCGGCCAGCTCCATCAGCCACTTGCGGTAGTGCAGCGAGAAGATGTCCACCTCCGCGAGGAACATCTCCATCGACAGGTCCTCGGGCAGCTGCGCGGGCCGCTGCGAGGAGACGATGGGCTCGTCCTGCTCGTAGACGAACTTGTTCCAGCCTGCGATCTCCTCGAAGATCGTCGACGCCGAGCCGAAGTTGCGGGCGCCGATCGTGAAGTTGCGGATCGTGGTCGGCGATGTCGGCGTGGGGTGGAAGAACAGGCAGAAAGTCTCGCCCGCCGTGTTGAACGACCGCAGCAGCACCGTCAGCGGCATGAAGCACTCCCAGGTCTTCATGACCTCCATGTACTCGCTCTCGTTGTCGATCGACTTGTTCTTGGCCGCGCTGGCCGGCTCCCGGGCGGGCTCGCTTAGCCGCATGTGGAGGATGTTGCGGGCCGTGGGGTACACCTCGTGGCGGGGGATGGCCGGATTGCTGGAATCCCCCAGGTACCCGTCGTGGACGAAGGCCAGGTGGGCCGGATCGATGTAGTTCTCGGTGCGGCGCACCGCGAAGGTGTGGTCCCAGTCCGTCGACGGGACCGCCACGCAGTCGTATGAGGGGTCCTCGAACTGGGGGAACTCCGGCAGCGGGAAATGGGGCTCGTCGGCCAGGCACACCCAGACCATGCCGTAGCGCTCGACCACGTTGTGCCGCTTGATGCGGGCCCGCAGTTTTCCGGCGAGGTCGGGGCGCTGGGGCGCCAGCACGCAGCGCCCGTCGGGCGCGTAGCGCCAGCCGTGGTAGGGGCACTGCAGCGTCTCGCCGCACTCGGAGACCACCACCTTGCCCAATGACAGCGCGGTGCCGCGGTGCGCGCACATGTCGTTGAAGACGGCGGCCTCGCCGTCGAGACGCACCGCCACCAGCTGCTCGTCGCACAGCCAGACCTGCCTGGGCTCGTCGCCGAGCTCATCGGAATAGATGACGGGATGCCAGAAGTGCCTCAACGCCCGGTAGATGCGGGTCTCGGCCTCGACGTCCATCCGGTTGACCCTCAGATCGGCCGGATTCTGGTTCTTGGACAGCGCCCAGTCGGTGTCGCCGGTGACGGGGATGGTGGTCATGACGGGTCGGCCCCCTCGCTTCCGGGTCTCGCCCTACCCGGCCGCTCGCCTCATCGGAACTCGCCTATCTACGGAATCGATTCAGCATCGGGACGGCTGTACGTTACATGCACACTTCGTTGGGTGCAGCGGCGCGGTCGAGGGTCTGGAGGCGGCCGGTATGGCCAACAGCTTGAGCGAGGTCTACGCATTCGGGGGCACCCCGTTCAATTCACGGACCGCGCCGCTGAACAAGTGGCGGCGCTGGGTCTCCTGGGACCGGTTCCACCTGGTCGACGTGTTCAGCACCATCGAGGCAGAAGTAGGCGCCATCCGTAATCGGGCCGCCGTCATCGAGATGTCGCCGCTGTCGCAGCACCTCATCTCCGGTCCGGACTCGGCCCGGCTGGTCGACCGGGTCATCACCCGCCGGGTCGACACCATGGCCAACCGCCAGGTGTACTACTCGCCCTGGTGCGACCACGACGGCATGATGATCGGCGACGGCATCGTCGTGCGTCTCGAAGAGAACCGCTTCATCATGACGGCCGACCCGATGATGACCTGGCTGGCGCGGTGCTCGGCCGATCTGGACGTGGAGATCGAGAACACCCAGGGCGTCAACGGCCTGCTCGCGTTGCAGGGCCCCCGGTCCAGGAGGGTGCTGGAACGCCTCACCGGACAGGACTGGTCTCATCTGAAGTTCTCGCGGGGCACCGAGACCCAGGTGGCCGGCACCGACATCTGGGTCTGGAGACAGGGATTCACGGGTGAGTTGGGATACGAGTTCTGGGTGCCTGCTGAGTCCGCGCCGGCACTCTGGGATGCGGTGATGGAAGCCGGAGAGCCCGACGGTCTCCTCCCGGCCGGCCACTTTGCCGAGGATGTCGCCCGCATCGAGGCTGGCTTGCTGATCGTGGTCGCTGACTACCTCGGGGCCGGGCCGGACCGCTCAGCCCATCCCACCGCCGAGCAGGAGGAGGCCTTTGTCACGCCCTACGAGTTGGGCCTCGGCCACTTTGTGGACTTCGAGAAGCCTGCTTTCATAGGCCGCGAAGCGCTCCTAAAGGCGAAGGACGCTCCCGCGACGCGTCGACTTGCCGGCGTGCTCGTCAACTGGCGCGACATCGTCGAGGTGTATCTCGACATCGGTCGCCCGCCGGTGATCCTGCCCCGAGTGCATCGCGACCCACAGGTACCCATCTACCGAGGCGAGGAGCGGGTCGGGCATGCAACCAGCGTCACATGGAGTCCTACCGTCGAGCAGGCAATCGGATTCGCCCACATCCATCCCTCCGCCGCCGACCCGGGCACCGGCGTGACCCTCGGGTGGGACGTCATGGGCGAGGAGCACTCGGTTGGAGGAACCATTGTTGAGTTGCCGTTCCTGCCGATGAGGCGAGCCTCGGGGTAGAGCAGGGTCGAGGGCTGGTCCGCGGCAGTTGACATCCACGTGACGGCGTGGTCCAATAGGTCAGACGTCCTACGTCAATCGGAGCGCCGTCGGCTGGCCCGATGGCGCTCGCCACGGCACCGAGACAGGGCCGAGCTATTCCGGTAGTACGCACACCACCAATCGCCGACCAGGTATCGGACGTGATCCTGTCGCGGATCCGCTACGGGGTCTACGGCCCCGGCGACCAACTCCCGTCGGAGAGCGACCTCGCCTTGGAGCTCTCGGTGAGTCGCGCTTCAGTACGCACGGCTCTGGCGAGGATCGAATCGCAGGGGCAGGTGATGCGCAAGCACGGCGAGGGGACCTTCGTGTCGCGTCGCGCTCCTGCGGCTCAGCCCTACATCGCCGATTCGTGGGACATGCAGTCCATCATCGAGGCTGCGGGCCTGCAGCCCCGGATCGGGGCACTCGCCGCGACCGAGCGGGTAGCGACCGCTGACGAAGCGAGATCATTCGGGATGCCGCTGCCAGGCCGCGTATTCGAGTTCATGCGCTTGTTCTCCGGCGGCGACCGGCCCGTGGCCCTCACGAACGACGTCGTACCGCCGTATCGCTTCGAAGGGCCGGTCAACGAGATTGACGGCTCGATGCTCATGAGCGACATCGTGCGGCAGTGCAGCGGCCTGGAGATCGCTCATGTGGAGTCGCGCACGAGCGCTGCCAACGCGCCGGAGGCTGTGGCTCGACGATTGCAGGTGGAACCGGGCGCCGCGCTGCTGCAACTCGACGACGTGTTCTTCAGCGCGGCAGACGAGACGCCGATCGTTCTCTCGAAGGCGTTCGTGAATGCCCAGGAGGTGCCCATTCATCTCCATAGGCGATGGACGCGCTGAAAGAAGACGCCATAGACAACGACAACTGTTCCATGAAGGGGGGCAGAAATGAGAGGGAAAACCCTAGGGTGGCTAGCCACCGCTCTGACGCTGTGCTTGGTGGCCGCAGCTTGCGGGGACGACGCCGAGGACGCGCCGGCCGCTGAGCCTGAGGCGCCTGCGGCGGCGCCCGAAACCACCGCCGCGGCAGCGCCGGAGACCACGACCACCGCCGCGCCCGAAGCGCCCGCTGAAGTGACGACCACCGTGCCCGAGGCGCCCACGGAGGTTGCCGACACTCTGGACGCGTCGGATGGCACTGGGATGCGGATTGCGGTGATCTATGACGGAACGCTCGACCAGGGCGGGTGGCAAGGCTCGATGGATGCGGGGACGCAGCTCCTCGAGGACTCGATGCCTGGCGCCGAGGTCCTCAGGGTCGAGGCAATCGACCCTGGGCAGTCTGCTCAGCGGGCGATGACAGACCTTGCCGAGGACGGCTACCACTTGATCATCGGCACCGCCACATACGACGCCGACATGGCCATCGTGTCCGCGGAGTATCCCGACACAGCGTTCCTGCATGCTTGCGACGCCACCGTCACCGCCAACATGGGCCAGTACTGCCTGGCGGTGGAAGAGGCCCGGTACGTGGACGGCGCGCTGGCCGCCTCGTTGAGCGAGACCGGCCAGCTCGGCTACGTGGCGGGATTCGGGATCTCCTTCGTGCTCAAGCCGCTGAACCTGTTCGCGGCCGGCGCCCGCTCGGTGAACCCCGACGCCGAGGTGCATGTGGTGTTCACCAACGACTGGTTCGATCCCAGTCTCGAGCTTCAAGCGGCCAACGCCCTGATCGATCTCGGCGTCGACGTTCTCACCTATGACCTGTCGTCGTCCGCGGTGCCGGAAGTGGCCGCTCAGCGCGGCGCCGGGTTCATCGGATACGGGTACGACGACGCCCGCCTCCAGGCGCCCGACTCGTGGCTGGGAGGGTCGCTCTACAACTGGGGTGCGGCCTTCGTGACCACCGCGCAGGAGGTAGCCGCGGGCACTTGGGAACCCGGATACATCTACGGCGGCTACGCCGACGAGCTCCTCGGCTACGCCGAGTTCGGGCCGTCGGTTCCCGCCGAGGCCCAAGATCTGGTGGACAGCTTGATCGCGGACATCGCCGCCGGTGACCTGGATGTGTTCGCCGGTCCGATAGTGGACCGCGACGGCAACATCGTCGTACCCGAGGGCGAGTCCCTCGACTTCTTCAGTCGCGCCATCTGCTGCGAGTGGGTGATCGAGGGCGTCCAGGGCGAGATCGGCTAGGTGGCTGATCCCCCGCGATCCGCACCGCGGGGGATCAACAGGTCATGCCGCAGGAAACGGAGTTGGCGGTCCGCACGATCGGCATCTCCAAGGAGTTCTTCGGCCAGTCCGTCCTCGAGGACGTAGATTTCGACCTTCGTTGGGGCGAGATCCACGCCCTGCTGGGCGAGAACGGGGCCGGAAAATCGACGCTGTGCTCGATCCTGGCCGGTCTGTACCACCCCACACGGGGCGAGATGATGCTGGCCGGAGCCCCCTACAGTCCCCACTCCCCGCACGCGGCCCTGGAGGCCGGCGTCGGGATGGTGTACCAGCATTTCCGGCTGGTGGAGCAGATGACCGTCGCCGAGAACATCCTGCTCGGCAATCCCGACGTGCCGGTCAGGATGACCGCGAGCGGGCTGGCCGACCGCGCCCGGGAGGTCATGGACAGGCACGGCCTGTGGATCGAGCCGACCAGGTACGTCGCTGACCTTGCCGTCGGCGAGAAGCAGCAGGCCGAGATCATCCGTCTCCTCAACCGCGGCGTGAAGGTCCTCATCCTCGACGAGCCGACGGCCGTGCTGACCCCCCGCGAGGCTGAAGCCCTGTTCGCGACACTCCGGAACCTCGCCGACCAGGGCCAAGGTGTGATTCTCGTGACCCACAAACTACGCGAGGTCCAGCAGTCCGCCGACACCGTGACGGTCCTGCGATCCGGGAAGAAAGTCGCTCACCAAGGCGTCGAGGACACCACCACCCACGACCTGGCCAGACTCATGATCGGCGAGGACCTCGCACCGGGATCCGGCGTCGACGCATCCCACACCACCGGAGACAAACTCCTGGAGTTGCACTCGGTATCGGTCGTCAGCGACGCTGCGACGCGCCCCGAACTCGACGACGTGAGTCTCACTGTGAGGGCAGGCCAGATCGTGGGGGTGGCCGGCGTGTCCGGGAACGGCCAGCGCGAGTTGGCGGAGGTCATCACCGGGCTCCGCACCACGACGTCGGGCACGATCAGGCTCCGGGGCGAGGACATCTCATCGCAGACGATCGGCAGCAGGATCAACAAGGGGATGGGATTCGTTCCCGAGGACCGCTTGACGAGGGGCCTGGTTCTCGGACTGGAGATCGAGGACAACGTGCTGCTGAGGAGCCAGCGAGACCGGGAGTTCAGTATCGGGCCGTTCCTCCGGCTGTCGGTGATCAGACAATGGGCTCGACGTCTGATCGATCGGTTCGATATCCGCGGCGTGCGCAGGGGCCTGCCGATCAGCGTGCTGTCGGGAGGCAACCTCCAGCGGCTGATCCTCGCTCGCGAGCTGTCACGGCAGCCCGCCCTGCTGGTCGCGTCGGAGCCGACCCGCGGCCTCGACGTCGGGGCGGCCGAAGCGGTCCGAACCACTCTCAAGACCGAACGCGGCCGGGGCGTGGGCATCCTCCTCTTCTCGGGGGATCTCGAGGAGGTGCTCGGAATCTCCGACGAGGTGGTCGTGATGTACGAGGGTCGGATCGTGGCGTCGCGGCCGGCATCCGAAGTCGATGTGGCTCAAGTCGGGCGCTGGATGGCGGGCCTGACATGACTGCGCCCGCCGTCGACCGTGCCGCCGCACGGAGTGGCCGCTGGCACATTCCCATCACGGTTGAGCAGCGGGCCGCGTCACGCTTCCTTCAGCAGCTGGGCGTCAACCTCGTCGCTCTGGTCCTGGCGTTCGGACTCGGAGCGATCCTTCTGCTGATGGCGGGTGACAATCCCTTCGACGTCTACCGCGAGATGTTCGACCGGGCGTTCGGCTCGTCCAGAGCCTTCCGTGAGACACTGCGGTCGACGACGCCGTTGATCCTCACCGGGCTGGCGGTCACCGTCTGCTTCCGCATGGGCCTGTGGTCGATCGGCGCTGAGGGCCAGCTCATCGCGGGCTCGGTGGCCGGTGCAGCCGCGGCGCTGGTGCTCGGCCCCTCGCTTCCCGCTTCACTGGCAGTGGCCGCGGTCGTCATTGCCGCCGCCCTCGGCGGAGCGGCCTGGGCCACGCTCGCGTCCGTGCCGCGGGCCCTGTTCGGGACCGACGAGGTGGTCACCACCCTGATGCTCAACTTCGTCGCCCTGGGCATCATGAACTACCTGATCTACGGCAGCGTCAGCTACTGGCGGGATCGCACCAATCTGGGATTTCCAGCCGGGAAGGTCATCCCGGAGTCGACCCAGTTGGATCCCTATTTCGGAGTGTTCGATGCGGGGCTGATTCTCTCGCTGGCGCTGGCGCTGATCGTCGCCCTCGCGCTCCGCAGGACGGTGTGGGGCTACCAGCTGCGGGTGGCCGGAGACTCCCGGGCTGCGGCCAGCTACGCGGGGATCAGCGCGACCCGCCAGATCATCTCAGTCTTCGCCGTCTCGGGAGCCCTCGCCGGGATCGCCGGTGGAACGTTCGTGATGAGCATCACCTTCGCGCTCGAACCCCGGGCCATAGCCGTCAATCTGGGATTCGTCGGCATCGTCGTCGCCGCGGTCGCCTTGCTGAAGCCGCTGCTGGTGGTGCCGATCGCCTTCCTGATGGGGGCGTTGCTCAGCATCGCCCCGTCGTTGAGCATCTTCGGCGTCTCGCCCGCGGTGGTGATCGTGATACAGGGCATCATCCTGCTCTGTGTTGCCGGAGCCCAGTTCTTCATCCGGTACCGGGTCCGGATCACCCGAGCCGAGGTTGGCAGCCGATGAACGACTGGGTCTTGATCCAATCCCTGGTGGTCGCGGTGTCGACGGGGACCCCGGTGGTTCTCGCCGGTAGCGGGGCGATCCTCACCCAGCGCAGCGGCGTCCTCGACCTCGGCGTCGAGGGCACGATGCTGATCGGCGCGGTGACCGGGTTCTGGGTGACGACCGCCACCGGCAGTCCGTTCGCGGGCTTGGTGGTGGCCGTCCTCGCGGCAGCCGTATTCTCGATGATCCAGGGAGTGCTCGCGGTCTCGTTGCGAGCCAACCAGGTGGTGGTCGGGGTGGCCCTGGTCATTTTCGGATCCGGCCTGTCGAGCTTCATCGGTAGCCAGGGCGATCCGCCGTTGGCCCGACGATTCAGTGGAGCCATCTTCACGCCGGTGTTCCCCGAGTCGGTCCACGACTGGCCGGCGGTGGGCCCGCTCCTGCTGTCGCACGATCCGGTCGTGTACATGTCCTGGGCCTTCGTCGCCGTGGTGCAGTGGTACGTCTTCCGCACCAGAACCGGCATGCACCTGCGAGCGGTGGGCCACGACCCCGCCAGCGCCGACGCCGCCGGGCTCCGTGTCAGCGGCATGCGCTACCTGCATGTGGCCCTAGGCGGAGCGGCGGCCGGAGCCGGCGGGGGATATCTCACGCTGCGCCTGTTCTCGGACTGGTTCGACGACATGACGGCCGGCATGGGCTGGATCGCGGTCATCCTCGTGATCCTCGCCAGCTGGCGCTCCTTGCGGCTGCTGGTGGCGGCCTACGCCTTCGGGGCAATCTCGAGTCTCGGGTTCACCCTGCAACTCCTCGGATGGAACATCCCGACCGAGCTCCTGGCGATCCTGCCCTTCCTGGTCGTGTACCTGGTCATGGTCTTCGTATCCGCGGCCGAGCGCCGGTCCCAGATGCCCGCCGCCCTGGCCGAGCCCTATTTCCGGGAGAGCAGATGAAGGAGCCAAGATGACCACTACCGACCAGGAGCGGACCATCATGGGGACGGCGTTCTACCCGCGCACGTCCCTTCTCAACGAGCGCCAGAAGTGGAATGCGTGGGATCGCTACCACATCGTGGACGCCTACACGGAATGGCAGGACGAGGTGAGGACGATCCGGGAGCGGGCCTCGGCCCTCGACCAGTCGCCGCTCTCCAAGCACTACATCTCCGGCCCCGACGCGGCAAGGCTGACGGACTTCCTGATCACCCGGGACGCCACCAGGATCGAGGTGGGTCAGGCCTACTACTCGCCCTGGTGCAACCAGGACGGGGTGGTAGTGGGCGACGGGCTGGTGGCCCGGGTCGCACCGGACCGGTTCATGTTCACGGCCGATCCGATGATGAACTGGTTCAGGCACCATGCCGAGGGCTACGACGTTTCCATCGAGGACATCACCTTCGACTTCGGGCTACTCGCCCTGCAGGGGCCCAAATCCACCGCGGTCATCGAGGCGGCCACCGGCCAGACGTGGTCCGACCTCCGGTTCTCGCGGCTCCGGACCACCACCATCGGCGGCGTGGAGCTCATCGTCCTCCGTCAGGGGTTCACCGGCGAGATCGGCTATGAGTTCTTCGTGCCCACCGCCGACGGCGCCGACGTGTGGGATGCGCTGTTCGAAGCGGGCGAGCCCCTCGGGCTGGCGGCTGGCGGCCTGCACGCGGTCGACGTGGCCCGGACCGAGGCCGGGATGGTCATCGTGGGCGCCGACTACACGCCGGCCGCCATGGATCGACTCGGCGACCCGCTGCCGGTCTCTCCTGAGAACGTGACCACTCCGCTGGAGTTGAACCTGCACCGCTTCGTGGACTTCGACAAGCACGCCGACTTCCTGGGCAAGGAGGCCCTGCGGCGCGAGCTCGAAGCCGGGCCCAAGCGCTCGATGGTGGGGATCGAGGTCGACTGGCGCGACATCGTCGGCCTCTACCGGGACCTCGATATGCCGCCGGAAGTGACCCCCCGGGTCGTCCGGTACCCCCTGCCCATCCACCGCGACGGAGCCCGCATCGGAAGAGCCACCAGCGTGACCTGGTCGCCCACCGTCAGGAAGGTCATCGGCTTCGCCCACGTCGCCGCCGACCACGCCGGTGCGGGCACGCCGGTCAGCGTGGACTGGACAGCCGGCGAAGTCCGCGGAGAGGTCGGCGCCACCCTGGTCGCCCTCCCGCACTACCGGCTGCGGCGAGCCGGATAGGACGAGCCGGATAGGAGGAATCATGAACGCTGAGGACGACACCCGGTCGGAGCCTGCCCGCTGCGACTTGCTGCTGACCGGCGGGACGGTGCTGACGCTCGACCCGGACCGGCCCGTCATCGAGTCCGGGGTGGTGGCCGTCAGCGGCGACAGGATCGCCGCCGTCGGTGACAGCCGGCTGGCGGGCTCGTTCGAGGCGGACCGGACGATCTCCTGCCGAGGCAAGGTGGTGATGCCCGGACTGATCGACTGCCACAACCACCTCTACCAGTCGCTGGGGCGGACGCTCGGAGAGGGCCTCACGGGCTGGGAGTGGCTCAGCGAGTTCATGTGGCCCTATTCGGCCGCCATCACCCAGCAGGAGACGAGCGCCTCGGTGTACCTGGGAGCCCTCGAAGCGGTCCTGGCCGGGACCACGACCGTTCTCGATCACCACTACGGGTGCGACGACTACGACACCACCGTGATGGTGGCCGGGATCCTCGAGGAAGTGGGGCTGAGGGGACGGATCGCTCGGGGGATGACCGGAACACGGACCGCGGTCTCCCAGCAGCAGAAGCTGCCCGAGACGTCGTTCCAGCGGTCGGCCGATGACGAGTTGGCCATCACGGAGGCGTGCATCCGCTCCAGGCCGAAGGGCTCGAAGATCGAGATCTGCCCCGGACCCATGAACGCGGCCTACACCAACGTCGACCTGATCGCGGCCAGCGTCGAGCAGGCCCGCTCCCATGGGGTCGCGTGGCACACCCACCTCAGCGCGCCCCGCGACGACCCTGAGGTGTTCAAGCAGCAGCACGGCTACCGCCCGGCCACGTGGCTTCACCGCAACGGGCTGCTGGGACCCGATGCGATCCTCGCCCACGCCACATGGGTCGACGACGAGGAGATCGAGGCCCTCGGGGACACGCGCAGCGCAGTGGCCCACTGCCCGCTGTCGAACTTCTACGTGCCCTACGGCGTGATGCCCCTCCACGACCTTGTCGACGCCGGTGCCGCGGTGGGCCTGGGCAGCGACGGGTCGTGCTGCGGGCACCGCCAGGACCTGTTCGAGAACATGAGGCTCATGGTGCTGATGCACCGTCTCCACAATCTCGACCCCAAGGCATCGAGGGCCGACGAGGCCCTGGAGGTGGCCACGAGGGGCGGGGCGGCCGTCCACGGCATCGAGGCCGGGGTGCTGGCCACCGGGATGCTGGCCGACATAGTGGTGGTCGACACCACGCGGCCGCATTTTGCGCCGATGCACGACCCGGTGGCCGCCATCGTGTACACCGCCCGGGGCACCGACGTGGACATGAACATCGTCGGGGGCGAGATCATCGTCGAAGGGGGACGCTCCACGCGGGTCGACCAGGACGCAGTCGTGTCCGAGGCGCTGGCCCGGGCCGGCGAGCTGGCCGAGAGGATCAAGCCCCGCTAGCAGGACGCGTCGTCACGCCCGTCGGCCGATCCGGTCGAGGATGCGCCGGCGCGACGGATCGAAAGGATGGCAAACATGGGCGATATGGGCGAGGGAGCCTTCAGGGGAACGCCGTTCCACGAGAGCACGTCGGCCCGATGCGGGTCACCGTGGTGGTTCGGCTGGGGCGGGTACATCCTCCCCGACGTGTACAGCGACCCCCACGCCGAACTAGACGCGATTCGTTCCGGGGTGGCGATGTGCGACATGTCGCCCATCCCCCGGTACGAGGTGAGCGGCCCCGACGCCCAGGCCTGCATCGACTACCTGATTCCCAGGGACGTGTCGAAGATGGGGGTCGGGCACGCGTGGTACACGCCGTGGTGCAGCGCCGAGGGCAAGGTCGCGGTGGACGGGATCGTGTTCCGCTTCGAGCATGACCGCTTCGTGATGTCGGCCGACCGGTGCGAGCTGTTGCTGCGGGAGCACTCACACGGCTTCGACGTCCAGGTCTCCGACGTGATCGACGACTACGGGATTCTCGCCCTCCAGGGCCCCCAATCCCGCGACGTGCTAGAGGCGGCCACGGGGGAGGACTGGAGCGACCTTCGGTTCTCACGGGTGCGCTCCACCACCGTCGCCGGGGCTCCGGTGAGGGTGGCTCGGCAGGGGTTCACCGGCGAGCTTGGGTACGAGCTCTGGGTCGATCGGCCGGACGGGCATCAGGTCTGGGAGGCGGTGGCCGAGGCGGGAGCGTCGTTCGACATCCGGCCCGCGGCCGAGTACGCGCTGGAGATCGCCCGGGTCGAAGCGGGGATCATCCTCATCTCGGCCGACTACACACCCGCCGTAACGGACGCGCCGAGCACGGACAACGCCCCGAACCCCGACGACTTCGTCACTCCCTACGAACTCAACCTCGACCACTGCGTGAACCTGAACAAGGCTGCTGACTTCGTGGGCCGGGCGGCACTGGAGGCCGAGCACCGCCGGGGGCCGCGCCGCAGGCTGGTCGGGCTGCAGTTCGATCTGGGGGCTGTCGTCGGGCTGTTCCTGGCTGCGGGCATGGCCCCGGAGGTCTCGCCCAGGGTGAGATGGGACCATCTCCCGCTGCTGGCGGGCGACGAGGTGGTGGGCCGGGCCAGCAGCGTCACCTGGAGCCCGTCGGCCTCGAAGCTGATCGGGTTCGGCCTCGTGCCGACCGAGCTGGCCGAGATCGGCACCGAACTCACGGTCCAGTGGTCCGACTATTGGGGACGCGAGCTCGGACCGGCCTCCGCCGAGGTGTGCGAGTACCCCTTCATTGAGCTGAGGCGCTAGGCCACTAGGAGCGGAGGGACTTCCAGAGGCGCCGGTAGGCGATGGAGAAGACGTCGGTGGGCAGGGCCACCTCGCCGGTGTTGTCGAGGCCGAACGACACCTGGCGGGGCTGAAGGGCCTCGCAGATGACCTTGTCCTCCTCGTTGACGGCATCCTGGAAGTCCCGCCACGGCTCCAGCGGGTCGTTGCCCAGGTTGGTGCGGGCGCTCTGCTGGAACACCAGGCTGGAGGTGGCCGACTCGGGCAGGGCCGTCATCTGGATGCACTCGATCTCGCCGTCGGGGTAGGTGATGGTGAGCATCGACGAGAACGGGAACGTGAAGTCATAGCAGTAGGCGGCCTCGACCTCCTCCACCGCGCCGTCGAGGGTGTTGCGGTACTGCTGGAACACGCTGATGTTCGAGGTGAAGCCGGTGTCGGTGGCAGTGACCTCCTGGGGGGCCACCGGCCGGTCGCTGGGCCCGAACGTGACCCGGTGGATGGTCGAGAAGTGGGCGATGTCGTTGAAGTTCTCGGCCACCCGGCTGGCGGAGACGTCCCAGCGCGCCGGGCCGATCTGGAAGGTCTGCACGTCGGGCCGGTCGTAGAACCCCCAATCGGGCGGATCGGCTGCCGGCTCGCCCTCGCAGGCCCAGACCAGACCGTGGCACTCCCGGGTGTGGAGGGTGTCGAGGGTCAGCCGCTTCGGCAGTCGGGCCTCGGGGCGAGCCGGGAAGGCCACGCACCGGCCGTCGGCTGCGTAGCGCAGGCCGTGGTAGGGGCACATCAGGCAGTCGCCGTCGTAGGAGCCCATGCTCAAGGGGCTGCCCCGGTGCGGGCAGCGGTCCGAGGCCACGCAGGCCTTGCCGCCGCTGCGGAACACCACCAGCGGCCGGCCCAGCATCACCACCCCGACGGGACCGTCGTCGATGGCGTCGGAGCGGGCCACCGGATGCCAGTGGCGTCGCAGGACGTCCAGTTCGGCGGACTCGACCGGCTCGGTCACGGCACCGCTCAGGCCGCCGCCGGCCCCAGGACCGGGTCGAAGGTGTCCATGGCGGCCACATCGACGGTGCCCACGTCGGTGATGGCGTAGTCGGGGATCGAGGTGATGGGCAGGAAGAACAGGTACATGAACGGCCAGTCCACCGTGCAGCCCAGCGCCTTGGCCGCCCGGTCGAGCCTCTCTTCCTCGGCCAGCATGTCGGACGGGTCGAGGTCGGACACGATCCCGCCGATGGGCAGGGGCAGGAACTCCACCACCTCGCCGCCGTCCACCACCACCTGTCCCCCGCCGTGGGCCGCTATGTGGTTGACGGCCATCGCCATGTCCTGCGGCGACGTCCCGATCACCACGATGTTGTTGTCGTCGGGGGCGCTGGAGGTGGCCAGCGCACCGGAGCGGATGCCGAACCCGGCCACGAACGCGGTCGGGCGGTTCGAGTTCTTGCCGTAGCGCTCCACCACGCTCACCAGGGCCAGGTCGTTGCCGATGTCGGGCGCCACCCGCCCCGACGACGCCTGCAGCACCACGTCGCGGCGCTTGCGCACAAAGATCTGCTCGGTCACCTCGATGGCCAGCACCTCCACCGGGCCGTCGGGCAGGCCGGTGCGGACCGTGAAGTCGTCGGCGGTGGCGGGCTCCATGGGGAACGGGCCGGTCAGCAGGCTGTCGCGGCTCGGCGGCTCCAGGTCGATGGCCATCTCGCCGTCGCGGGCCACGATCTGCCCGCCGGCCATCACCATCGACGGCCGGAAGTCGTCGAGGTCGTCCACGAAGAGGATGTCGGCGTAGCGGCCCGGCGAGATCGAGCCCACCATGTGGTCGACCCGGTAGGCCTCGGCGCCGTTGATGGTGGCCATCTGGATGGCGGTCATGGGTTCGACGCCGGCGTCGACGGCCATCCGCACCATGTTGTCGAGGTGGCCCCGGTCGAGCACGTCGCTGGCCACCACGTCGTCGGTGCAGAAGCTCACCCGGCGGGCCGAGCCCGGCGCGTGCTCCAGCACCAGCCGGATGTTCTCGGTGAGGAAGTGGGCGAACGACGACTCCCGGATCACGACGTACATGCCGTTGCGGAGCTTCTCGAGGCACTCGTGGGAGTCGTAGCTCTCGTGGTCGAGGCGGATGCCGCCGCAGGCGTAGCTGGTGAGATCCGCTCCGGTGGCCATGGGCGCGCAGCCCAGCACCGGCAGCCGGTTCTGGCGTGCCATCTCCATGGCGGCCAGCACATCGGGGTCGCCGGTGGTCACGAACTCCCGGACGGTCTCCCACACGCCCACGCACTCGGGCCAGCTCTGGGCGGCCCGGTGGTCGTCGGGTCCGAAGTAGTGGCCCACGGTGGAGGTCGGGAGGGTGTAGGGCGTCTTGCAGGGCGCGCCCCACAGCACCCGCAGCGGGGTGGCCTGCGACTCCCGCAGGAAGGCCTCGGCCCCGGCCAGCCCGGCCACCACCAGGATCTGGTCCAGGCCCGACACAACGTTGGTGGTCCCCAAGGGCACCAGCATCTTGGCCGCGCTGGTGATCGACAGCTTGGAGCACTCGATGTGCTGGTGGCCGTCGAACAGGCCCGGCACCAGGTGGCGGCCGCGGGCGTCGACGATCTGGGTGTCGGGTCCGGTGTGGGCCGACACGTCGCCCAGCGCCACCACGGTGTTGCCGTACACGGCCACGTCGGCCTCATAGATCTCGGCCGACACCACGTTGACGAGCCGCCCGCCCCGCACGACGGCGGTAGACGGGATCTGGGCCGCGCCGGCGGCCACCAGCTCCGGGATCGGGGGCTGGCCGGCCATCAGGCGCCCGCCACGCTGGCGTCGACCCGGCGCAGGTACTCGGCCCGGCTGTCGTCGTCGAGCCAGCTGATCTCGAACGAGTTGCGCACCAGGCGCACCACCTCCTCGGTGCTGAGCCCGACCTCATCGTGCACCCGCAGGAAGTTGTCGGCCACGTAGCCGGGGAAGTAGGCGGGATCGTCGGAGTTGAGGGTCACCCGCAGGCCCTGCTCCAGCATGGACTTGATGGCCGTGGCCTTGGTGCCGTCGGTCACGTAGGCGTTGGAGATGGGGCAGACGGTGAGGCCCAGCCCCCGCCGCTTGATCTCGGCCACCAGCGCCTCGTCCTCCAGGCAGTTGACGCCGTGGTCGATGCGCTCGACGCCGATGTCGTTCAGGCACTGCCAGATGTGGGCCACCGAGTTCTCCTGGTCGACGTCGCAGTGCATGGTGAGCCGGTAGCCCTGGGCCTTGGCGTCGGAATAGACGTCACGGAACTTGATGGGCGGGTTGTTCCTCTCGTCGGAGTCGAGGCCGACGCCGAGGATCCAGTCCCGGTACTCCTTGGCCTGCTCCAGGGTCTCGGCCGCGGACTCGGCCGACATGTCCCGCAGGAAGCACATGATCAGGTGGGATCGGATGCCGAGGCGCTGCTGGGCGTCGGCCTGGGCCCGGCGCAGCCCGGTGATCACCGTGCCGAACTCGATGCCGCGGGTGGTGTGGGCCTGGGGGTCGAAGAACATCTCCACGTACACCAGGTTCTGGCTGGCCACCTTGGTGAAGTAGGCCATGGCCAGGTCGTAGAAGTCCTGCTCCACCAGCAGGACGCTCATGCCCTCGTAGTACTGGGCCAGGAACGACGGCAGGTCGTTGAAGTCGTAGGCGGCCCGCATCCCCTCGACGCCGGCATAGGGGAGGTCGAGGCCGTTGCGCTCGGCCAGGGCGAACTTCAGCTCCGGCTCGAGGGTGCCCTCCACGTGCAGGTGGAGCTCGGCCTTGGGTATCGACTGGATCAGGTCCTCTACGGAGCCCATGGCATGTCCCTTCTCTCGCTTCTTGTGTGTCTCATCGGTCAGCCTCCGGCTGCCACCAGTATCACCCTGGCGGGCGACTCCGATGCCAGGCGCCAGCGGGTCTGAACCCACGCCGAATGGAACATTACGTCGCCGGTGTCGAGCATCACGTCGGGCCGGTCTCTGAACTCCACATGCAGTGATCCCTCGATCACGTAGATCACGGTCTCGTCGGCGGACTCGAACCACTCGTCCACATCGGGACCGGGCTCGATCCGGAAGTCGCCCAGCTCGGTGATGCGCCGCCCGCCCCGGTAGGCGGTGCGAGCCGTGGTGGCGTTGGGCAGCTCGCTCACCTGCATCTGGTTGAGTTCGGCCGCCCTCAGGATCTCGACCCGGGTGCCGGACGGCGGGTCGGGCAGCAGGTCGGACGGTCGCACGTCCAGGGCCGCGGCGATGCGGTACAGCGTGGCTATGGCCACCGATGTGCGCCCCGCCTCCAGCTGGCTCAGGAACGGCTGGCTCACATCGGCGGCTGCGGCCAGCTTGCGACCCGACAGCCCCCGCTCACCCCGGATCGCCCTGACCTTGGCCCCGATCTGGTGGCCGAGATCATCAGGCATGGTGCGGTGTTCCCTTGGCGAGCCCGGCCGTGGTACAAACCCCAGTGAACCGGAGGGCCCGGTTCGATCGCGGGATCGGGGAGACTGAGCCAGTATGGCTGGTATGGCTGGTGCCAACGGCGAGTGCCAGAACCGGGCGGTCCTGGACCAGTGGCATCCTCTGGGCGCCATCGACGAGGCCGAGCCCAACGTGGTGCACGTCACCCGGCTCCTGGGCGAGTCGATCAGCTTCGCGGTCACGCCTGAGGGCCGCTCGGCCGTATGGCGGACCCGGGGCGACCTGGCCGCCGGCATGCCCGTGGACCCGGAGTCGGTGGCCGGCACGCTGCCCAGCCGCTGCGAGTTCCTGTACGTGTGGACGAGCCTGGGCGACCCGCCCGAGCGGTCCTTCGACATTCCCGAGTTCTTCGAGCCCGACCGGCGCAACTTCAACGCCTGCACGATCGGCCTGCGCACCTCCGCGCCCCGAGCGGTCGAGAACTTCCTCGACATGGGCCACTTCCCGTTCGTCCATGACGGCCTCCTGGGCTCGGAGCCCCGCACCGAAGTGGTCGACTACAACGTCCATGTCGACGGCGACACCAACGAGGTCTGGGCCACCGAGTGCCAGTTCTGGCAGCCGGCCGCGTCGGCCACCGCCACCGAGGGCCAGATGGTCGACTACGTCTACCGGATCATGCAGCCCTACTCGATCCTGCTCTACAAGTCGTGCCCGGCCGCGCCCGAGCGGATGGACCTGATCGGGCTGTTCGTGCAGGCGACCAGCGAGGAGCATTGCCGGGGCCACATGTTCTTGAGCCTCATCGACGACGAGAGCAGCATCGGGCACATCCGGCGGTTCGTGCAGACCATCTTCGCCCAGGACGTGCCCATCATCGAGAACCAGAATCCGAAGCGGCTCCCGCTGGACCCGCAGGCCGAGACCCCCATCCGGTCCGACCGGGCGTCCATCCTCTACCGGCGCTGGCTCAGCGACCTGGGCGTCACCTACGCGGTCATACCAGCGGCCTGAGTGCATTGACAGGGTGATAACTGGTTCTTATCATCTGATCGCAGTTTGCTTCAAGCTGATCCGCATGCAGTCAGCACCCGTTCATCGGCCTGAGCGGGCGAGGAGGATGACCCGGTGACAGCCGATCCGTTCACGATGTGGCATCCGGTGGCGTCGGAGCACGACGTGCCCTACCGCCACGTCCACCACGGTCAGCTGCTGGGCCGGGAGCTGGCGGTGTGGCGGGCCGACGACGACTTCGTGAACGTGTGGGAGAACCGGTGCCTGCACCGGGGGTTGCGGCTGTCGATCGGCAGCAACGACGGCACCGAGTTGCGCTGCCAGTACCACGGCTGGCGCTACGCCAACCGGTCGGCGGGATGCACCTACATCCCGGCCCACCCGGCCGACGCCCCGGCCCGCACCATCTGCAACCGGACCTTCTCCTCGGTGGAGCGCTACGGGCTGGTCTGGTCGGGCGAATCGCCGGTGGGCGACCCGCCGACGGTCGATGTCCTGGAGGCGGGGACGCCGTTCGGGCTGCGCAACCTGCCGGTCGACGCCTCGGTGGAGCTGGCCGTGCGGCACCTTCAGGCCCATCGCTTCTCGCCCTGCGGGCGCCTCGACGCCGAGGCGCCGGAGATGACCGTCGACGGGGTCTCCGACTACTCGGTGGCGCTAACCGCCCGGGCCGGCGACGCCCGGTCCACTGCGGTGTTCTTCGTGCAGCCGGTCGACTCGGGCCGCTGCGTGATCCGGGGTGTGCTGGCCGACGCGCCGCCCGCCGGCGAGCAGCTGGCCGTCTGGCGGCACCACGCCATCGAGCTGGATCGGCTGCGGGTGGTGATCGAGGCCGAGGCCGCCTCGCTGCCCGCCCCCGAGCCGATGGTTCCTATGCTCCAGCAGGTCCCGCTGCATCTGGCCGAGGTGCCGGACGCGCCGGCGGGGCGCCAGCCCGCCCTGCGGGTGCAGGTGCAGCGCAAATGGGAGACCGCGGCCGGGGTGGCCGCCTTCGAGCTGGCCCCGATCGAGGGGGTGCTGCCCACGTTCCAGCCGGGGGCGCACATCGACGTGCACCTGCCCAACGGTCTGGTGCGCCAGTACTCGATCACCAACGGCCCCGGCGAGTCGGCGTCCTACCGCCTCGGCGTGAAGCTGGAGCCCGACTCCAGCGGCGGGTCGAGCTGCCTGCACGAGACGGTGCGGGAGGGAGACGTGCTGGCCATCTCCGAGCCCCGCAACAACTTCCCCCTGCGCCGCGACTCGAACCGGACGATCCTGGTGGCCGGCGGCATCGGCATCACCCCGCTGCTGGCCATGGCCCAGGCGCTGGACCGCATGTCGCTCCCGTTCGAGCTGCACTGCTTCGCCCAGTCGGCCGAGCACGTCGCGTTCGCCGATGTGGTGGACGGGCTGGGCGGGTCGGTGGTGCGCCATCTGGGGCTGTCGCCCGACGAGACGGTGGCCGAGATCCGGCGCCTGGTGGCCGGCTACGAGAGCTTCGCCAACCTGTACGTGTGCGGTCCCGGGCCGATGCTGGAGGCGGTCCGGCGGGAGGCTTCGGCGGCTGGCTGGCCCGATGAGGCGGTCCACTTCGAGTACTTCAAGAACACCAACGAGATCGACAACTCGTCCACGTTCGAGGTGGCCCTAGCCCGCTCGGCCATGACGGTGACCGTCCCGGCGGGCGCCACCATTCTGGAGGTGCTGCGGGGGCACGGCGTGATCATGCCGTCGTCGTGCGAGCAGGGAGCCTGCGGCACGTGCGTGGCCACCGTGCTGGAGGGCGAGCCCGACCACCAGGACGTCTACCTCAACGACTCCGAGCACCGGGCCGGCGACCGGATCATGACCTGCGTGTCCCGGGCCGCCTCCGACCGGCTGGTGCTGGACCTGTGACCGCCTCGGCGGCGTTGGCGGGGGCGCGGCGATGATCAAGCTGTACGACTACGTGCTGTCGGTGAACTGCTACAAGCAGCGGCTGCTGCTGAGCATCCTCGACGTGCCCTACGAGTCGATCCCCGTGGACTTCTACCCGGGCTGGGAGCACAAGAGCGAGGCGTTCAAGAAGATCAACCCGCTGGGCCACATCCCGGTCATCGACGACGACGGCTACATCCTCTGGGACGCCCACGCCATCCTGGTGTACCTGGCTGCCAAGTACGACCCCAGCGGACAGTGGTACCCGTCCGGCGATCCCGAGCGGGTCGGCGAGACCGCCTCGTGGATGCTGTTCGCCGAGGGCACCACCAACACGGCGTCGGCGGCCCGGCTGTGCGTCAACCTCGAGTACGACTTCGATCTGGAGGCCTGCCAGGCCGGCGCCCACCGGCTGTTCCGGGTGCTGGACGAGCACCTGTGGTTCCAGGAGCGCCGGGGGCTGGACTGGGTGTGCTCCGGCGCCCACCCCACCATCGCCGACCTCGCCCTGTTCCCCGACGTGATCCTGTCGGAGGAGGGCGGGATCTCCCGGATGGACTACCCGGCGCTGCGACGCTGGACCGACCGGTTCCGGCGCATTCCCGGCTTCGTGACGATGCCGGGCATCTTCCCCGCCTCTCCGGGCTAGCTCCCCGGGCCAGCCGGTGCCCGGCCCCTGCGCCGTTTCTCGGTTGAGTTGTGTGTCGCTGGCCTATAGGTCCGGTACCGAGATTCTGCGCCCGGCCCCTGCGCCGTTTCTCGGTTGAGTTGTGTGTCGCTGGCCTATAGATCCGGTACCGAGATTCTGCGCCCGGCCCTAGATGGCGTGGCGGTCGGCTGGTGCCAGGAGTTTGGCGACGGTCGCGCACAGTTGGCCCGGGCGATTTACGTAGTCGCTCCAGGTGAACGTGAGCACGGTCCAGCCCATCACCGTCAAGGCGTTGCGGCGCCGAGGGTCTCGCTCGAAGGACACGCTGTTGAGGTGCCATCGCTTGCTGTCGAGTTCGATGGCGACGCGACGACTCGGGTACGCCAGGTCCACCTGCGCCACCAAGGCTCCCGTCTGATCGCATATGCGGTGCTCCATCACCGGCCGGTCCAGACCGTCCTCCACTAGCAGGTCAGCCACCATTCGACTCCATGCGCTGAGGGGCACCGCGTCATCGCCCCACCGCTCCTCGAGCGCATCCCGGAAGGGGCCGCAGCCGGTGCGACCCTGGCGCGAGTGCGATACCAGCACCTGGTACAGGTCCGGCAGCCGGATGAGACCCTGGCGAAGAACTGCGTCGATGGTGAACTCCAACTGCTGGCGGCTGACCACGGCCGCGACATCCAGCGCGGTGCGGCCTATCCATGTGCACGGTACGCCCTTGCGCACAACAGGCTCGGTCAGATGCATCTGAGTCGTCCGGTGCAGCCTGACTCCCCGGATGGTTGGACTTCGCTTCCAGGGCACAAGGACCTCGATCCGGTCGAGCTGGTAGCCATCGATGTCGTGGAGGGCGGCCGCGGAGCGGTGGCTGGCCACCCCATCGCAAGCCAAGCATCCGGCGAGCAGCCGTGATAGCGGAGTCTCCGGAGAGACGGCGTGCCGGTAGACGCCGCGGGCGGCGCACACCCATTCGCCTGTTCGAAGGCGGCGCCTGATCTGGTCGTCGGTAAGGCCCTCGGACCGCGCCTGACTCCGGGAGATCAGCCCGTGCTGTTCCTGCATCCGACTGCGGACCTCGCTCTCCATCATGGTCACGCAACATATAGTGAATAATCATGTAACTGACTCACAATGTGCCACCCGAGAATCTCGGTCGAGTTCCTGGGGCTATACGACACAGAAGTCACCCGAGATTCTGGGGCGGGCGTAGCCGGGGTCGGGTCG
>VYCW01000043.1 GCA_009843735.1 Acidimicrobiaceae bacterium | reverse complement strand
ATACGAGACTGCGCCAGGCTCTCTCGGAGCAGCGGGCCGCAGCCCCCGAGGCGCCGCCGGCGCCCGCGGCTCCACCCGTCCCTGCCGGGGGTCGTGCCGCCGCGGCCCGGCGGGCCCTCGCGGAGCAGCGGGAGTCCGCCCCCGCAGTCGCGGCCGCGCCCGCGGCCCCCGGTGCCGGTGGTCTCGACGTGGCGGAGCCGCCGCCCGTGCCCGTCCCCGATCTGGCGTCGATGCGTCCGCACAGCCCGACGGAGGTGGTGGAGCTGGCCCGCCGGCACCTGGCCCTCGAGCCGCCGTTCGTAGTGGCCAGGGCCAAGGAGCTGGAGCCCGACCAGGAGCGCCGCCGCGATCCGGCCCAGCTACAGGCGCTCTGGCAAGACCTCCTGGCACATGCGCCAAGGACCCGAGCCGAGCCGGCACCCGTGGCTGAGGCACCGGCGCCAGCACCGGTCGGCACCGCTCCGCCGGCTGATCCGCCCGAGGCGGATTCGGTGGCGCAGCCTCTGGACCGGTCAGAGCCTGAGGCGGAGCCGCCACCGACCGAGCCGGACGCCGCGTTCGGGTCTACTGACTTCGACGCAGACGTCGACGGCGTCGACCTAGCGGAGCTCCACGCCCTCGACGAGGCCCCCAGCCACGCCCACGACATCGAGCAGAAGATCAGGTCGACCTTCCCCGGCACCGAGTTCGAGGTGCTTCCCGACCCCGAAGACGAGGCCGAGGGCGAGACGTAGTGCGAGCGACTGCGTGAGCTACTCCAAAGCGGTTCAGGAGTTGATCGATCAGCTGGGACGGCTCCCCGGCATAGGCCCCAAGTCGGCCCAGCGGGTGGCGTTCCACCTGCTGAAGGTGCCGGCCGAGGACGCCAACCGCCTGGCCCGGGCCATCTCCGACGCCAAGGAGAAGGTGTCGTACTGCCCCCGCTGCTTCAACCTGTCCGAAGAGGGCGGCGAGTGCGGGGTGTGCCGGGACCCCAAGCGGGAGTCGCGATCCGTCTGCGTGGTCGAGGACGCCCAGGACGTGGTGGCCGTCGAGCGGACCGGCGAGTTCCAGGGCCGCTACCACGTGCTGCAGGGTGCGTTCAGCCCGATCGACGGCGTGGGCGTCGATCAGCTCCGCATCAAGGAGTTGCTGGCCCGGGTGGCCGAGGAGGACATCGAGGAGGTGATCGTGGCCACCAACCCCAACCTGGAGGGCGAGGCGACCGCGATGCTGATCCACCGGTACCTGAAGCCCGCGGGCGTGCGTGTGACCCGCATCGCCAGCGGGCTGCCCGTGGGCGGCGACCTCGAGTACGCCGACGAGCTCACCCTGGGCCGGGCCTTCGAGGGCCGGCGATCACTGGAGGAAGCCTGACGCTTCAAAGCACCGGGCAGTGACCACTCGGTAGATTGCTGCGATGCTCACCGAGATCGACCATGTGGCCATCGCTGTGCGCGACCTCGACGCCGCCATCGCCTGGTATCGGGACGCTCTCGGCGCGGAGGTCGAGCATCGGGAGACGGTGGAGCGTGACGGCGTGGAGGAGGCCATGCTCGCAGTGGCTGACAGCTACGTGCAGCTGCTCACAGCCACGCGGGACGACTCACCCGTGGCGAGGTTCCTCGAGAGGCGGGGCGAAGGCCTGCACCACATCGGCTACCGGGTCGAGGACTGCGCGGCTGCGCTGGAACGGATGGTGCAGGCCGGGGCGACGCCCATCGACGAGACGCCGCGGCCGGGCAGCCGCAACACCACCATCGCGTTCGTCCACCCCAAGGGAGCCTTCGGCACCCTGATCGAGCTGGTCCAGGAGTAGCGGGGGCGGCGCGGTGCGGGTGCACTTGATCGACGGCACCTACGAGCTGTTCCGCTTCCACTACGCCAAGTCGAACCGCGACGCCCGCCGGGGCGCCCAGCGGGGAGTGCTCAACTCGATGCTGGACCTGGTGGCCGAGGGCGCCACCCACATCGGCATAGCCACCGACCATGTGATCGAGTCGTTCCGCAACGAGATGCTGGCCGGCTACAAGGACGGCAGCGGCGTGGACCCCGACCTGAAGGCGCAGTTCCCGGAAGTGGAGGAGTTGCTGGAGCTGGCCGGCTTCGCGGTGTGGCCCCAGATCGAGCACGAGGCCGACGACGGATTGGCGTCGGCCGCGGCAGTGGCAGCCGGCGACTCCCGGGTGGAGCAGGTGGTGATCTGCACGCCGGACAAGGACCTGGCCCAGTGCGTGACTGCCGACGGCCGGGTCGTGCAGTACGACCGCCGCCGCGGCGTCCTGTACGACCAAGCCGGGGTGATCGACAAGTTCGGGGTGCCGCCCGTGTCGATCCCCGACTACCTGGGCCTGGTGGGCGACTCCGCCGACGGATTCCCGGGACTGCCGGGCTGGGGAGCCAAGTCGGCGGCCACGCTGCTGGCCCGGTACGGCCACATCACCGCCATCCCCTTCGACTGCTCGCAGTGGGACGTGCCGGTCCGGGGCGCGGCCAAGCTGGCGGCGGCCCTGCGGGACGGTTTCGAGGACGCGCTGCTGTACCGCCGGATCGCCACCGTGGAGTTGGGCGCCCCGGTGTCGGCCACCGTCGAGGAGATGTTGTGGCGGGGGCCCTTGCCTGGCCTCGACGAGCGCTGCGTCGAGTTGGGTGCCGAGCGTCTCGCTGCCCGGGCCCGCGAGCTGGCCGCGTTGTAGGGCTGGCTGTTCCGGCCGGCGGGTCCTGTCGTCGGGTTCCGTCCGGCCGACGGGGCTTCGCCCCATTGTCGGCCGCCCGGACCCGTCGCCACCCCCCGGCCTCGCTGGTCGCGCTCTCCCGCAACTGGAGCGCTTTAGGCTGTCAGGCGGACAGGACTTCGCTGATTCCCATGGGCGTGGCGGTCTCGATCTGGTCGAAGTTGCAGGACTCGGGGGTGCGGTCGGGGCGCCAGCGCACCATGCGGGTCGTGCCCCGGAAACGGCCGTTGAGCATGGCCTCGTACTTCACCTCGGCCACCAGCGCCAGGCGCAGAGGCACCCACGGCTGCTGCTGGCGCTGGCCCGACCACCGGTTGGGGGTGCCCGGCATCACCGTGCCCTCGGCATGGGCGGCCGGGTCCATCCACTCCGACCACGGATGCTCGCCCGGGTCGGCCAGCACGTAGGGGGCCAGTTCGTCGATCAGCTCCCGGCGGCGCTGGGCCGTGAAGCTGGTCGTCACCCCGCAGTGGTGCAGGCGGCCTTCGGTGTCGTGCAGGCCGACCACCAGCGAACCCACCCCCTGACCGTCGGTGTGCATCCGGTAGCCGGCCACGGCCACATCCACGGTGCGGGTGTGCTTGACCTTGAACTGCGAGCGCTTGTTGGGCAGGTAGACGCCGTCGCGGGGCTTGGCGATCAGCCCGTCGAGCCCGGCCCCCTCGAAGCGCTCGTACCACTGTTGAGCCAGGCTCCGGT
>VYCW01000062.1 GCA_009843735.1 Acidimicrobiaceae bacterium | reverse complement strand
GCTTCGATGCCCTCGTGGGCCGCGATCATGATCTCCCGCCAGATCTGGGCCGGGTAGGTGCCTCCCGTCACCCTGATGTCGGTGGTGGGGGGCTCCATGGGGATCTGCGCGTCGGGGAAGCCGACCCACACCGCGGCGGCCCGCTGAGGGGTGTACCCGACGAAGGTCGCGTCGGCGTAGTTCTGGGCGGTGCCGGTCTTGCCCGCCGCGGGCCGGTCGATGGCGGCCCGGTGCCCGGTACCGGAGGTGATCACGCCCTGGAGCACCCATGTGATCTGGTTGGCGACGGAAGGATCGAGCACCGGCACGTCATCGGTGCGGTGGCGGTACAGCGCGGTTCCGTCGGGCTGGATGATGCTGGTCACCATGGTCGGGTCGGCCTGCCGCCCGGAGCGGGCGAAGGTGGAGAACATGGTGGCCAGCTCGACGGTGTTGACATCCTCGGTGCCCAGCACCCCGGCGCACACCGGCGCGATCCGCCCCGGCTCGAGGCCGAGCCGCTCGGCCATCGTCACGAAATTGGCCGGACGCACGTCCACCATGAGCTGGGCGTACACCGTGTTGATCGAGCGACGCATGCCCTCGATCAGGTTTGATTCCACCGGAGCCTCGGGCTCCGAGCCGAGCCCGCCCCTGATGGTCCACAACGGGCCGCAGATGTCGGGACGGTCGATCTCCAGCTCGTCGGGCGCGTCGTAGGTCTTGGTCACCGAGAGGCCCCGGGTGAGCGCGGTGGCCAGGGCCACCGGCTTCATGGCCGATCCGGCCTGGCGGCCCTTGCCGCTGGCCAGGTTGAACTTGGCGTCGGTGTCGTCGCCGAAGAAGTCGCGGCCGCCGACCATGGCCAGCACGTGGCCGTCCTCGGCGCCGCCCACCCCCAGCACCGTCGCGGCCGCGTCGGGATTGATGCCGTTGTCGGGCAGTATCGCCTCCACCGTCGCCTCGGCCCTGACCTGCAGGCCCAGGTCGATCGTCGTGTGGATGTCCAGGCCCCCCTCGAACAGCAGCTGGGTGCGGTACTCGCGGGTCGGTCCGAAGGCGTCGTTGTCGAGGAACCACTGCTTGACGTCCTCCACGAAGTGGGCGGCCGGGTAGCGCTCCTCGAGGATCGGGATGTCCTCGATCAGCACGATCGGCTCGTTGTAGGCCCGGTCGTACTCGTCGTTGGTGATGAAGCCGTTGACCAGCATCCGCTCCAGCACCAGGTTGCGGCGGCGCCTGGCGTCCTGAGGGTTGCGGTAGGGATCGAAGGCGCTGGGGCGCTGGATCAGCCCGGCCAGCAGCGCGGCCTGCTCCAGGGTGAGTTCGGTCACCTTCAGGCAAACCTCGCTGTCGCGCTCTGCTGCGGTCGTGGCCAGCTCGCAGGCGGGGGCGCCGAAGTACTGCCTGGCCGCGGCCTCGATGCCGTAGGCGCCGTTGCCGAAGTACACCCAGTTCAGGTAGCGCAGCAGGATGAAGTCCTTGGTGAAGAACTGCTCGAAGCGCCGGGCCATGAAGAACTCTTCGATCTTGCGGGTCACGGTCTGCTCGGAGCGGTCGAGGAACACGTTGCCGACGTATTGCTGGGTAATGGTGGAGCCACCCTGGCTGATGCCTCCTGCCGTCACGTTGGAGCGGGCCGCCCGCAGGATGGCCTTGAGGTCGACCCCGTCGTGCTCGTAGAAGCGCTCGTCCTCGATGGCGACCACCGCGTTGCGGACCACCTCGGGGATGAGTGCGATGTCGGTCACGTCGGTGCGGCGCTGCTCGCCCCGCAGCTCGGTGATGAGCACCCCGTTGCGGTCATAGATGCGCGACGACTGCGCGGTGGTCAGCTTCTCGACGTCGAAGGTGATGTCGCGCTGCTCGACCGAGCAGCCCGCGGCCAGCACCGACACGATGACCGCGATCACGACAGCGTGACGGCGCATCGCCTCAGATCGCCAGCATCGGGCGGTTCATTGACTCATTGTGCTTTGTCGACGGTGCCGAGCGACGCTTATGGGCCGGAGAAGCCGACGCCCGGGGGCCGCCGGCACCGGTGCTGCCGGTGTCTCCCGGCTGCAGATGCCGCGTCGGTAGGCTGAGCCGCGATGGCTGACCTGCTCGACGACCTGCGCGCCCGCGGGCTGGTCCACGACCACACCGACGAGGCCGGCTTGCGAGAACTGCTCGATTCCGGCCCTGTCACCCTCTACTGCGGCATGGATCCCAGCGCCGACAGCCTGCACGTCGGGCACCTCGTGGGAGTGCTGGTGCTGCGCCGCTTCCAGGAGGCCGGCCACCGCCCGCTGGCACTGGTCGGCGGGGCCACCGGGATGGTGGGCGATCCGAGCGGCCGCTCCGACGAGCGCACCCTGCTCGACGCGGCCACGCTCCAGGCGAACGTCGCCGGCATCAAGGCCCAGCTCGAGTCGCTGTTCGACTTCTCCGGCGACAGCGCGGCCCGTCTCGTCAACAACTACGACTGGACCCGGGACGTGACCCTGCTCGACTTCCTGCGCGACGTCGGCAAGCACATCACCGTCAACCAGATGGTGGCCAAGGACTCGGTGCGCAGCCGCATGGACGGCGAACAGGGCATCTCCTTCACCGAGTTCAGCTACATGCTGTTGCAGGCCTTCGACTACTGGTGGCAGTTCGAGCAGTACGGCTGCCGCCTCCAGGTGGGCGGCTCCGACCAGTGGGGCAACATCACCGCGGGGATCGACCTGGTCCGCCGCCGCAGCGGAGCGGCAGTCCACGGGCTCACGTGGCCCTTGATGACCCGGGCCGACGGCCAGAAGTTCGGCAAGACTGCTGAGGGCACGGTGTGGCTCGACCCCAGCCGGACGCTGCCCTTCGAGCTGCACCAGTACCTCGTCAACACCGATGACCGTGATGTCGAGCGGCTGCTGCTGCAACTCACACTTCTGCCGGTGGCCGATGTGGCTGGGATCATGGCCGAGCACGGCGACACGCCCCATGAGCGCCGGGCCCAGCGGGCCCTGGCCGACGAGGTCTGCACTCTGGTGCACGGCGCTGCGGCCGCCCGCCAGTCGCGTCTGGCGGCCGAGGTGCTGTTCGAGGATTCGGAGTTGTCGATGGACCGGCTGGAGGCCGTGCGCGGCATCGTGCCCGAGACGGTCGTGGGGGGCTCGGACCTTGAGGGCGGCGAACCGGTGGTGGACGCACTGGTCGCGTCGGGAGTGTGCTCGTCGCGCTCCGACGCCCGCCGATCGATCAAGTCGGGCGGGATCCGGGTGAACGGTCAGCGTGTGGGGTCTCCGTCCGAGCAGGTCCCCCTGGTTGACGGCCGGTATGCGCTGGTCCAGCGAGGCCGCCGCCAGCGCCACCTCCTAGTGGTGGACTGACCGCTCGGCATCTCGCCCGCGGACGAGGTTGCCTGGGCTGGACGTTGACGGTAGTGTGACCGGCCACCCGGTCGGGCCCTTCGGGCGCGGCCGGGTTGCAGTGCCC
>VYCW01000013.1 GCA_009843735.1 Acidimicrobiaceae bacterium | reverse complement strand
CGGTCATGTCGTTCTTCCCGACGCTGGTCAACTGCTACGCGGCCATGACTAGGACACCTGGGGGAGTGCTCGACGTGCTCAAGTCCTACGACGCCGGATCCACGGCCAAGGTACGTAACGCTTACCTTCCGACCGCTGTGCCGGCCCTGCTCGCCTCGGCCCGGATCGCGGTGCCTACTTCGATCCTGGGCGCCACCGTGGCCGAGTGGCTCGCCACCGGAGACGGGATCGGGGCGGTGATGGTGATCGCCTTCACCCGCAACGACTACAACGTGCTGTGGGTGTCAGTGGCAGTGCTAACCCTGGTGGCGGTGATCGGCTACTGGTTGGTGGCCGCGTTCGAACTCCGAACCCTTGAGCGCGTGGCGCCGGGGACGTCACGATGACGGTGGCAGCCGCCCGCCCGCCCGACGGCCCGAGCGCCGAGATGTCGGCCGCTCAGGCCGCGGTGCTTGCCCGTTACGACGAGATGGCCGCTCTGCTCGTGGGGATGGACGACCGGCCCAGGGCCGATCCCGGCCTCACCGCCGAAGCCGCTCCGGCGCTATTGCACGAGGCCCGGTTGCTGGACGCCGGCCGTTTCGAGGACTGGCTGGAGGGCTGGACCAGCGACGCCGTGCTGTGGCTCCCGCTGTCGGCGCGGGCCCACCCTGGCACCGACCAGTCCCTGCTCCTGGACGACCGCCGCCGCTTGGCCGAGCGCGTCGACTGGCGCCGCGAGCCGTCAGCCTGGGGCCAGCACCCGCCGTCTCGCACCACCCGAGTAGTTGGGAGCATCGAGGCCTGGCCCGCGGCCAACGGCCTTGTAGCCCGATCCACCCTGCTCATCGACGAACACCGCCACGGCCGCCACCAGGCACTCGCCGGCTACCAGATCCACGAGTTGGTCGGCGACGACCTCCACCGTCGTACCAAGATCCTCGTCGTGCCCGCACTGGGTACCGGCGTCCGCAACCCGAGCTTCCTGTTATAGGGGTACCGTCGTGACCGTCATCAACTCCGATACTGCGACCGCAGACTTTGAGGGGCTGGTGCAGCCTCACCGGGTGCACCGTCGCATCTACACCGACCCGGCGATCTTCGAGATGGAGATGACCAGGGTGTTCGCGGCGTCATGGTGCTATGTGGGCCACGAGAGCGAGATCCCCGCGCCGGGCGACTATCGCACCACCACCCTGGGCCTGCGGCCGGTGTTGATGACCCGGGCGCGCGACGGCGCTGTGAACGTGCTCCTCAACCGCTGCACGCACCGGGGCACCGTGCTGGCGGCCGAGGCCAGCGGCTGCGCCAAACGTTTCGTGTGCCCCTACCACGGCTGGACCTTCGCCCCGGACGGGCAGCTGGTGGCCATCCCGTTCCCGGCCGACCACGCCGTGGAGGACCGCTCCACGCTGTCGCTGGGACGGCTGGCAACGGCCAGCTACCGGGGCTTCGTGTTCGCCACCCTCAACGCCGAGCCCGAGCCGCTCGACTGCTGGCTGGGCGAGGCCCGCGAGGCCTTCGACACAATCGTCGACCGCCATCCCGGCGGCGACATCGGGGTCATGGGCTCGCCGCATCTTCTGGAGTTCGTTGGCAATTGGAAGCTCTCATGGGACAACGCAGCCGACGGTTTGCACGCCACCTTCGCCCACGAGTCGTACAACACGCTGGGGGAGATGGTGGACACCGAGACGGTTCTGGCCCGCGACCCGGGATCAACCCCGATGGTGTCCAAGGCGCTCCGCAACGGCCACATGGTGGTGGACCAGCGGCCGGGAATACCCCAGGGGCCGTGGGCCACAATGCGAAGAGTCCCGTTCCGGGAACCGCTGGAGACGGCCCTGGTCGACGCGGGTGAAGAGAGCCTTCTCGACCTGGCCACCGGAAGCATGATCAACCTGTCGCTGTTCCCCAACCTGCTCTTCGTCGGCAACCAGCTGCTGGTCATCGAGCCGGTCGCCGTGGACCGGACCAGGCTCCAGCTGTGGCTCACGTCGGCGCCGAGCGCTCCCAGCGAGATCGACCTGCTGCGCCTGCGGGTGGACGAGGACTTCGTGAACTTCGGCACTCCCGACGACTTGGACATGTTCGAGCGGGTCCAGCGGGGCCTGTCCATCCCGGAGATGGAGTGGATCGACATGAGTCGCGGCCTGCCTGACAGCGACGCCGCTGACGGCGACGCCACGATCTACGGCCCCATCACATCCGAAGCGCCCCAGCGGCGCTACCTCGCTCACTACGCCAAGCTGATGACCACTCCGGCCGCTACCCGTGCACGCTGAGGCGGCCCTCGCCTCGGGCTCGGAGCGCCGGGCGGCCTTCACCGAGCGGGGCGCGGTTGTGATCCCGGGGCTGCTGGATCGCGACTGGTGCGAACGCCTCCAGGCCGCCATCGAGCGCTGCCAGGCCAGTCCCAGTCAGTTCTACGGGGTGCTGTCGCCGCCGGGGGAACTGAAGGTGGACAGCGACCTGTTCCGCTGGTTCGACGACCCCGACATCCGCGACGCGACCCACTCCTCGCGTCTGCCCGCGCTGGGCGCCGAGCTTTGCGGTGCCGACGCGGCGGTGCTGATCGAGGACCAGTGGTTCTGCTCGGAGCCGGGCGCGGTGTCGCGCAGCCCCTGGCACCAGGACCACCCCTACTACAACCTGGACCGGCCCTTCGCCACCGTCTGGGTGACCCTCGACGACGTGGCCGCTGACGCCTCGCTGCGGGTGGTGGAGGGCTCCCACGCCACCGGCATCACCTACGCCCCCATCGAGTTCTCGTCGTCGATCTCGACCATCGGCGGGGCCTCGGAGCTGGAGCCGGTCCCCGACGTGGACGCCGACCCCGAGAACTTCCCGGTCACCACCTGGGACCTCAAGGCCGGCGACGCGGTGGCCATCGACTCACGGATGCTGCACTCCACCGGCGTCCGCGAGGTGGCCGACCGGCCCTTCCGGCGGCTGTCGACCCGCTACGCCCACCCCGACACCCGCTACCTCGACCTCGGCGAGCAGGCCGCGGTGTTCTGGAAGATGCTCCCCCACGGCCTGAGCACCGGCGATCTGGTGGCCGGCGAGGTCTTCCCCCTCATCAAGCCCTGAGCCGGGCCGCGGCCGTACCGCTCCCGGCTAGCCGGGGGCGGAGACGTGGACGAAGCGGGTGGTCTCCGTGCCGAGGTGGTGCCAGCGGTGGCGGGTGGCGGTGGAGTAGATCATCGTGTCGCCCGCGGCCAGGCGGTGGGTGACGATGCCGCCGTCGTCGTCGTCGAGGTCGACCGCCAGCATCCCCTGGGTGACATGGATCATCTCGCGGCCCTCCGAGGCGAAGAACCCGCCCAGCTGCGAGCCGGGATCCACCACGTACTCGGCTGCGCTGAAGGGCTCCTCTAGGCCGCTGAGCTGGCGGCGGAAGGCGGTCTGGGGCGCGTCGGTGATGTCGTAGCGCTGGCCCTCGTCGCCGTGGGTGACCACCACGTCGGCCGACACCGGGCCGGCCAGCAGCCGCTCTGGGGTGGTCTCCAGAACCCTGGCTATGGCGAACAGCGACCTCAGGCTGGGAACCGCGAAGCTGGTCTCGACCTGGCTCAGGAAGGGCACCGACAGACCGGCCTGGTCGGCGACCTGGCTGAGCGTGAGCCCAAGCTGGTTGCGGCGGCTGCGCACGGCCTTGCCCAACTCCTCGAGCGCCCGGGTGTCGTGGTCCCGGTGAGTCTGGGGCTGGGGCTGTGCGCTGGCGGCCATCGGCGGGAGGGTACTTGCGGGGTGACCGGTCAGGCGCCGGCGGCAGTGCGGCCCGACTCGTGCTCGGGGAAGAGCTCGGCGTAGGTGTCGCACTCGCGGTAGGGGTGGGCGGCCAGCTTCTCCTCGTCGACGTCCACACTGAGGCCGGGCCCGGTGGGAGCGGTGATGTGCCCCCCGCCGAGATCGGTCAGCGCGGGGCCGGGATTGTCGACGATGTCGGTGATCATGGGCTGGTGGGGGTCGATGTCGTACTCGCACAGCCGCACCCTGGCCGCGGTGGCCCAGTGCAGGTTGGCGGCCAGCCCCACCACCGTCGGCCCGCCCACATGGGGGATGACCTCGATCGAGGACCGGGCCGCGAGGTCGGCGATCTCCATGCAGCTCGGGATCCCGCCGGTCAGGCTGGCGTCGGGCTCGAAGACCCGGGCCGCGTCGCGCCGGGCCAGCTCGGCGCATATGCGGGGCGAGTACACCCTCTCCCCCACCGCCACCCGTACGGGCGTGTTGTGCTGGAGCCGCTCCAGGCCCTCGACCTGGTACTGGGGCACCGGTTCCTCGAAGAAGTGGATGCCGTAGGGGGCAATGCGGCGGCACAACTCGATGGCCGAGTCGGGATCGTGGAACCAGTACGAGTCGATGCCCATGAGCTTGCCTGCGCCGATGTGCTCGCGGACGGTGGCCACCGCTTCAGTGTCGCCGTCGATGGTCCGGCCCAGCCGGACCTTGACGCCGGCGAATCCCAGGTCCATGCACTGGTCGAAGTAGTGGGCGTGCCACTGGGCGCTCTGCTCGAACATCGTGGTGCCGGTGCCGTACAGCGGGATCTCGTAGGCGCTGCCGCCCAGCAGCCGGTGCACGGGCGCGTCCAGAGCCTTGCCGAGGATGTCCCACAGGGCGATCTCGACGGCGCCGACGGTCTGGCTGGTGAGGCCCTCCCAGCCGAGGTAGCCGTCGAGGGCCACCCGCAGGTCGGCCACCCGGTCGCGGATGGCCAGCGGGTCGCGTCCCTCCAGGTGCCGGGCGCACACGTCGTCGACCGCGGCCCGGAACACGGTGGGATACGAGTGCCCCCAGTTGGTGGACGCCTCACCCCAGCCGACGGTGCCGTCGTCGGTCTCGACCCGCACCAGCGCGAAGCTGCGCTCCATGTCGGGGTCGATCTTGCGGTAGCCGGCCAGCACCGCCCGCACGCTGTCGATTCTCATGTGGATCGCTCCCTCATGCTCTCGGCTCCATTCCTTGCAGTTCCGACCAGAGCTCGCCGGGCAGCGGAGTACGCAGCCCGTCGAGATTCTCGTCCACTTCGGACGGCGCGGCCATCCCGACGATGACGGAAGCGACGGACGGGTTGGTGAGTGGGAAGTTCACCGCGGCGGCCCGCAGGGACACGCCATGACGCCGGCAGGCGGCGTCGATGGCCGCGGCCCGGGCGAGGGTCTCGTCCGAAGCGGGGCCGTAGTCGAACCAGGAACCGGCTCGAGGGCGGGCGAGCACGCCGCTGTTGAACACGCCCGCGGCGAGGTAGGCGACCCCCCGCTCGGCGCAGGCGTTGATCAGGTCCGCGGCGGACCGGTCGAGCAGCGTGTAGCGGCCCGCCACCAGCATGCAGTCGAGATCGGCTCGCTCGAGGAAGACGGCTGCCGTGGCGACGGAGTTGGTGCCCAGCGACACCGCGGAAATTACTCCTTGCTCGCGCAGTGCCACCAGCGCCGGGTAGGTGCCCTCCAGCGCCTCGTCGATGTGGTCGTCCGGGTCGTGGATGTGCACGATGTCAACCCGGTCCACCGCGAGACGCTCCAGGCTCGACTCCAATGACCGCATGGCCGCGTCGTGGCCGAAGTCGAAGTGGACGTCGACGGATCCGTCGGGCTCCCGTGTCAGCAGGCGACCGGCCTTGGTTGCGATCACCGGACGTTCGCCACCGGCTGCCGTCAGCGCCCGCCCCAGCCTCTGCTCGGCCTCGCCCAGCCCGTAGAAGGGAGCGGTGTCGAAGAACCGGACGCCCCGCTCCAGAGCCCGGGTCGCGGCCTGCACCGCGGTGCGCTCGTCGTTCTCCCAGAAGATCGAGGCCAGAGGGGCGGTCCCCATCGCCAGCCGTCGCACCTGGAGGCCGGTCCGTCCCAGGGCTGTCTTGTCCAGAGGATCCTGCATGGAGCGTGTTTGATCGTATCAAAGTCTTGTGATTGTCTTCATTGCGTGACACGGGCCAAGCCCACCGTCGCCGAGCTCATCGCCGGCAAGGGGAAGCGCCAGCTGACCGACATCTTCGTGCTGTCCCTGGATGAGGTCCGGGCGGCGGAGGAGGCGGGACTCGACATGATGTGCCTGCCCGACGAGATGATGAGTCGCGAGGTCCGGGAGGCCGCCCCCACCACCTTCATCATCGCCGCGCTGGCCTACGGGGTCCATGCCACCGCCGACGAGTACCTGCGGATGGGCATGGCCGTTTACCGCCTCGGCGCCGACGCGGTCTACTGCGCGGCGGGACTCGACACCGTGGCCCGGCTGGCGGCCGAGGGGCTGGCGGTGGTGGGCCACATCGGCTTCATCCCCACCCACCGGACCTGGTACGGCGGGTACCGGGCCACCGGCAAAACGGCCGAGACCGCTCTGCGGGTATGGCGACAGGCCCGGGCCCTGGAGGACGCCGGGGCCTTCGCGGCAGAGATCGAACTCGTGCCCGAGCCGGTGGCGGCCGCCATCTCTGAGCGGAGCTCGCTGTTCCTCATCTCGATGGGGTCGGGGGCCGGCTGCGACGCCCAGTACCTGTTCAGCATGGACATCCTCGGCACCAACACCGGCCACTACCCCCGCCACTCCAAGAAGTACCGCGACTTCAGGGCGGAGTACCAGCGCCTCCACGCCGAGCGGGTGGCCGCATACTCGGAGTACAGGGACGATGTGGCCAGCGGCGCGTACCCGGCCGAGGGGCACAAACTGCAGGTCGACGAGACCGAGCTGGCCCGATTCATCGCTGCGCTCGACGCAGAGGACGGGGCGGGCGTCGACCACAATGACCACGGAGGAGTGCCATGGATGGAGATAGCCAGACAACTCAGATGACGGGCGACCCGGCCGCCGCGGAGGCGGTCACGATGCTGGTCGAGGGAACCGTGGTGACCATGGACCCCGGCCGGCGGGTCATCAGCGACGGCGCGGTGGCCGTCGCCGGGGACCGGATCGCCGCGGTGGGCAAGGCCGACGAGTTGAGGTCCCGGCACCCCGACGCCCGCCGCATCGGCGGGGCACGGCGCTACGTGATCCCCGGGCTGATCGACTGCCACAACCACATCGCCCAGGCCCTCTGCCGGGAGAGCACGGTGGAGGACTTCCCCAACATCTACCGCATCTACATCCCGGCCGAGGACGTCCAGGACACCGACGACGTGCGGGTCAGCGCCCAGGTGGCCTTCGCCCAGCTCCTCAGGGCCGGCGTCACCACCATGACCGAGACCACCTGCACCCTGGCCCACGAGGAGCCCATCGCCGAGACCGTCATGGAGACCGGCATCCGCTGCGCGCTGGCCCGGGGCATGTGGGACAGGGAGTCGCGGCTGGCCGGCAACTACGAGCAGATAACCGAGAAGTCGTGGTACCGCGACGACCCGGCCAGGCTCGCCGAGGACCTGGCCTACACCGAAGAGTTCTTCAAGAAGTGGTTCGAGCGGGGTGAGGGACGGCTGAGGCCCTGGGTGCACAACCTGGGCGTGCCGTCGTGCTCGGACGAGCGCTACCTGGCCACCGACGAGATGGTGCAGCAGTGGGGCACCGGGATCATGACCCACATCAACCGCGACCGCGAGGAGATCGAGCTGAGCGTTTCGCTGTTCGGGCACCGGCCCCTGGAGCACTTGGCCTCCATCGGTGCGCTGACCGAGCGGCTGGTGGCCATCCACGCCATGCTCACCACCGACCGCGAGATCGACCTGATGGCCGAGGCCGGGGCCAAGCTGGCCCACGCCCCGGTGGTGTGCACCGACATCATGTCGGCCGTCACCCGGGTGCCGCTGATGCGGGGCCGGGGCATCACCGTCGGGCTGGGCTGCGACACCATCATCAACGACGTGCTGAAGCTGATGCGGATCGCCCACATCATGCACAACCAGGCGGCCATGCCGCTGTTCGACCCCTACGGGTTCTCCTGCAACGACGCCTTCGAGATGGGCACCATCGACGCGGCCAGGCTGCTGCTGTGGGACGACGAGATCGGGTCGCTGGAGGCGGGCAAGGCGGCCGACATCTGCGTTATCGACGCCAACAACGTGCGGCTCACCCCGTCGACGGACCCGGTGGCCACCCTGGTGCGGTACGGGGTCGGGACCGACGCCGAGTCCACCGTCGTGGCCGGGCAGCTGGTGATGCACGAGGGCCGGCTGCTCACCATCGACGAGGAGGAACTCCTGGACGAGGCCGAGGCGCTGGGCGCCCGCATGATCGCCGAGATGGCGCCCCGCCGCTACGTGCAGCTCGGCACCAACGTCGACTACCTGTGATGGACCCGCAGCCATGAGCAGCACCTCCGAGCTGCTGGTTCGCGGCGCGACCATCCTCGACCCCGGCGGCCCCCTGCGGGTGGCCGACATCCGGGCCACCGGCGGCACCATCACCGAGGTCGGCCCGGGGCTGCGCCCGGGGTCGGCGCAAGTGGTGGAGGCGGAGGGCATGGTGGCCACGCCGGGCCTGATCAACGCCCACACCCACTCGGGCCAGAACCTCGACCGGGGAACGACCCCCAACCTTCCGCTTGACCTGTGGCTCATGTGGGCAGTGTTCGGGAAGATCCCGATCACCGCCGACGACCGCTACACGCTGGCCATGGCCGGCGCGCTGGAGATGCTCGAATCGGGTTGCACTGCGGTGCTCGACCACGGCTGGGTTCCGCCGTGGGACTTCGAGGACTACTCGGAGGCCATCATGAGCGCCTACGCCGACGCCGGGATGCGGGCCGGCCTGGCGCCCATGATCGGCGATCTCGACATCTTCGACACGATGTCGTTCGCAGGCGCGTCCCAGCCGAAGCCGGATCCGCTCGGCGACCCGTTCGACCCGCAGGGGCTGGTCGAGTCCATGACCGGGTTCTTCGACCGCTGGCAGGGCGCCCACTCCCGGCTGACCCCGATGGTGGGACCCTCGGCGCCCCAGCGCTGCAGCCACGAGCTGATGGACGGCCTGGCCGGCCTGGCCCGCGAGCGCGGCGGGGGGTTTCACACCCATGTGCTCGAGACCAAGACCCAGATCGCCGCGAACCTCGAGCGCTACGGGGAATCCAGCGTGTCGTACCTGGAGGATCTGGGGATGCTGTACCCCGGTTCGAGCCTGGCCCATTGCGTGTGGATGGATCCCGACGAGTTCGCCACGGTGCGGCGATGCGGGGCCACGATCGTGCACAACCCGGTGTCGAACCTGCGATGCGGCTCCGGGATCCTGCCGGTGGCCGACCTGCTGGAGGGCGGCGTGAGCGTGGCGCTGGGCGCCGACGGCGCGGCGTCCAACGACAACCAGAACATGTTCGAGGCCATGAAGTTCGCCACGCTGATGCAGACCCTGCACGGATCCCACCTGCGCTGGCCGCAGGCCCCCGCGATCTGGAGGATGTGCCTTGAAGGCGGGGCCGCCGCGCTGGGCCAACAGCTGGGCTCACTGCAACCGGGAAGCGCGGCCGACATAGTGCTGCTGGACACGGAGCGGCATGTGCCGGTGCACGCCGAGGGCTTGGTGACGAGCCTGGTCTTGGCCGAGCACGGAGAGTCGGTGCACACCGTGATCGTCGACGGCGAACCGGTGGTGTCCGAGGGCAGATCAACCCGCTTGGACGAAGACGCCATGGCCGCAAGGTCCCGCGACCTGCAGCGGCGTCTCCACGAGAACCTGCCCGAACGCCAGGCCTTCTACGACCGCTACGTCGGCGTGCTGACGGAGATCCACGACTACGAGATGGCCCAACCCGCCCCGGTGGAGCGCCTGGCCCAGATCACACCGGCCTTCGGTGAATCGGAATTGGCAGCCCAGGAGTCCCATTTGGGCACTCAGCGCTGCCAATTCGGCGACGAGAAGGGGGAATAGCACGATGCACGCGGACTGGAGCACAACCTGGATCGACAACGAGCATCCGGCGCTGCGACGGTGCTGGCATCCGGTGGCCCGCAGCGCGGACGTCGGCAGCGACCAGCCCGTGGCCGTGGACCTGCTGGGCGAGCGATGGTGCCTGGTGCGGCTGGGAGGCGAGCTGGCCGCGCTGAGGGATCCGTGCCCGCACCGCTACTCGCCGCTCAGCGCGGGGACCATCGAGGGCGACACGCTGCGATGCGCCTACCACGGCTTCCGCTTCGCGGCCGACGGGACCTGCGTGGAGATACCGGCCGTCGATCCCGACCTGCCCATACCGGCCCGGGCCTGCGCCACCGCCGCCGCGGGAGTGGCCGAGGCGCTGGACCTGGTTTGGCTGGCGCCCGAAGACCCCATCGCGCCGCTGCCGGAGGTTCCCGAGCACCACGACCCCAGCTTCGTCACCTGCCACCTGCCCCCGTCCGACTGGAACGCGGGGGCGGCCCAGATGGCCGACAACTTCTTGGATTTGGGCCATTTGCCGTTCGTGCACCTCAACACGTTCGGCGACCCGGACGACAAACTGGTGCGGGACTACAAGATGGAACGCGACGGCTGGCGCTTCACCGCCCACCACCGCCACTTCACCAAGGCCCTGGACGACTCGATGGGCGCCGACGGCGACTACAAGGTGGTGGAGCGGGAGTTGCTGTTCGTGTTCACCGCTCCCCACCACGTGTACCTGCGCATCGGCTACCCCGAGGAGGGCATGGTGCTGACCATAAGCTTCTGCCACCAGCCCGTGGATGCGGCCACCACCCGGCTCTACTGCACCGACTACCGCAACGACATCGATGACGAGCCGGACGCCATCGCCGACACGGTGGCCTTCCAGCAGGCGGTGGCGGCCGAGGACAGCGTGCTGCTTCAGCGCATCGGCACCAAGGCGGTGCCGCTGGTCCCGGCGCTCGAGTACCACTCCAAGGCCGATCGCATCACGCTGGAGATGCGCCGCATGCTGGCCGACCTGGTAGCCGAAGTGGGTCCGGAGGTCTCCGGCTAGGAGGAGCGGGGGAAGGCCACGGTGCGCTCGCCGCTGTGGCAGAGGTCGACGTCGGCGCCGATGCCGAAGCGGGGCGCGCCGGTGGTGCGGCAGCGCAGTACCTTGCCGTCGGCTGAGCGGATGTAGTACAGGGTGTCGTGGCCGAAGAACTCGATGTGGTCGACGGTGCCTGAGCTGCCCTCGGTAAGCGCGAACTCCTCGGGCCGCAACAGCACGTCCACTTCTCCGTGGAGGGGCGACTGGAGTTTCATGGGCCCCAGAGCGGTGTAGGCGATGTCACCCTCGGCCCTGCCGGGCACGGTGTCGGCCTCGCCCACGAAGCCGGCCAGCCACCGGTCGGCGGGGCGCTCGTAGAGCACTGCCGGTTGGGCCTGCTGGATGACCTCGCCGTCGCGCATGACGGCCACCTCGTCACCGAGGACGAAGGCCTCGTCCTGGTCGTGGGTCACGAACACGCAGGTGACCTCCAGCTCTCGCAGCAGCCCGGCCACCTCTGCCCTGACCTCCACTCTCAAGGTGGTGTCGAGGCTGGAGAAGGGCTCGTCCAGCAGCAGCACCGTCGGCCGCGGCGCCAGGGCCCGGGCCAGCGCCACCCGCTGCTGCTGCCCGCCCGACAGCGAGCCGGGCAGCCGGTCGGCCAGCTCGGCGATCCCCACCATTTCGAGAAGGTCCCGCACGCGGCTCGAGGCCGGCCGGGGCAGCACCCTGGCGCGGGGACGCTCGGCGCGGGGCAGGCCGAAGGCGACATTGGCGGCCACGGTGAGATGCGGGAACAGCGACCAGTCCTGGAACACCATGCCCACGCCCCGCTTGTCGGCGGCCACATGAGTCCTCGGGCCCGGTGTGCCGTTCCGGCGGGCTGCGGGCCCGTCCACAAGCTTGCCCCCGAGAAAGACCTGGCCCGAGTCGAGCCGCTGAAGCCCGGCCAGCACCCTCAGCAGCGTCGTCTTGCCGCATCCGCTCGGACCGAGGAGCGCCAGCGTGCGGCCGGCCTCGGCGGTGATGGTGGCACTGCGGAGGACCGGCGATCCCCCGAGGGCAACGCTGACTCCGTCTGCGACGATCCAGCGGCCTCGTCGCAGCCCCGTTTCCGGGTGCACCGCCTTTGAGGATCGGGCCGCTGGGGCGACCGGCGCCGCAGCGCTATCAAGCATGCCTTATACCTTAACGCCGGTAATCCTCACGGTGTCAACCCTAGCGGTCCTGACTGCGAAGGCTCAGGCCGCCGCGTAGGGCGAGCGCGGATTGATCGGCAGTCCGCCGCGGCGCAGAGTGGTCATTCCCGCTCTTGTTCGCTGCGCTCACGGGCCGCTCGGGCCACGGCCCCGCCCGTATGGGAGCGTTTGCCCGTCGATTCGCGGGGCCTCTTGGGGCTCGGCCAGGACGTCGGGCAGGGGCTCGGCATGCACGACCGTCACCCGCTTGGTCGCCCGGGTCAGGGCCACGTACAGCGACCGCACGCCCTGGCACTCCTCGGCCACTATGCGGGCCGGCTCGACCACCACCGCCGCGTCGACCTCGAGGCCCTTCACCAGGCGCACCGGCACCAGCGTCACCTGCTGCTCGAGACCGGCGCGGCCCGGGCCGCCGAACACCACCGAACGGTCCCGCAGGTCCGCCCGGAGCCCCTCGTGGAGCGAGTCGGGCACGATCACGGCCACGTTTCCCTCGCCCACCTCGGCCCGCTCCTGGGCGATGACCTCCGCCAGCGTCTCGGCCAGCGAGGCCGCCGAGCCGTCGGAGCCGTTCTGATCGGCCGCCCCGCCACACGACACCACGCGGGGCTCGTCGCCGACGGTGCGCACCGTCCGGGGGGGCACTGCGCCGGGCGCGGCAAGAGGCAGCACCCGATTGGCCAGTTCCATAGCCGGCGCCGGGATCCGGTAGCCCAGCGTGAGCTCGACCCGGCGCGGCGGTCGCCGGTCGGGCAGGCCCTCCAGCACCGACTCCCAATCCTCGTGGGCCCAGGATCCGGTGGCCTGCGCGATGTCGCCCACCACCGACATCGAGCCGTTGAGGCTGCGCCGGGCGATCATGCGAAGCTCCATCGGGGACAGGTCCTGGGCCTCGTCCACCACGATGTGGCCGTAGGTCAGCACCGCGTCCTCGTCCCGATGACCGGGCCGGTACCCCAGCAGGGCCCTCGCCTCGTCGAGCACCGGCACATCCTGGAAGGACCACGTGACCTCGGAGGCGTGCCCGGGCCGGGGCCGGTGCAGCAGCTCGATCTCGCCGTCGTCGAGGCGTCCCGCGCCGGCCGAGCGCAGCAGGGCCCTCGACCCGTACAGATCGTTCACCAGATGGGCCGGCGTGAGCACCGGCCACATCCACTCGAGCGCCTCCCGAACCTCGATCACATCCGAGAGGCCATCCCGCACCTCGGCCGGATCGGCGGCACGCCGGCCGCTGGCGGCCAGAGCCGCGAAGAACGCCTCCTCCACAAGCCGGCGGCCAGCGTTGTGCTTGCGGCTCCGGCGGGAGACGTCGTCGATGATCTCGGCGGACTGCTCCACGGTGATGCGCAGCCGCTGCAACTCGAAGCCCACGACCAGGTCCCGGCGCAGCGGGCGGCGGCGGTCGCGCACCGCTCGCCGCAGCACGCCGGCCATGCGAGGGTCGCCCTTGACCCTCCCGACGGTCTCGTCGTCGAGGCCCGCGACCCGCACCGCCGGGCTGAGCAGGTCGGCGAGCACGGCCTGCTCCACGCCCGCCTCGCCCAGGGAGGGCAGCACCTGCTCGATGTAGGCAAGGAAGAGCCGGTTCGGGCCCACCACCAGCACACCCTGGCTCTCCAGGGGGAACCGGTGCGTGTAGAGGAGATAGGCGGCCCGGTGAAGGGCCACGACCGTCTTGCCGGTCCCGGGCCCGCCCTGCACGACCAGCACACCGGGCAGCTCGGAGCGGATCACCCGGTCCTGCTCACCCTGGATGGTGGCCACCACGTCCTTGAGGCGGCCGGTTCGAGCCTCCTCCAGCGAAGCGATCAGAGCACCCGAGACCGGCCGGCCGTCACCCGAGCCGTCCGCCGGCACGGTCGCACCGTCGGTGGAGCCGTCGAAGTCCCGGTCGGCGATGTCGAGGCCGATGGCGGCCTTGTCGCCGAAGAACTCGTCCTCGATTCCCAGCAGCGTGCTGCCACGGGACGCGAAGTGCCGCCGGCGCTCAAGGCCGAGCGGCTCCCGTCCGGTGGCCCGGTAGAAGGGCTCGGCCACCGGCGCCCGCCAGTCCACGACGATCGGGTCGTGGTCGGCGTCCCACAGCCCGACGCGCCCGATGTAGAACCGCTCCCCCGTGGCGGCCGGATCGATGCGGCCGAACACCAGCGACCGGTCGCCGATGTCGAGCCGGGTCAGCCGGGCCAGGGCCGCCTCGAGCATGGCCTCGCGCTCGAACCGGGCCTGGGTGGTGCCGCCCCGGCCGGTGCGGAACACCGACGTCGCCATGGTGGCCCGCTCGCGGGCGGTGTCGAGGCAGGCGTGGGCGAGGTCGAAGTAGGCCTGCTCGGCTTCTAGATCGGGATGGCGACTGGTCAAGGCTGAACCGCGGATGCTGTTGTCGGCCGGTCCCTGCCGGCTAGCAGCGGGCCGCTGGCGGGCGGATTCCGGCAATTCGGGGGAACTGCCGATCTTATCTCCGTATCCTCGGCTGCATGGACCCGATCGAAGCAGCCCCGCTGTCGGTGGGCCTGGTGTTCAGCGGGGGCGGCGCGGCGGCGGAGGCGTGGCACGCGGGCGTGGTCCGGGCGCTGCAGGCGGTGACCGGCTGGGACGCCCGCAGCGCCGATCTGATCCTGGGGACCTCGGCCGGTGCCATCACCGGCCTGTGCCTGAGGGCCGGCATCCCACCGGCGGACCTCTATGCGCATCGCCGCGGCGAGCCGGTTAGCGAGGAGGGGCAGGCCATCATCGACCGGGTGGTGACCCCCTACCGCGAGGGCCGCAGCGAACGGGACTGGAACGAGCAGGGACCGCAGTCGCCCACCCTCGCCGCGAGGGCCTTGTGGCCTCCCTGGCAGACCCGTCCCCTGCATGCGGCCGTGGGCCTGCTGCCGAGGGGCACCCGGACCACCGAGGCCCTGCAGCAGCGACTGGCCGAGCTGCATCCCGAGCCGTGGCCCGCCCAGCCTTTCTGGGTGACCGCCGTGCGGCTGTCGGACGGCGAGCGAGTGGTGTTCGGGCGCGACGACATCGGTGCCACCGCGGCAGAGGCGGTGCGGGCCAGTTGCGCGGTACCGGTGATGTTCGAACCGGTCGACGTGGACGGGAGGCGATACGTCGACGGCGGCGTGCACTCCTACACCAATGCCGACCTGATGGGTCCCCCGGCCTTCGATCTGGTGGTGGTGTCGTCACCGATGAGCGGCGCGGCCGGATGGTCGTCGGTCCGGGGCTCGCTGTCGGATGCCTGGACCAAGGCGCGCGACTCCGTGGGGCTGGGCGACTCCCAGCCGGCGGCATCGGACCGGGCCTGGTGGTCGGAGGCGTTGGAGCTGGCCTGGTCCGACGGCCGGGCCTTCCGGGCGGCCCGGCGGCAGTGGGTGGACGACAAGCTGCGCGAGGAGGTGGAAGGGCTCGGCCGTAGAGGCATGTCCGTGCTAGTGGTGGAACCCGACGCCGACGGGGTGGAGTTGGTGGACACCGGCAGCGACGCGGAGGTCGACCGCACCGGTCACGCCGGCGAGGAGGCCGACCGCGGCCACCCGGCGCAGGTCTGGCGATCCGAGTTGGCCGCCGACGCCGATCGGACCGTCCGCCGCATCCTGTCCGACCGGGTCGGTCTGCGCTTCGCCGGCTTGCTGCGCCGGGCCGCGGGCTGACCGGCCCTTCACCTCTTGATCGACACGATGAGCAGCCGACGGTTCGAGGGCAGCGACTTCGTGCGAGCCTGCCGCAGCCAGCCCCACGGGCGCGTGCCGGTGTGGTTCATGCGGCAGGCTGGCCGGTCCCTGCCGGAGTACAGAGCCGTGCGGGGCGACGGCTCGATCCTGGACGCCATCGCCGACCCCGACCGGGCCGCGGAGATCACCGTGCAGCCGGTGCGTCGCTACGGCGTCGACGCCGCCATCCTCTTCAGCGACATCGTGGTGCCGGTCCATGCCGCCGGCTTCGGCGTGGATGTGGTGCCCGGCACGGGTCCGGTGGTGGAGCGCCCCTTCGAGGCCCGGCGCGACCTCGACCGCCTGCGCCCCCTGGACCCCGGAACCGACACGCCGTATGTGATCGAGACCGTGCGCCGGGCCGTCGATGTCCTCGACGTGCCCCTTATCGGCTTCGCGGGCGCGCCGTTCACGGTGGCGTCCTACCTGGTAGAGGGCGGGCCGTCCCGCCATCACGAGCGGACCAAAGCGCTGATGCTGCGGGATGAGGCGCTGTGGCACGACCTCATGGATCGCCTCGCCGACCTCGCCATCGCCTCGCTGCTGTCGCAGGTGGAGGCGGGAGCGGCCGCGGTGCAGCTGTTCGACAGCTGGGCGGGCGCCCTCTCTCCCGAGCAGTACCGCCGCGGGGTGGCCCCCCACTCGGCCCGGGTGCTGGAAGCGGTGGGCAGCACGGGAGTGCCGCGGATTCACTTCGGGGTGGGTACCGGTGAGCTGCTCGACCAGATGGGTGGGTGCAGCACCGAGGTGGTGGGGGTGGACTTCCGGGTGCCTATCGACGAGGCCCGCCGCCGGGTCGGTCCGGGCCGGGCATTGCAGGGCAACCTCGATCCCGCGGTGGTGCTGGCCGGCGAGGCCGCGGCCTGCGAAGCCGCCCGGGCTGTGCTGGCCGCCAACGGCGGGCATCCGGGCTTCGTGTTCAACCTCGGCCACGGGGTCCTGCCGAGCAGCGATCCCGACGTGCTGGCCCGCGTGGTGCGACTGGTGCACGACGAGGGAGACGTGCGGGCGGAGTGATCGGCTAGATGGCGGCGGGGACGGGCCGGGTCGCGGTGATCGGCGGCGGGATCGCCGGTCTGGCCGCGGCATACGAACTGAAGTGCAACGGCGTCGACGCGGTGGTGCTGGAGGCCGGTGACCGTCCCGGCGGCAGCATCGACGAATCGAGCGTCAGCGGCCTGACCGTGGACTCGGGCCCCGACGGGTTCGTGGCCCGGGACCCGGCCGCGGCCGAACTGTGCCGCCGGATCGGGCTCGGCGCCGAGCTGGTGACGCCCGCCTCGAGCGGTGCCTACGTGCTCGGTGACGCCGAACTGCTGCGGTTCCCGGACCGGTCGGTGCTGGGCGTCCCGTGGACGGCGGACGCGCTGGCGGGCACCGGGATCGTCTCGGAGGCGGGCGCGGCGACGCTGCGCCGCGGGCTGGCCCGCGACGCCGAGCCGCTGGCCGGCGACGCCTCGGTGGGCGAGGTACTGCGGCCCCGCGTCGGCGACGAGGTGTTCGAGCGGCTCGTCGACCCTCTGCTGGGCGGGATCAACGCAGGCTCAGCCGATCGGATGAGCATCGAGGCGTGTGCGCCGCCCCTGCACGAGGCTGCTCGCCGGGGCGGACCTTTCGGCACCGCCCTCCAGCGGGTCGCAGCCCGCCGGGACGGCGACGGCGACGGCGCTGGGTCGCCGGTGTTCCAGAGCGTGCGGGGCGGTGTCGCCCGCATGGTCGACGCGCTCGCCGCCGAACTGGGCGACGCAGTGAGGCTCTCCACCCCGGTGCAGCAGGTCACCCCAGCGGCGGGGGCGGGTGGCGATCTGCGCTGGAAGGTAGCCACGCCGAGGGGATCCCTCGACGCCGGCGGGGTGATCGCGGCCTGCCCCGCGTGGGAGTCGGCCCGCCTGCTCGAGCACCTCGCCCCCGACGCGGCCGGCATCCTCGGCGACATCGAGTACGCCGACGTCGCTCTGGCCACGTTCGTGGTCTCCGCCGAGCACCTGGCTCGGCCCCTCGACGCGAGCGGCTTCCTGGTGCCCCGCAGCGCGGGCCTGCTGACCACGGCCTGCTCGTGGTCGTCATCCAAATGGCAGCACTACGCCCGTGCCGGCCTGGCCGTGCTGCGGGTATCGGCCGGGCGCACCGACGACCGGCGCTGGATGGACCTCGACCCCGACGACCTGGTGTCCACGCTCGCAGGCGAGCTCGCTGAGACAGGCGTAGTGGTCCGCGACGCCGTGACCAGCGGCTGTCTGGAAGCCCGGCTCAGGCCGTGGAGGCGGTCCCTGCCGCAGTACCGGCCCGGCCATCTGGACCGGGTGGCGAGGGTGGAGGCCTGCCTGGCCGGCGAGACGCCCGGCCTCGCAGCGGCCGGGGCCGCGCTTCGCGGCGTGGGACTGCCGGCGTGCATCCGCAGCGGGCAGCAGGCAGCCGCGGCCATGGCGAGGCTCCTGCTGTGATAGACGAACCAGACGTGAACCCGACCCCCGACCCCGACGAAGCCGAGCAGGTGCTGACACCGCTCGTCGCGCCCGACACCGGACCGGCGCGCGAGTGGGCCGAGGCCAGCCGGCCGCTGGTCACCGTCCATCCCGACGAGCTGCCCGAAGGTGACAGCCACCTCAGCGTCACCCGCACCTTCTGCTTCGCCGACCTGTGCGGATTCACCGCCTACACCCGCTCCCACGGACCGCACGAGGCGGTGGCGATGCTCGGGGACTTCCGCAGGATCACCCGCAGCGTCGCGGCCAAGCGAGGCGTCAGGGTGGCGAAGTGGCTGGGCGACGGCGCGATGCTGGTGTCGACCAGCGCCGCCGCCGCGCTGTCCCTGGCAGCCCACCTCATCCACTACTTCTCCGGCCGGGGCATGCAGGTCCGTGTGGGCGCGGCCACCGGCGAGGCCCTGCTCTTCGAGGGTGACGACTACGTCGGCGAGCCTGTGAACCTGGCCGCGAAGCTGTGCGCAGCCGCCCCCGCCGGCGAGATATACACCGTCACCGACATCGTCAGCCTGCCCGACTGGGTGACCTGCATCGGCGACGTGACCGTGCGGATCCGCGGCGTCGGCCCCGTCTCCGGCGTCCACCGGCTCATGCCCTCGGGGCTCGTCGACGAGCGGGGTGGCGAGTTGAGCAGGCTCAGCGACGAGCTGAACGAGCTCACCCTCGAACTCAGCGCGGAACTCAACGAGCTCAGCAACGAACTGACCGAGTTCGGGTCGGGAGGCGACGAACCGTGGGCATCCCCCGCTGAGTGAGCGCCGACCGACTCCCCGAACTGGCGAGAGACTGAGCACCGTGGCGGCGCAGGCGCAGCAGGGCCGGGACCCGGGCCGTGAGACCGCGTCGCTTCTGAGGTTGGGCCCGCCGTGGGTGCGCGGCGTCCTGGCCGGGGTGCTGCTGGCCGGGTCGCTGCCGCCGTGGGGGTTCTGGCCGCTGGCCTTCGCCGGCATGGCTCTGTGGGTCGAACTGCTGGCCGGCGCCGGCTTCTGGCAGCGGGCCGGGCGGTCGGCGCTGGTGAGTGTCAGCTGGCTGGGCCCGGCCACCGTCTGGATGATCGACCTGACCCTGGTGGGCTGGCCGGTGGCGGTGATCGGCTTCGCCGCCATGCACGCGGCGGCCGGCGCGCTGGTGCCGCCCGACAACCGTCGCCGGACGGCGTTCTGCGCCGCGCTGGTGCTGGCCGAACTGCTCCGCTGGTCGTGGCCCTTCGGTGGCGTGCCGCTGGCCACGATGGCGATGGGCCAGGTGTCCAGTCCGCTGGGCTTCACGGCCCGGATCGGCGGGCCGCTCCTGCTGACCGCGCTAACAGCGGTGGGAGGGGTGACGCTGGCCGCGATCCTGTCCGGGAGCCTGAGACCCGCGGCGGTCGGCGCCGCCGTGCTGGTGGCTGCCGGGCTCGCCGGAACGGCCGCCCCCGGCGCCGGGCCGGTCACCGACGGCGACGGCGCCCGCATCACCGTGGCCGCGGTGCAGGGCGGTGGGCCCCAGAACACCAGGGCCGACATCTGCGAGCAGCGGGCCGTGTTCGAGCGCCACCTGAACACCACCGCCGAGCAGGTGTCGGTGCCGGTGGACCTGGTGCTGTGGCCCGAGGACGTCGTTCACCCCAGCCCGGACTCCGCCGTCACGCCGGCGCGCTGCGAACAGCCGCTGCTCACCGACCGGGAGGCCCGGACCAGGCTGTCGGACCTGGCCCGTGAGCTGGACACCGTGCTGCTGGCCGGCTTCTTCGAGCGCAGCCCCGACGGCCAGGCCAACCTCAACTACTCGCTCGTCTACCTTCCCGACGGCACTGAGGGCGACCGTTACGACAAGGTCCAGCGGGTCCCCTTCGGCGAGTACGTCCCCCTGCGCTCCACCGCGGAGCGGTTCAGCGAAGAGCTGCCAGCCCGCGATCTGCGGGCCGGGCCCTCCGACGAGCCCGCCACCGTTGACACGCCGCTGGGCCCGCTGGCCGTGTCCATCTCGTGGGAGATCTTCTTCGATCACCGGGCCCGCAGCGGGGTGGGCGACGGCGAGGGCCTGGTCGTGCTCAATCCCACCAACGGTTCCAGCTACTGGCTGACGGTGGTCCAGTCCCAGCAGATCGCCTCCAGCCGCCTCCGGGCCATCGAGACCGACCGCTGGGTGGTGCAGGCCTCGCCGACCGGCTTCTCCGCAGTCATCGACCCCGACGGCAACGTGATCGAGCGGACCGGGGTGTCCGAGAGCAGGGTCATCCAGACGACCGTGGAACTGCGCCACGGCGATACGCTCGCGGTCCGGCTGGGGGCGTGGCCCGTGGCTCTAGCCTCGGTCCTGACGCTCTCGCTGGCGCTCGGCCTCGGCCGCGTGTTCAAACGATCCCAGAGGCCGAGCGGATAGGCGCAGTCGATGAGCAGCTTCCACCGAGCGCCCAGCGAGGCCGTGGCCCGAGCGGCCCGTGAGCGCAGCGAACAAGAGCGGGATACGCAACGCCACACCGTGAGTCGGCCGCACGTACCAGCGAAGTCGCTGAAGCCCGGGAGAGAGTCCTAGCGCGATGCCCGCCTCAGCGGACCAGCCCGTACCCCTGCGCGTGGCCATGCTCTCGTACCGCGGCAAGCCCCACGTGGGCGGGCAGGGCGTGTACATCAGCCGCCTCTCGGCCGCCCTGACCGACCTGGGTCACCACGTCACCGTGCTCGGCGGCCCGCCGTACCCCGAGCTCGATCCGAGGGTCCCGCTCGTGAAGCTGGGGGGGCTCGACATCTGGGCCCCGCCGCACCCCATGCGCAAGCCCAGGGCGTGGGAGCTGAAGGACTGGATCGACGTGGCCGAGCACGTGTCGTTCGTGACCGGCAACTTCAGCGAGCCGATGGCGTTCAGCCTGCGGGCCTGGCGGCACCTGCTCCGGCGCCGGAGCGAGTTCGACGTAGTCCACGACAACCAGACCCTCGGCTGGGGGATCCTGGCCATGCAGCGCCAGGGCTGGCCGCTGCTGGAGACCATCCACCATCCGATCACCGTGGACCGGCGCCTGGAGCTGGCCCACACCCGCACCCTGAGGGAGCAGATCGGAAAGCGCCGCTGGTACGCGTTCACCAAGATGCAGACCCGGGTGGCGAAGCGCCTGCCCAGAGTGCTCACCGTGTCGGAGTCATCCAAGCGTGACATCGTCCAGGACCATGGCGTGGCGCCGGAGCGGATCCACGTGGTGCCGGTCGGTGTCGATCCCGAGCTGTTCTCGCCGAGGCCCGAAGTCGCCCGGGTGCCGGGGCGGCTGATCACCACCGCCAGCGCCGACGTGACCATGAAGGGGCTGAGCTTCCTGCTTGAGGCGGTGGCCAAGCTGCGCACCGAGCGCCATCTCGAGCTGACCATCATCGGCAGGGCCAAGTCCGACTCGGCGGCCAGCCGGGCCATCTCCGAACTGGGTCTGGCCGGCGCGGTCACGTTCGTGTCGGGGGTGCCCGACGACCGGATCGTGGAGCTGTACGCCGAAGCGGAGCTGGCCGTGGTGCCCTCGCTGTACGAGGGTTTCTCGCTGCCCGCCATCGAAGCCATGTCGTGCGGGGTGCCGCTGGTGGCCACCACCGGCGGGGCGCTGCCCGAGGTGGCCGGCACCCACGGCGAGACATGCTTCCTGACCGAGCCCGGCGACGCTGAGGCGCTGGCTGCGGTGCTGCGGGAGGCGCTGGACGATCCCGATGCCCGGGCCCGGGTGGGAGAGGCCGGTCGCAGGCGGGTCATCAACCAGTGGTCCTGGCGCCACACCGCCGAGCGGACGGTCGAGCAGTACCGCGCCGTTCTGGAGGACGCGGCGCGGGCCGAGGCGGCGGCCCGCTGATGCTCACCGTCGACTACGGCCGGCTCGATGTGCGCGCCGGCGAGCGCGTTCTGGACCTGGGCTGCGGCTTCGGCCGGCACTCCTACGAGGCACTCAAGCGGGGGGCCGAGGTCGTGGCCTGCGACCTGGCCCGCCCGGAGGTCGAGCAGGTCCGGGACCTCGCCCGGCTGCTGGTGGCCTCGGGCGAGGTGGACGAGTCGGTGATGGCCGCCCCCGTGCAGGGCAACGCCCTCGGACTGCCCTTCGACGATGACTCGTTCGACCGGGTGATCGCCGCCGAGGTGCTGGAGCACATCAGCGACGACGAATCGGCCTTCGCCGAGCTGGCCAGGGTCCTGCGCCCGGGAGGCCGGCTGGCGGTAACCATCCCGTCGTGGCTGGCCGAGACCGTGTGCTGGAAGTTGTCGAGCGACTACCACGCGCCGGCGGTGCCCGGCGGCCATGTGCGGATCTACCGGCTGCGCGGCGTCAGGCGCAAGCTCACCACCGCGGGGCTTCAGCCGGGCGGCTCGCACCGGGCCCACGCCCTCCACAGCCCCTACTGGTGGCTGCGCTGCGCGGTGGGGCCGAACCGGGAGGTCAGCGAGCACCGGCTGGTCGGCGCCTACCACCGGCTGCTCGAATGGGACATTGTGAAGCGGCCCTTCGTCACCGCGGCGGCGGAGCGGCTGCTCAACCCGCTGCTGGGCAAGAGCCTGGTCGTGTACGCGGACAAGCCGCTCCGCGCGTCGGATTCGGCGCCGGTCCGCCAGAGCGAGGACATGGCCCATGCCGCCTGAACCCCGCCGCCAGTTCGGCCGCCGCTCTACCAACGGGAGCGCCCCCGGGGCCGGTGAGCCTGGCCGGCCTGCGCCGGCCACGCCGGAGGTGGCCGCACTGCTGTCGCGAGCCGAGGCCGACCGAACTGCTGACACGATCGCAGCTCTCCAGCTGTCGAGCGGCATGATCCCCCGCTTCGCGGGCGGCGTGGCCGACCCCTGGAACCACGTCGAGGCGGCCATGGCCCTGACCGTCGCCGGGCGCCGGGCGGCGGCCGACGCGGCCTACGAGTGGCTGGCCCGCATCCAGCGACCGGACGGATCCTGGCACCAGTACTACACCGCCGACGGCATCGACCAGGACAAGCTCGACGCCAACACGATTGCCTACGTGGCGGCCGGTGTCTGGCATCACTGGCTGCGCTTCGGTGATGCCGGGTTCCTCTCCGAGATGTGGCCGGTGGTGCAGCGGGCGCTCGACTTCGTGCTGGCGTTGCAGACCCCCAGGGGCGAGATCCTGTGGGCCCGCCACGCTGACGGCACGCCGTGGCCCTTCGCGCTGCTCACCGGGTCCTCCTCCATCAGCCACAGCCTGCGATGCGGCCTGGCCGCCGCCCGTCAGGTGGGCGAGGAGCGGCCCAGTTGGGAGCTGGCGCTGGCCCGGCTGGTGCACACCATCCGCCACTTCGGCCACGAGGCGTTCGCCCCCAAGGACCGCTGGGCCATGGACTGGTACTACCCGGTCCTGGCCGGCGTGCTGCAGGGGGCCGAGGCCCGGAACCGTCTGGCGTCGCGACGCAGGATCTTCGTCCACGAGGGCGAGGGCGTGCGCTGCGTCAGCAACCAGGACTGGGTGACCACCGCCGAGACGTGCGAGTGCGCCATGGCCTATCTCGCGGTCGGCGATCGGGACGCCGCCCTGTCGCTGTTCGAGTGGGCCCAGAGGCTGCGCGAGCCCGACGGCAGCTATCTCACCGGCCGGGCCTTCCCGACCAACGTGAGCTACCCCGACCGGGAGCGCACCACCTACTCGGCGGCCGCGGTGCTGCTGGCCGCCGACGCCCTGGCCGGCAAGTGCGCCGCTTCGGGCCTGTTCGTCGATTTGGACTCGCTGCCCGCCCCACTTGATCTCGACCCGCTGGAGGCGCCAGCCCGCGACTAGAGCCTCGGCCTAGCTCGGGTCTCGGGCACCCATCCGCCCGGCCTCTAGGGTCTAGGTCATGTGGCATGAGCGGCAGCTGCTGATCGACGGCGAGTTGGTGGACGCCGCCGGCGGGGCCGTCTTCCCGACGATCAACCCGGCCACCGAGGAAGTGCTGGGCACGGCCGCCGACGCCGGTCCCGGAGACGCCGCGGCGGCGGTGGCCGCTGCCCGCCGCGCCTTCGACACGACCGACTGGTCCCGCGACCATGCCTTCCGGTCGCACTGCCTGCGCCAGCTGCACGAGGCGCTCACCTTCCGCGTGGAGGAGATGCGGTCCATAACGGTGGCCGAGGCGGGCGCACCGGTCCTGCTCACCCGGGGCGGGCCGCAGCTGGAAGCCCCGGTCGAGATGGTGCGCTGGCACGCCGACCTGCTCGACTCATACGACTGGACCGAGGACCTGGGCGTGGCCCAGTCGGTGTACGGCTCGCACCGGCGCTGGATCGAGCGGGAGGCGGCCGGTGTCGTGGCCGCCATCACCCCCTACAACTTCCCCACCCAGATCAACCTGGCCAAGCTGGCCCCCGCGCTGGCCGCCGGCTGCACGGTGGTGCTCAAGGGGGCGCCCGACACGCCGTGGTCGGCTCTGGCGCTGGGCCGGCTGATCGCCCAGCGCACCGACATTCCGGCGGGCGTGGTGAACGTCCTGTCGTCGTCGGGCGCGGCGGCGGGTGAGGCTCTCGCCACCCATCCGGATGTGGACATGGTCAGCTTCACCGGGTCCACCGCGGTGGGGCGGCGGGTGATGGCCGCGGCGTCGGCCACCGTCAAGCGTGTGTTCCTGGAACTCGGCGGCAAGAGCGCCTACGTGGTGCTCGACGATGCCGACGTGGCCACGGTGGGCTTGATGGCCGCGGCCATGGTGTGCACCCACGCCGGCCAGGGCTGCGCCATCACCACCCGCCTGGTGGTGCCGGCCGCCATGCACCACGCCGTGTTGGACGCGGTGGGCGCGACCCTGGAGGGCATGCCCTACGGCGACCCGGCCGACGAGGCACACCTGATGGGGCCGCTGATCAGCGAGCAGCAGCGGGCCAAGGTGGAGGACCTGGTGGCCACGGCCCGGTCCGAGGGGGCGACGGTGGTGCGGGGCGGGCGCCGGCCCGAGCACCTGCCCCGCGGCTACTACTACGAGCCCACGGTGCTCACCGGGGTGGGCGAGGACGACACCATCGCCCAGCAGGAGGTGTTCGGCCCGGTGCTGTCGGTCATCGCCTACGACGGCGGCGATGACGAGGCGGTGCGCATCGCCAACAATTCCGAGTTCGGCCTGTCGGGGGCGGTGGCCAGCGCCGACGCCGAGCGGGCCCGGGCGGTGGCCCGACGCATCCGCACCGGCACCGTCAGCGTGAACGGCGGCGTGTACTACGGCCCCGACGCCCCGTTCGGGGGCTACAAGCAGTCGGGGATCGGCCGGGAGATGGGCGTGGCCGGCTTCGAGGAGTTCCTGGAGATCAAGACCCTGGCCGAGCCCGCGCCATGAACGCCATGAGGGCCGAATGCTGACCGCGCTGCTCGCCGTGATCGGCGCAGGTCTGGGCGCCCTGGTCTCAGGGCCTCCCGGGCTGCTGTTCGGGGGTGCCCTCGGTTTCCTGGTGGGCCAGCAGATTGATCTCCGCAGGCGGCTCAAGGAAGTCGAGGAGGCCCAGAGCCGGGTCCACGAGATGCAGGCCTGGGCGACCGAGATGAAGCAGTGGGCCCAGCAGACCCACGCCTGGCTCCTGAGACTGGGACGCTCCACCCAGTCCGCCGAGGCTGAGGCAACTGCGACGCCGCCCGCCGAGGCACAGATCGCCGAGGGACAGGCAGCCGAGGCACAGGCCGAGACCGCTGCGCCCGCAGCCGCCCGCCCCAGCCTGCCCGCGGAGGCGCAGCCCGCGGTCACCGCTGAGGCTCGGCCCGATGCGGCGGCCGAGTCGCCCGCTCCCCCGGACG
>VYCW01000115.1 GCA_009843735.1 Acidimicrobiaceae bacterium | reverse complement strand
TCATGAAGGACCAGATGGACTTCTTCGTGGCCCAGGGCGAGATCGAGGCCGCACTGGCCAGTTACGACTCCTTCGTCGACACCAGCTTCCTCGAGCAGGTCAACTGACACATCACGCAGCGATGGGCGGGCGCGGCCGGCTTGCGGCGCCCGCCCATCGCCTCAACTAGAACGGAACTCACAAAGCCCGGCTGCGGGCCGGTGGATCCGGTGCCGCAGCAACAAGGGGGGACTCGATGGATTCAATCGTTCAAGGCCTGGCCGACATCTACGGCGGCATCACCTACGTCGTCGCCCGTGGTGCGTACTGGGTCTCGATAGTCCTCCTGGTCGTGTCCGCGGTAGCGGCCCTGCTGATGGTGCTCGACCTGATCTTCACGCCGACACGGAAGTTCCTGTCGGCCGACCGGGCTGCGCAGCCCCGGGACGGGATCATCCTCATCGGCCAGCTCCTTGCAGCCGCGCTGCTCATCGGCGCGGTCGTGCTGGCCTTCCGGGACACCGGAAACCCCTATATCGGCACCATCGCCGGGGCCGCGGACATGGACCGCGACGCGGCCGTCCCGCTGCTGGACGCGTTCAGCTTCCCCGAGAAGGAGGTGCAGCTGTCCGATGCGTGGCTGGGGGGCACGGTCCAGTCGGCCATGAAGGAGCAGATGGACTTCTTCGTGGCCCAGGGCGAGATCGAGGCCGCACTGGCCAGCTACGGCTCCTTCGTCGACACCAGCTTCCTCGAACGGGTGAAGGGCCGCGGCGACGGCGGCTCGGCGGCCGCGGTGGACACCGGCGGCCTCCAGGAGCTGAATGTGGCCTACTTCTCGGAGTGGCCGACCGCCAATCAGGTGGCGCAAGTCGAGAAGACCTACGACGAGGCTCTGGGCCTGACGGTGAACTGGATCCCCTTGGCGTCGGGCGTCGAGATGGCCGACGCCATGGAGTCCGGCGAGGTCGACATCGCCTATTCGCAGGGTCTGACGCCGTTCGCGAACTTCGTGACCGGCGGCTCCGACTTACTGCTGGTGGGCGTGGCCGTCAGCTACGCCGATGCCGACAACTGCGTGGCCGGGCGAGGCCTGGGTATCACGGCTGAGAACGCGGCCACGACACTGGCCGGCCAGAGCATCTACACGCCGCTGGGCAATGTGACCCACTTCAAGTTGTTGAAGATGCTGGAGCATCTCGGGGTGGACGCCTCCACCGTGGAGTTGGTCCAGTCCGAGGGCGGCCCGGCGGCGGTGGCTGCGCTGGAGTCCGGCGACGTGGTCATGGCGTGCGCGTTCGGCGGCGCGGTCAACAGGATGCTCGCCAACGGAGGCAACCTGCTGATGACCGGAGCGGAGCAGGAGGCCATCGGCATCCGCGTCTTCGACATCATCTCCACCACCGGCGACTTCGCGGCTGAGCACCCCAGCGTCGTCACGGGGTTCCTCCAGGTCACCGAGGACGCCAACCGGGCCTACAACGACGGCGCCGGGTTCCCGTGGCGGCCCATCGTGGCCCTGTTGGCCGGCGCCGCGCTGATGAGCCTGCTCGTCGTCTACCGGCGGGCCTCCGAGGAGCGTCAGGCCGGGCTGGCCCGGTACGTGTGGCTCGCGCTGGCGGTGAGCTCCGTGCTCGCAGTGATCCTCGCCTTCCTGCAGCGCGAAGACTCGTCCATCCCCTACATGGGTCTGCTGCTGGCCGTGTTCATCATGGCTCGGGCGTGGTTCATGCTGGCCCGACCCGAGGTGCGCTTCGACAAGTCGAGCGTGGCCGCCAAGGCCGAGTCGCGCACCGAGAGCGCCCTCATCGTCAATAAGCTCGGCATGGTCTACGAACTGCCCGACGGCGGCAGCGTCGAGGCCCTCAAGGATGTGTCGTTCACCCTGGAGCCGGGTCGCCTGCTCTCGCTGCTCGGCCCGTCGGGCTGCGGTAAGACCACGCTGCTGAACATCGTCGCCGGCTTCCTGGCGCCCACTTCCGGCGAGGTGAAGCTGGGCAGCGAGCCGATAACCGGGCCCGGCCAGGACCGGGGGATGGTCTTCCAGCGCGGGGCCCTGTTCGAGTGGCTGTCGGTCAACGACAACGTGGGCTTCGGAGCCCGCATGAACGGTCGCTCCCGGCCGGCGTCGCGCGAGGAGGTCCAGGACCTGCTGCGCATCGTCGGCCTGCAGGACTTCGGCGAGAAGGCGGTGTACGAGCTGTCCGGCGGGATGCAGCAGCGGGTGGCGCTGGCGCGGTGCCTGGCCAACGATCCCAAGCTCATCCTGATGGACGAGCCGCTGGGCGCCCTCGACGCGCTCACCCGCGAGAAGATGCAGCGCCTGGTGCTGGACCTCTGGAACGAGACGGGCAAGACCATCGTGCTGGTCACCCACAGCGTTGAGGAGGCGCTGTATCTCGGCGACCAGCTGTTCGTGATGGCGCCGCGGCCGGGCCGGATCGAGAAGGTCTACGACCTGCCGTTCGCCAGGCAGGCGCTGACCGCGGACGCCCGCGAGCTGAAGACGTCGCCCGAGTTCGTCCGGGTGCGGGAGGAGATACTCGGGATGATCTGGGCCATGGAGGAACAGATCATGGGAACGGGAGGAGAGAACTGATGGTGGAGGGTCCGGGCGGCCACGCCCTCGAGGAGAACATCGATCAGCAGAACCGCCCCGTCAACTGGCCGTTCAACTGGCTGTTCCGCCGGTCCGGCACGGGCACCCGCAAGACGGTCACCTTCGGGGACGCCGCCGAGGTCAGCGGCGCCCTGCATTGGACGATCATCAGCGTCGTGGCGGTCGTGGCGCTCTGGTACATCGCCACCAAGGTGTGGGGCCTGCCGCAGGAGTGGTACGACTACGCGGAGGAGGTGCGGGCCGGACTGTCCGCTGACGAGAGCTACGAACAGCGCGCCCTGCTCCGTGACTGCGACGCAGCCGCCGAGGATCCCACCGCGTTCCCCGCTGACCTGCCGGAGTGCTCCTACACCCAGTGGCTGAACGAGCGGACGCTTCCGAGCCCCTTGCAGGTGCTGGAGGCGGCCTGGGGATTCGCACGCGACGGCTACAGCGGCTTCACCATGTGGGAGCACCTCTGGCTGAGTTTCAGCCGCCTGGCCAAGGGACTCTTCTGGGGGGTGGCCATCGGCGTGCCCATTGGGCTGGCGATGGGCCTGTCCAACCGCTGGAGGGGGATCTTCGACCCGGTGGTGGAGCTCCTGCGGCCCATCCCGCCGCTGGCGCTGATACCGCTGTTCATCGTGTGGTTCGGCATCGGCGAGGAAGGCAAGGTCAACCTGCTGCTGTTCGCGGCGATCTGGATCATGGTGATCGCGGCCCGCTCCGGGGTGCTGGCCGTCAACACCACCAAGGTCCACGCCGCGTACTCGCTGGGAGCCTCCAAGGTCCAAGTGCTGCGCCATGTGATCCTGCCCAACGCGCTGCCTGAGATCTTCACCGGCCTGCGGGTGGCGATCGGAGTCTGCTGGGGGACGCTGGTCGCCGCCGAGCTGCTCGGCTCCAGTGCCGGCCTGGGCTTCACGATCTTCAAGGCCCGCCAGTTCTTCCTGCTCGACCTGATGCTCTCCGCGGTGATCC
>VYCW01000003.1:16149-25949 GCA_009843735.1 Acidimicrobiaceae bacterium | reverse complement strand
CGGCCGAACTCCGGATAGAAGTCCGTCTCGAACTCGGCCATGTCGAGGCCCTCGACCTCCACCTCGGGCGGAACCCTCAGCAGGTTCAGCTTCTTGAGGATCCACGATGCGACGTAGCCGGTCACGAAGGACAGCGCGAAGATCGCGGTCACGCCCACGAGCTGGCCCAGGAAGCTGGTCTCCACACCGGCGGGGCCCGTCGGGTACCCGGCGGCGAAGATGCCAACGGCCAGCGCGCCCCACATTCCCATGAAGCCGTGGACTGACACTGCGCCGACGGCGTCGTCGACGCGGGCCTTGCTCTCCAGCCAGCCGCCGATGTAGTAGCAGGCTCCGGCCGAGAAGAAGGCCAGAATCAGCACCAGGTTGGGGCTGTAGATGTCGGCGCCCGCCGATACCGCCACCACGCCGGCCAGGCCTCCGGAGATGGTCCAGAACGGATCACCCTTGGAGAAGATGTAGCCGCCGGCGAAACCGCCCGCGAAGCCCATCGTGATGGTGTAGGTGATGGCCGACAGCGTGGCCGGGTTGAAGTAGATGTTGGCCCAACCCGGAGTGGTGTCGGCTGTGATGGCAAGGCACGCCGCGTAGAAGGCGTAGAAGGCCGTGAAGATGATCATCAACCCCATCAGCGTGAGGTGCAGGTTGTGGGGCTGGAAGGCTCTCGTGCCGCCGTTGCTGTCGTACCTCCCGATCCTCGGACCGAGGTTGTACAGCACGCCCAGGGCGAAGATGCCGGCCACACCGTGGACCACCATCGAAGCCGCGAAGTCGTGGTAGCCGAAGTGCACGCCCAGCCAGCCTCCGTAGCTCCATCCCCAAGCCGCAGCGACGACCCAGACCAAGCCGCCCATCAGGGCGGTCAGCCACAGGTAGGCCGAGATGCGGATGCGCTCGATCACCGAGCCGGACATAATCGATCCCGTCGTCCACGAGAACAGCACGAAGGCCGCCCAGGAGACGCCGGTGATGTTGTCGCCGAGGTTTGGTCCCGCGGAGCCGTCCCACGGCAGGCCGTACTGGCTGCCGCAGTAGTAGAGCTCCGTGAGCCCCGCAGGCTTGGCTCCGTCGGCTGAGACTGTGAACTTGATGCCCTCCTGCATACAGAAGTACACGTACCAGCCGAAGTAGTAGAACGTCGGTGTAACAACCGCGATCGTCATGATGTTCTTCATCGCCGTCGACATGACGTTCTTGCGGCGGCTGACGCCGGCTTCGTAGGTCATGAACCCCACGTGCAGCAGCCACATGATGGCGACGGTAAAGAAGTAGTAAGCCTCCGAGAACACTTCGATCGAGTTGCTCGTTTCATAGGCAACTTGAGCGAGTATCACTGACTCACCCCCAATTCTTCTTGTCCGCTCCGACCGGTCGGCCGGACTCCGGCACAATAGCACAGCCCCGGCGCGCAGTCCTGTCGGGGCCCGCTCGGGTGTCCTCCGGACGAGACAGGACCCGGCTAGCCCCCGCTAGGCCTGGTGATCCTGACTTGGCGCACCTCGCCGTCATCAGCCTTCACGTAGACGGCCGCATGGTGCAGAAAGTCCGCAGGCCCACCTTCGGTATCGGGCACGGTGAACACAACCACCCACATCAGTTCGGCCGGGAAGCCCTGTTGCAGCAACTTGGCCTCGGTCTTGGTGGGCACGAAGGCATCGGGCGCGGCCTCAAGCGCAGCCAGCGCATTGGCGACGGCCTCCTCCTCGCTGATTTTCTCTCCAACACAGGCCCGTGGGGCGAGGACCACAGTGGCAGCCAGCACCAGTCCAACGACGATGAGTAGCTTGGTGCGCTTCGGGCGAGCGGGTTGGCGGAACGGACGGGTTGGCTGGTCCTCGGACATCGTGGCGGTCCTATGCGGTCGGCGGGGTCAGGTCCTGCTGGGCGGGCGCACGAAGAATCGCAGGATTATGTAGCCCACGACGTGGGTGATGGCGACGAATGTCAGCCACCACACCACGGTTCTCGGCCGGTAGCCGCGTTCCCGGCACTCCCAGAAGGTGAGCCCGACCGCGGCAACCAGCAGTATCCAAAGCACGATGCTCTGGGCGGCCGCGCCCCCGCTCTCGCTGAGCCAGCCGACGGCAATCATCAGTCCCACTGTCTCGCCCCGGTCGCTGTCCCGACGGCCATGCTCTCATCCTCCCGCCGCGGTCCGCGGCTCGGTGGCCGGGTACACCTTGATGGAGATGAACCGTATAGGCAACTCGACCAGCTCGACCGGACCGTGGGCCACCTCGCCGTGGATCTGCATGGTGTCGCCCGCGTTCAGGCGGTAGGCGGTGCCGCCGTAGCCGTAGTCAAGCGACCCCTCCAGCACATGCAGGAACTCGACGCCGGGATGCTGGTAGAGGGGGAACACGCCGCCGGGCTCGGTGATGGTGGTGATCATCGGCTCGATGACTCGATTGGGGCCTCGCAGCGTGCCGAGGTCCTGGTAGAGCCGCCCCGGACCACCCCCCTGGTGGTGGATCTCGTGGCCCTCTCCGGCCCGCACAATCACCAGGTCGTGCTCCTCGTCGAGGCCCCTGAACAGCGCGGTGACGGGCACACGCGCCGTCGCCGCCAGCCGCACCAGCGTCGACAGGCTCGGAGCGCTCTGGCCGTGCTCGATCTTGGAGAGCATCCCCAGGGAGATGTCGGCCTCCGCCGCGAAGGTCGACATAGTCATGTTCATCGCTTGGCGCAGCTCCCGGACCCGGCTTCCCACCACCCGGCACAACTCCGCGGCGGTGACCGGTGAAGCCAGAGCCTCGCTCAGGCGTCCTTCGACGGACTCGTCGCCCGCACCGTCGTCGGCTATGGATGCCATTCTTCGATTATTGCCACTAATGGACAGTTAGCGGCGAACCGCGGCCAGGTGCGGTGAGGTCTACCATCGGCGAATCCTGATCCTCCTGCGCCACGGGCGCACGCCCAACAACGCCCAGGCCCGGCTCCAGGGCCAGTTCGACTCGCCTCTCGACGAGGTCGGATTCGAGCAGTCTGCAGTCGTGGGGGAGGCCCTCCGGGACCGTTGGCCGGTGGACCGGGTGGTTGTGTCGTCCCGTCGCCGGACCCAGCAGACGGCGCGGGCGGCCGGTCTCGATGACGTTCCCACCACCGTCGATGACCGGTGGACGGAGATTGATTTTGGCGCCTACGACGACCGCCGCATCGGGGAGGTCATGGCCGAGCTCGGCGCGGCGTGGGCCTCCGACGTCTCCTACGTGCCGCCGGGGGGCGAGTCGATGACCTCGCTGCACGAGCGGGTCGGCGATGCCGTCGCCGACCTCGTCGAGGAGGCCACGACGGCCAACATCCTGGTGGTGACCCACGCCACCCCCATCAAGTCGGCGACCGTGTGGCTGCTCGGCGGCGGCGCTGAGATGATCATGCGCCTGCGAGTGAGCCTCGCCTCCATCACAACCTTCAGGCCGGTGGCGCACGGGCTGGTCCTCAGCGAGTTCAACTGGTGCCCGGCGCGCCATATCGCCTGACCCCGCAACAGCCCGAGCCGGGCTTTGCCGTGCAGACCGGCCGGCCGTATCGTCGAAGGTGGTCCATGGCTCCGGCTCCGAGGGGCGCGCAACGATGATCTCAGGAATGAACCACGCCGTTCTGTACGTGCGCGACGCCCGCCGTCACCAGAAGTTCTACGCGGACGTGCTCGGCTTCACCACCGTGATCGACGGTCCCGGCGCCTACGTCTTCATGCGGGCCCCGCTCTCGGAGAACCACCACGACATCGTCTTCTTCTCGATCGGCGAGGAGGCGGGTGCCTCCCAGGCCGGTCGCAGCACGGTCGGGCTCTACCACATCGCTTGGGAGGTCGGCAGTCTCGATGAGTTGGTCGAGATGCGCGAGCGGCTGACCGCGGCCGGGGCGCTGGTGGGCCAGAGCGACCACGGACCCAACAAGAGCCTGTACGCCAAGGACCCCGACGGCCTGGAGTTCGAGGTGATGTGGCTGGTGCCCCCGCAGCACTGGGGAGACGAGGAGCATCAGGCCATCATCCGCCCCCTCGACCTCGATGCCGACAGGGCGCGGTTCGCAGCGCTCGGCTGAGCGCACACGAAGGAGCAACACTCCCATGAGCATCGCCGGGGGACTAGCCAACCCGTATTGCTACTTTCTTGACGACGACGCCTTCGTCGAGACGGCCCGTCCCGGCTTCAGGCACCGGGTGATCACCGGTGAGCATCTGCAGTTCTGCTTCTGGCGCATCGCCGGAGGCGCGGTTGGATCGGTGCTCCACAACCACACCGAGAACGAGCAGCTCGGCATCATCATGAAGGGCAAGCTCGACTTCCGCATCGGCCCCGAGGGCGCCAACGACGAACGCATCGTGCTCAGCGAGGGGGACTCGTACCTGGCGCCCCGCTCGGTGTGGCACGGCGACTCGGTATTCATCGGGGACGACACGTACGGGGAGTGCTGGATTCTTGACGTGTTCGCGCCGCCCCGGACCGACCTGGCCACCACCGGCTGAGATCCGCTACCCATGGCCGACTGGCGGCTGGCTGTCGACATCGGGGGGACCTTCACCGACGTCGTGCTGCTCGACGCCGAGTCGGGTCGGGTCGTGGTGGACAAGACGCTCACTACCCCTGAGGCGCCCCTCGAAGGCGTGCGCGCCGGGGTGACCGCGCTGCTGGCCAAGGCCGGCGTGGCACCACCGGACATAACCGCGCCCATCGTGCATGCCACCACCCTGATCACCAACTCGCTCATCACCGGACACACCGGCCGTGCCGGGCTGGTCACGACGACCGGCTTCGGCGACACGCTGCTTATCCGCGACGAGCATCGCTATGACATGTACGACCTGCAGATCGAGTTCCCGGATCCCCCCATCGGCCGGGATCTGACGTTCGAGATCGACGAGCGGACTGCGGCGACGGGCGAGGTGCTGGCCGAACCTGCGGCCGCGGCTCTCGACCGCCTCTGCGCGGAGCTCGCGGCGGCCCGGGTGGAGTCGGTGGCGGTGTGCCTCCTCAACTCCTACGTGAATCCGGCCAACGAGCAGGCGGTGGCGTCGCGTCTGCAACGGGACCTGGGTGTTCCGGTGTGCATCTCCGCGGAGATATCGCCGCAGATCCGCGAGTACCCCCGGATGATCACCGCGGCCTGCAACGCCGCGACCATGCCGGTCATCGGCCCCTACCTGGACGAACTGCAGAAGTGGCTCTCGGCCGAGGGGTTCGGCGGGTCGGTGCTGATGATGCTGTCCAACGGCGGCGTGGTGTCGGCCGACGACGCCGCCCGGGGCCCGATCCGGCTGGTGGAGTCAGGACCGGCGGCGGGCGCGCTGGCCGGCAAGTGGTATGCCGACCGGCTCGGGTCGGAGCGCCTGCTCTGCTTCGACATGGGCGGCACCACCGCCAAGGCCTGCCTGATCGAGGATCGCGAGCCGGCCCTCACCAACACCTTCGAGGTGGCCAGGATCTATCGGTTCAAGAAGGGGTCCGGGTTCCCGGTGTCGGTGCCGTCGGTCGATCTCGTCGAGATCGGTGCGGGCGGTGGCTCGCTGGCCCGGCTCGACCGGTTCGGTCTGCTGAAGGTGGGCCCGGAGTCTGCGGGCGCCGATCCCGGACCCGCGTCCTACGGCCGCGGCGGCACGACAGCCGCAGTGACCGACGCCGACGTGGTGCTGGGCCTGCTCGACCCGGACGCGTTCTTGGGGGGCGACATGCCCCTCGACGGTGACGCGGCCACCGCGGCGGTGGCCGCCACCGCGGGCGGGCTCGGCCTGCCGGTGATGGACACCGCGGCCGGGATCTCCGAAGTGGTGGACCAGAACATGGCCGCCGCAGCCCGGATGCACGGCGTCGAGCAGGGCGTCGACCTGCGCGGGGTCACGATCCTGGCCTTCGGCGGCGCCGGCCCGGTGCATGCCTGCGGTGTCGCCGACCTCCTGGAGAGCGACAGGATCGTCTTCCCGCCGAACGCGAGCGTGCTGTCGGCGTTCGGGACGCTGGTGTCGCCGGTGCGGATCGATCTGGCTCGCTCGATGCCGCGGCTGCTGGGCAGCGTCGACGGTGCCGAGCGGGACCGGCTGCTGGACGAGTTGCGGGGTGAGGGGCGCAGGGTGCTGCTAGCGGCCGGTGTGCCCGAGGCCGAGGTGCGCTTCCGGTACGGCCTGGACGCCCGGTACTCGGGTCAGGGCAACGAGATCACGGTGTGGCTGGGCTCCGGCGAGTCGTGGCCCGCCTCGGACTCCGAGGTCCTGGAGGCCTTCGAGGCCGAGTACCGGCGGATCTACGGGATGACCATTCCCGACGTGGAGATAGAGGCGGTGACGTGGCGGCTCTCGGCCTACGCGGCCGAGGCCGCGGTGACGCCCCAAGTGGTGGCCGGAGTGGCGGGCGGGAAGGCGGAGCCGGTATCGCACCGGCCCGCGGTCCTCCAGCGGGGGGCCGATCCGCTTGTGGTGCCGGTGTACCGGAGGCAGGATCTCGGTGTGGGAGCGGCGTTCGAGGGGCCGGCCATCGTGGAGGAGCGAGAGACCACCACGGTCATCCGCTCCGGCTGGCGGACCGAAGTGGCGCCCGACGGCAGCCTGGTAGCGATCAGGAGCAGCTCGTGAGCACGGTTCGGACCTTCGACCCCGTGGAGCTGGAGATCCTGTGGCAGTCGCTGATCTCCACCGTGAACGAGCAGGCCCGGGCCCTGCAGCGGGCCGCGTTCAGCCCGATCGTGCGAGAGGCCGGGGACCTGGCCAACGCGGTGTTCGACCGCCGGGGCCGGATGGTGGCCCAGGCCGTCACCGGCACCCCGGGCCACATCAACAGCCTGGCCCTGGGGGCGGCCGCCATGCTCGAGGAGTATCCGGTGGACTGCCTGGTGCCCGGCGACGTGCTGATCACCAACGACCCCTACAAGACGGCGGGCCAGCTCCTCGACGTGACCGTCCTGGTCCCGGCCTGGCGCACGCCCGCGGCTGGCACCGAGCCCCGACTCATCGCCCTGTTCGGGTCCACGATCCATCACACCGATGTGGGTGGCTACGGCATCGGCGCCGGCGGGAGGGACTGCTTCGAGGAGGGGCTGTGGATCCCGATCTGCAAGCTGATGGCGGGCGACGGTTCCGGCGGCTCGGAGCGCAACGGTGACGTCTGGAAGTTCATCCTCTCCAATGTCCGCCAGCCCGACCATATGGCCGGGGACTTGCATGCCCAGATGGCGTCGGGGGAGGTGGGGGCCCAGCGGCTGACCACGTTGTGCGACACCCACGGACTTGACGACATCGAGGACCTGGCCGACGAGATCATCGAGCGGTCCGAGGCGGCCACCAGGGCCACCATCCGCGAGCTCGAAGCGGGCACCCACGACGCGTCGGCCATCCTGGACCTGGCCGACGGGAGCACCGTCGACATCGTGTGCTCCATGACGGTGGATCCCGGCGCGGGGGAGATCATCGTCGACTACGAGGGCTCCAGCGACGCCAGCCCGTGGGGCATCAACGTGGTCCGCAACTACACCCACGCCTACACCACGTTCACCGTGCGCTCGGTGCTCAATCCCGACATCCCCAACAACCACGGCAGTCTGGCCCCCATCAAGATGAGGGCGCCGGAGGGGTCGGTCGTGCACGCGGTGCCCCCGCAGCCGGGCACGGCTCGCCACGTGGTCGGCATGTTCCTGCCCAACGCGCTGCTCAAGGCGCTGGCCCAGGTGAGGCCCGACGGGGCCATGGCCGAGGGCGCCGGCGCGGTGTGGACGATGCAGATCAACGGCCACCACGAAGACGGATCCCCGTTCATCACCGCCATGTTCACCTACGCGGGCGGGGTCGGCGCCCGGGCCTCGAAGCCCGGACTCGACGCCTGCTCCTATCCCACCGGTGTGTCGGCCGTGCCCATCGAGGTGGTCGAGGCCTCCGCTCCGGTGCGCTTCCTGCGGAAGGCACTGCGGCCCGGCTCGGGAGGGGCGGGCGCGCAGCCCGGAGGCCTGGGCCAGGTGATCGAGTTCGAGGTGGACACGGCCCGGCCCTGGCAGCTCAACGCGGTCACCAGCCGCCTGACTGAGCCTCCCCAGGGCATCTTCGGGGGCGAGCCGGGCGCCTCCGGATCGTTCCAGGTGAACGGCGAGCCGGTCACCACCCAGACCCGCATCACCCTCCAGCCCGGCGACAGCGTGCGCCTGGAGCTGCCCGGCGGGGGCGGGTACGGCGAGCCGGCCGTCTCGGGCGACGGCGAGGATCGGGGATCTCCGGCCATCCGGTGACTGCCTGGGCTCAACCGGTGCCGTTCGCGGCGGTATGGGACCGGGCCGTGGCCGGCCGGGCCGACGAGACGTTCCTGGTCTTCGAGACCCCCGGCACCGATGTCGCCGAGTGGTGCTACGGGGACTTCGACCAGGTGGTGGACCGGGTGGCGGGGACCCTGGTCGCGCTCGGAGCCGAGCCCGGCGCCGCGGTCCACCTGGCCCTGACCAACTCGCCGACCTTCATCGCGGTGTGGCTGGCCGCCGCCCGTCTCGGCGCGTGGATCGTCCCGTCGGACCCCATGGGCCGCACCCCCGAGCTGGCCGGTCACATCGAGCGCACCCGCCCCGCGGTCGGCCTGTGCGCCGGCGCCCGGGCCGGCACCTACCGGGCCGCGGCCGCCGAAGCGGGACGTCCGGATCTGCCCGTGATCGAGATCGACGAGGCCGACACCGCGCTGGCCCTGTTCGACGCGGCACCCCTGGTCGCATCGCAGTGGCCGGTACCGGGCCGGCGCACCCGGGCCGCGGTGATGTTCACCTCCGGAACCACCGGCCGGCCCAAGGGCGTGGAGGTGACCCAGGCCAACTACGCCTTCGCGGGCAAGGTTATGGCTGAGGCCGCGGGGCTGGCCCCCGACGACCGCCAGCTCGTGGTGCTTCCCCTGTTCCACGCCAACGCGCAGTACTACTCGTTCGCTTCGGCCATCTGGACCGGTGCCAGCGTGGCTCTGATGCCGGCCTTCTCGGCGTCGGGCTTCCTGCCGGCCGCCGCCCGCCATTCGGCCACTTGCGCCAGCCTCTTCGCCGCGCCGATCCGCATGATCCTGGCCCGCGGCGGACCCGCCGCCGGGGCGCGGCTGCGCCACTGCTGGTACGCGCAGAACATCTCCGCCGACCAGTACTCCACGGTGGCGCAGTGGTTCGGCTGCCGGCCCCGCCAGCTATACGGCATGACCGAGACCATCCCTGCGGTCCTGACCGACGAGGCGGCCGACCCCCACCACGCCTCCATGGGCCGGGTCTCGCCGGGCTGCTCGGTGGATGTACAGGACGAGTCCGGAGCGTCAGTCGAGCCCGGCGTGGTGGGCGAGGTGGTCGTGGGCGGCGAGCCCGGCATCACCCTGTTCGCCGGCTACCTCGACGCGCCCGACATCACCGAGGCCAGCTTCCGGAACGGCTGGTTCCTGACCGGTGACCGGGCGGTGCGCGACGAGACGGGCCGTCACTACTTCGACGGGCGGCGCTCCGACGTGCTGAAGGTCTCCGGCGAGAACGTCTCGATCGTCGAGGTCGAGTCCACGCTGGCCGAGCACCCGTCGGTGCTGGAGGCCGCGGTGGTGGGCCGTCCCGACGAGATCCGCGACGAGGTGCCGGTGGCCTTCGTGGTCGCGGCCGACCCGTCGGCCCCGCCCCCTCTCGACGAGTTGAACGCCTGGTGCGACCAGCGGCTTGCCAAGGCCAAGCGCCCGGTCGCCATCACCCTGATCGATGAGCTGCCCCGCACCAGCGTCGGCAAGATCCGCAAGTTCCTCCTAGCCGAACAAGCCGCCGTACGGCCGCTGGAGGGCGACTAGGTTGCGGCGAGGCGCTCGGCTTCGCGGATGTAGTCG
>VYCW01000003.1:0-16049 GCA_009843735.1 Acidimicrobiaceae bacterium | reverse complement strand
GCCGCTGGAGGGCGACTAGGTTGCGGCGAGGCGCTCGGCTTCGCGGATGTAGTCGCTGGTCTCGCCAAGGAGTGTCCTGATGTCGGCTCGCTCGCAGAGACCCAGGTAGAAGCAGTCGCCGTGCAGAACGTCCCGGGCGGTGTGATAGTGGCCGGTCAACCGGCTGACGCCATCGTCGAGGCGGGCCAGGCGGCGCAGTTCTTGCGTGGTGATGGGCGACTTGGCCGGTTCTTCGCCGGTGCGGGCCACGATGAGCCCGTCGGCGGCGCGCTTGGTGGCGCACCAGGCCTTCTCGGCGGCGTCTCGGATGTCGCCCGCGTCCAGGCGGGCCAGCGCGGCGTCGTGCAGCGCCCGGGCGTCCGCGAACAGCGCGGCGGCACGATCGGCCGCAGTCTCGGCGGTGGGCTGCCGCAGCGTCCGGCTCATTGTCGGGCCGCCAGGCGCTCGGCTTCGCGGATGTAGTCGGCGGTCTCGTTGATGAGGCGCTCCGTGCGCTCCGTCGGCTCGCAGAATCCTAGGTAGAAGCAGTCGCCGTGAAGGGCGTCCTTGACGATGTGGTACCGATCGGCGAGGCGGCTGATGCCCTGTTCATCGATGGCGAGACGGTTGAGTTCCCGCGTCGTGATGGGCGACTTGGCCGGTTCTTCGCCGGTGCGGGCCACGATGAGCCCGTCGGCGGCGCGCTTGGTGGCGCACCAGGCCTTCTCGGCGGCGTCTCGGATGTCGCCGGCGTCGAGGCGGGCCAGGGCGGCGTCGTGAAGGGCGCTGGCGTCCGCGAACAGCGCGGCGGCACGATCGGCCGCAGTCTCGCCTGGCGGCGGCTGTTCTGCCGTCATGGGACTCATGCGAGATGTTGTCATGAGGCTCACCCCGGTGTCTCTCGGCTTTCGAAGGACCGTAGCAGCGCCGATCAGTTACGACAACCAAATGATATGAAAATTGCTAACCTATATCAGCAGTCTCGGCGAGACGGGTGAGGGTTCGGAGCAGCAGGCCGCAGGTGGCCTGTACTTTCCAGACGTTGCCGAGAAGGGGATTCGTCTCCGCGGTCCAGGCCCATGAGGCCTCCTTCAAGGCTTGTCCGTCACTCAGGCTGGCGCCGATCAGGCGCTTCTCGCTGCGGGTGGCCCGGTACGGCTTGGGGGCTACCGCGCCCAGCGATACTCGTGCGCCGGCGATGGTGACCCCGTCGTCCTCCAGCTCGAGCGACACCGCAGCCGAGCACACCGCGAAGTCGCCCGCGTAGAGCCTGAGCTTCTCGAACGCGGCGGGTCTGGCCCTGGCGGCGGCGGGTAACTCCAGCATCGTGAGCAGCTCGCCGGCCGCCATGTCGGGTTCACCCGGACCGGCGTAGAGCTGGTCGATGGTCCGGCGGCGGGCCGGCTTGGACCCGGGTGGGACGCTGTGAGCGACCGCGTCGAGGGCCAGCAGCCCGGTTGCGAGGTCCGACGGCGTCACGGCCTGACAGCGGTGGCCACCGATCACCGCATGGTGGTACCGGTGATCGCCGAGCAGGGCGTAGCACGGTCGGGTCCAGCCGCCCCGCTTGTAGCAGTCGAAGCCGTTCCGGTAGAAGCTGCAGCGCTTGTCCTGGAGCAGGTTGCCGCCGGTGGTGGCCAGCTCCCGGATCTGGTGGGTGGCGAGCTCCTCCAGCAAGCTGGCCAGCATCGTGTCGCCCGGCCTGCCATCGGAGTCCGACATCCGGCTGCGCAGGTCTTCGAGGGGGACTGCGGCGCCGATAAGAAGGTCGCCTCCAGGAGAATCTTCCAGCCGGCGCAATTCCCGGATTGAGGTGGTGTCGATGAGGCGCACCGGCGATCTCAGTCCCTGCTGCTGGGCTACGAGCAGGTCGGTGCCGCCCCCGACATAGTCAACCGGGCCCGGTCCCGCGGTCGACGTCTCAACGGCAAGGTGCACGGTGCTGGGCCGCTCGATGGTGACGACCGGTTCCGTCGCCCCGACGCTGCGGCCCGCTCGTCTTCTCCGGCGGGAGCCGGCGCGGTGCAGGAGCCGGAAGAGACCGCGGTCGTACAGCTTGCGAATCAGGTCCGTCCACATCTGATGGAGGGAGAAGGCCGATGTCAACGGCTGGCGGCTCGCGATCCGAGCGGTCGACGAGTCGGCGTCCAAGCGTCTGAGCAGCTTGTCGGGGGTGATGGGGATCTCCCGGACTCTCACGCCGGTGGCGTGGGCCACTGCGTTGGCCACCGCCGCGGGCGTGGGCACCACCCCGATTTCGCCGATGCCCTTGGCGCCGTAGGGGCCGGCCGGGTCGTGCCCGTCCAGAAGCACTACCCGGATGGGCGGAAGGTCGCCGGCCCGGGGCGCCCGGTACTCCAGCAGGGTGGGATTGACCAGGCGGCCCTGCTCGTAGACGAGCTCCTCGCTGAGTGCCGCGCCCAGCCCCATGGCCATGGCGCCGACCGCCTGGCCTTCGGCGGCCGCCGGGTTGAGAGCGGTCCCCGAATCGTGCACGGTCACCGCGTCGAGCACCTTGACCTGGCCGGTGGCGTAGTCGACCTCCACCTCGACTGCCTGCACGCAGTACGAGTACGCGGGCGAGAAGTGGCTCAGGCCGTGGACCTTGTCCATCTTGTCGACGTCGGTGAGGTAGCTGCCCTGGACCCGCAGGCACCCGCCGGCGGCGCCATCCGTCAGGGCTACCAGGTCGCCCACCGGCACGGCGTCGGCGCCGCAGCGGGCCTCGCCGTCCACCAGCTGCACCTGGCCCGGATCGGTGCCGAACTTGGCCGCCGCGGCGCCCCTCAGGGCATCGGCCGCTCCCCGGGCCGCATCGGCGGTGGCGTGGCCACTCCACACGGTGCCCCTCGACGACCAGGCACCCAGGTCCTGGGGGGCGTCATGGCTGTCCATCATGGTGACGGACACGTCGTCGAAGTCGAGGCCCAACTCGTCGGCGGCGATCTGGCGCAGCAGCGCAGCTTGGCCGGTGCCCGCGTCGGCGCCGGCGAAGCAGACCCGGGCAGTGCCGTCGTCGCGTACCTCCACCGCGGCCTCGCTCGACTCGGAGTGCTCGAAGGCGTTGGCTCCGGACACGTGCACCGCGGCGGCCAGACCCACCCCCCGCCCGCTGCCGCCCAGCGCTCGCTTGGTGTCCCAATCGATCTCGTCACGGGCCCGTTGCAGGCATTCGGTCAGGCGGGCCGACCCCAAGCGCCAGCCTGTCAGGGTCGTGTCGCCGCTTGCCGGAGCGTTGCGGAGCCGCAACTCGATCGGGTCCATGCCAAGCTCGCCGGCCAGTTCGTCGATCTGCGACTCGGTGGCGAAAGTTATCTGCGGGTTGCCGTAGCCGCGGAACGAAGCGCCGGGTTGTTTGTTGGTGTAGACCAGCGACACCGCGGTCTCGCAGCCCTCGAGCCGGTAGGGGCCCGCGGCCAGCATGGTCGCGTAGACCGCCACCGACGGTCCGGCGTGGTTGTAGGCGCCGTTGTCGACCGTCACGTAGCAGTCCCGGTGGGTGAGCGTGCCGTCGCTGCGGGCGCCGGTCGCGATGTTGGCCTTGAAGGCGTGGCGCACGGCCGTGACCGCGAACTCCTCGTCCCGGTCGAGCACGAGGCGCACCGGATGCTTCGTCTTCATCGCCAGCGCGGCGGCTATCACCTCGTGGCAGCCGGCCTTGGCCTTGGCGCCGAACCCGCCACCCACAGCCACGGGGTGGGTGCGGATCTGCTCGGGGCGCAGGTCGAGCATGTGCGCGACCTCCTTGCGCACGAAGTAGGGCGCCTGCGTGGACACCCACAGATCGAGCCGCTGGCGGGACGGATCCCACCGGGCCACGATCGAGTGCGGCTCCAGGCAGACGTGGGCCGCGGCCCGGTAGACGTACTCGCCACTGACGATGGCCTCGGCGGCCGATCTGGCCGATTCGGGGTCGCCGTACGGGCGCACCGTCTGCAGGGCCAGGTTTCCCACGGCATCGTCATGAACGGTGGACGCCTCCGGTGCTCGGGCGGTCGACGGATTTAGTACCGCCTCTCGCTGCTTGTAGGAGACGTCGATCAGACCCAGTGCAGCATCGGCCGCGGCTCGGGTGTGGGCCGCCACCGCGGCCACCTCCTCGCCGACGAAACGGACCCGCCCACGGGCCAGCGCCGACCGGTCCCGGAAGGGCTCGCCGAGGTGCAGGTAGGTACGATCGGGCAGGTCGTCGGCGGTGATCACCGCGGCCACGCCGATGTGAGCTTCGGCTCGGGACGTGTCGATGCTGCGGATGTCGGCGTGGGGGTGGGGGCTGCGCAGTATCCGCGCTTCCAGCATTCCCGGCAGCCGGATATCCGTCGTGTAGACGGCCGCGCCCGAGGTCCGCTCCTCCCATTCGTTGGGCCTTACCCTCCGGCCGATGACCGTCAACGGTCGCCGTCCCTCGAGTACCGGCTCGTCGAGTCACGGGCCGCGACGGTCGCAACCACCTGATCGATGGCCGCGACCAGGCCGTTGTAGCCGGTGCAGCGGCAGAAGTTCCCGGCGAGCGCGTGCCTCACGTCCACGGGGTTGCCGCGATTGATGCCGGCAATCAGCTGGTGGGCCCGAACAACGATGCCGGGAGTGCAGTACCCGCACTGCAGGCCTCCGAGATCGGCGAGTGCCTCCCGCAATGCCGAGGCGTCGGGCGCAATGCCCTCCACAGTGCGCACCGGCTCCGTCACTCGAGCCGACAGCACCAGGCACGACGGGACGGCCCGGTCGCCCACCAGCACTGTGCACGCTCCGCAGTCGCCACGACCGCAGGCCTCCTTGGTGCCGGTGAGGCCCAGGTGGTCGCGCAGCACTTCGATGAGCCGGGTCGTTGGGGGTACTTCCAGCTTCACCCGCTCGCCGTTGACAACGAGGCGGACGGTCACGCCCCCGCGGCCTCCTCGGCGGCCCGGTAGCGCTCTATCAGCCACTCGGCGAGCTGCGAGCGGAAGAAGTCCTGCAGGCTCAGCGGGCCCTGGGGCGCGAACCGCGAGGCCATGCCCCGCTGGCTGGCCACCGCCACCGGCATGTCCTGGTCCCAGAAGTAGTCGAGCCCCCGTTCGTGCTGCTCCAGGAGCTGGTCGAACAGCTTCAGCTTGGCGGTGGACTCGGGAAACAGGAACCCGGACGTCATGATGGACAGGTCGGTGCCGGCCGGCTGCACCGCGGTCCAGTGGACCGAGTCGCTGTGGCAGCCGATCAGCAGGCTGGGCGCCACGTAGAGGTACACCACGTTCCATCGGTCGTCGTCGCTGAGCGTCGGGATGGGCGGGAACAGTGCCGACTGGGTGGGGTTCATGCCCCGGTCCTTGAAGCCGGTGCGCCCCTTCCCGCCGAGCCCGACCGAGCCGGGCTCCAGCGGGGGGAAGGTGCCTGCCAGCAGCGTCTCTTTGCTGGTGTCGGCCTCGGTGAAGTCGTAGAGGGAGGCGTGCAGTCGCAGCGAGTGGTAGGCGTCCATGAAGTTCTCGGCGAAGATCTTCCAGTTGAAGGGCATCTCCAGACGGGCCGGCTCGGTGGTGACCAGTTCATCCAGGCAGTAGACGGCCAGCATCTCGTCGAAGGCTGCCAGCCTCGGGCCGAGCGGGGCCACCTCGGCGGCCAGCGAGCAGAAAACGAAGCCCTGCCATTCCTCCACCGCGAGCTGGGGCAGGGAGATCTCCGAGCGCACGAAACCGGGACGCTGGTGCATCTCGGGTGCGCCGATCAGGCGTCCGTCGAGGTCGTAGGTCCACCAGTGGTAGGGGCAGCGGAAGTTGCGGGTCGCGCCGCTGCACTCCGGGGGCGGGTCGAACCACTCGGCCTTGGGCCGCTCGGCCGGAGCGGTGATGCACATCGCCCGGTGCTGGCAGATCGACGACATCACGTTGATCCGGCCGTCGCGGTTGCGCACGACGATCACAGGTTCGGTGCCCAGCAGGGTGGCGGTGAAGTAGTCGCCCGGTTCGGGGATCTGGCTGGAGCGGCCCACGCACAGCCACTCGGTATCGAAGACGGCCGCCTTCTCGAACCGGTAGAACTCCTCGTCGGTGTAACACGCCGGTGGGAGGCCGACCGCGACATCCACGGGCAGGGCCGCGGGCTCGATGTCCTCCAGCGGGACCGGGCTGCGTAGCGAAGCCATCCGCGCCTCCTAGAGGTTTGCGGGAGGCCACGTTAGCGCGGCACGCGCACCCGTCCGGAAGGGGACCGGTCGCGGCCTCGCCCGGCAGGACATCGAAGCGGCAGCGATGCTATGGTCGTCGCCTGTATACAGGCCTTGGTGCAACCGTCGCTGGGGCGCAAGCGGTTCCTCACGGGAGGGGACATGAGACGACATTCGTTCAGATGGCTGGCAGCGATGATTGCGGTGCTCGCACTGGTAGCCGCTGCCTGCGGCGGTGACGACGAGCCCGAGACCACTGTTGCGCAGCCGGACACCGGGGCCGCACAGGCCGAGATCGACGCCGCGCAGGCCGCCGCGGACGAGGCCCGCGCCGCCGCCGAGGAGGCTGAGGCGAGGCTGGCCGAGGCGCAGGCCGCCGCCGACGCGGCGAGCGCGGAGCAGCAGGCCGAGGCGCAGGCGGCGCTGGAGGCGGCCGAGGCTGCGGCTGAGGCCGCCCGGGCCGAGGCGGCTGCGGCTGAGGCTGACGCGGCTGCGGCTGAAGCTGACGCGGCTGCGGCCCAGGCTGAGGCGGCGGAGGCAGGTGCGGCTGCGGCTGAGGCTGAGGCCGCGTTGGCCGAGCTGATAGCCGAGGGTGACATCGAGACGGCCGCGACCATTGACCTAGACGCCAACGGCGACGGCAAGATAATCCTCGGCGTCGCAGCCGCCGGTCCCCGCGACGACGGCGCCTACTACCAGGCCCTGGTCGACGCGGCTGAGGAGATCTCGGCCGCGCAGGGCTGGGAGGCTCCGATCGTCATCGACAACATCGAGCCGGCCGTGGCCGCCACCGAGTTGGAGAACCTGGCGGCTCAGGGCGTCGACATAATCGCGGTCGGCGCGGGCGAGATCTCAGACCCGCTGCCCGACCTGGTCGAGCAGTTCCCCGACATCTTCTGGTACTGCAACTGCGGCACCGGGTTCCCCCAGATGGACGGTGTGGCCCTCAGCACCAACGACGGCGCCGAGATCGAGTACGTGGTCGGCGTGGCTGCCGGCCTGCTCCTGCAGGAGCACGGTGGTGACACCGCGTACATGATCGGCTGCTGCGACCTCGGCTTCGAGGTCGAGACCGAGTTGGCGATGCGGCTGGGCATGAAGGCCGTGGACCCCAGCTACGACGTGGTCTACACCCCGACCGGGAACTTCCCGTTCGACTTCGACAACGTGGCCGGAGCGACCGAGGCGTTCAACGTCGCCCTCGACGCGGGTATGGACCTCCTCTACCCGTACCTGGGCGGCGCCCACGAGCCTCTCGTCCAGCTGGCCAACGAGAACGGCATCCCGGTGACGAGCGCGGGCGCTTCCGACGTGTGCTCCCGGACCGATCTGACCTGGGAGATGGCCGCGCTGTTCGACGGCGGCGACTTCGCCCGGGCGGTGTTCCCCCTCATCGTGTCGGGAGATTTCGTCGAGGGCAGCATCTACAAGTTCTCGGTCGGCCGGGATCCGGAGGTCGGCGCGCTGATCTGCAATCCCACGCCGGAGCAGAAGGACCTGCTCGACCAGGCCCACGCCGACGTCTGGAACGGCTACTGCCTCGCCGAGTTCGACACCATCAGGGCCATCGCCTATGGCGGCGTCGATCTTGAGGCTCCGCTGGTCTGCTCGGACGCCTGAGGGCTGCGTAGGGTCAGCTAGACCCGAGAGACCGACATATGGCTGATCAACGGACGGCGGGGACGGAGGTCCCCGCCGTCCGGCTCACCTCGATCTCCAAGTCGTTCGGGGCCATCGTGGCCTGCGACCGCGTTGACCTGACGCTTCACCGCGGCCGGATCCACGGCATCCTCGGAGAGAACGGCGCGGGCAAGTCCACGCTCATGAAGGTGCTGATCGGTTTGGTGCTTCCCGATCGCGGCACCATCGAAGTAGACGGCGAACGGTGCCAGATCCGCGATCCCCACGATGCCTCGGTACGTGGCATCGGCATGGTCCACCAACACTTCAGCCTGGTGGAGCCGCTCACGGTGTGGGAGAACGTGATGCTGGGCGATACCGGCCGGTTCGACGCGCCCGCGGCCCGGCGCCGCGTGGCTGAGATCAGCGAGCACTACGGCCTCGGTGTGGATGCAGACGCCAAGGTCGGCGACCTCTCGGCCGGGGTCCGCCAGCGGGTGGAGATCATCAAGTGCCTGCGCCGCGATCCCAGCATCCTGATCTTCGACGAGCCGACCTCGGTGCTCACCCCGGGTGAGTCCGAGCGGCTGTTCGACGTTCTGCGCCAGGCAGTGCGGGAGGAGAACCGGGCGGTGGCGCTGGTGAGCCACAAGCTCGACGAGATCCTCCACGCCACCGACGAGGTCACGATCATGCGGGCCGGGTCCGTGGTGCAACGGATGGAGACGTCCAACGCCGATGCGCCCATGCTGGCCAGAGCGATGGTCGGCCGGGAGGTGTCACTGCGATCCGAGGCGTCGGCCCTGGGCCTCATCGAGACGGTCGCGGCCGGCGCGGACGATGACGGCGACGGAGGCTCCCGCGATGGGGAGCATGAGGGCACCGGCGGCGATTCCGTCCCGCGAGTGCCTGCGCTCCGTCTCCGCGACGTCGTGGCCCGGGGTCCCGACGGACGAGTCTCGCTAGACGGTCTCAGCGTCGACGTGTTCGACTCCGAGATCGTCGGTGTGGCCGGCGTGGAGGGCAACGGCCAGGCCGCGTTGACCGACCTGCTGTCGAGCCTGTTGCCTGCCGACGCGGGCTCGGTCGAGGTGGACGGCGTCAGGGTCGAGCCGGGAAGTCCGGGCGCCATGTCCTCCGCGGGGGTCGCCGTCATCCCCGAGGACCGCCACGCCTCGGGCTGCGTGCTCGACATGACGGTGGCCGAGAACCTCTTCCTGGTGGACATCGAGCGGATCGCCAAGCGCGGGATCTACGACCCGGCCGTGATGAGGCGAGACGCGGCCGTCCTCATCGAGAACTTCGACATCCACACTGCCGGTCCGGACGCCCCCTTCTGGTCGCTCTCGGGCGGCAACCAGCAGAGGGTCGTGCTGGCCCGGGAGTTGAGCTACTCACCCAAGGTGCTGGTGGCGGCCCAGCCCACTCGGGGTCTCGACGTGGGTGCCATCGAATGGATGACCAACCGTCTCCGCCAGGTAGCCGACAGCGGTGTGGGCGTGCTGCTCATCTCGAACGAACTGGAGGAGATCCTGCAACTGTCCGACCGTGTCGTGGTGCTGTTCCGGGGCCGCATCATCGGCGAGATGGACCGAGCCGATGTGGACCTCGAGGAGTTGGGCCTCCTGCTGGGCGGTGCAGGTGCCGGAGCTGATGCTGAGGCCGCCGCCTAGCCGGGACGCGACGGCCGGATGAGCGACCAGCAGACGCCGCAGGCGGCCGCCGGGGACTCCGGCACCGACCCGACCGCGTCCGGGGGGTCGGCGACCGCCCCCTCGCGGCTCCGCGAAGCGGCAGTGGCCGCGGCCATGTACCTCGGATGCATCGTCGTCGCCCTCTTCGCGTCGGCGTTGATCGTGTGGGCCACCGGAGGGTCGTGGCAGGCGGTCTTCTCTGCCCTGCTCGACGGCAGCCTGCGAGCCCCGGGCCGCTGGGGTGAGACCATCGGCATCGCCATCCCCCTCGTGGTGGTGGCGCTGGGAACCGCCATCAACGGTCGGGCCGGCGTGGTCAACATCGGCCAGGAGGGCCAGGTGATGATGGGCACCGCCTTCGCCACCTACGTCGGCGTGCGCTTGGGCGGCCCGGGTCCGGTGGTGATCGTCTGCCTGCTCATCGTGGGGGCCCTCGCCGGAGCCATGTGGGCCGGCATCGCCAGCTGGCTCCTGTACTGGCGGCGGGTGCCGGAGGTGCTCACCACGCTGCTGCTCATTACGGTGGCGTCCCAGGCGACCGGCTACGCCCTGAAGGTCGACTGGCTGCTGCTGGCCCCGTTCCGGGCGGACCGCTCGGTTCGCAACCAAGTGAGCGAACAGCTGGAGGCGGACAGCCGGCTGCCCCTAATAGACATCTGGGGCAACGACTTCCCGATCAGCGCCTTCGCGGTGGTGCTGATGGCTGTGATCGTGTTCCTGCTGTTCAAGCGCAGCGTCTGGGGCTTCCGCATGAGGATGCTGGGCCGCAACGCCCGCACCGCCCAGCGCGCCGGCGTGTCCACCGTCAAGTACGGAACCACCGCCATGCTGATCTCCGGCGCGTGCGCCGGTCTGGCCGGGGCCCTGATGCTCTCCGGCGGAGACTTCGGCAACTACCGGTTCACACCAGGCTTCGCCAACAACATCGGATGGGAGGGGCTCCTGGTGGCCCTGGTGGCTCGCTCCCACCCGGTCGGCATCGTGGTCGTGGCTTTCAGTTTCGCCGGGTTGCGAGCTGGCTCGGGCTTCCTGGCCGCCACCGGGGTGGAGCGCGAGATCTCCCAGGTGGTGCTGGCTCTGCTGGTGCTGGCCTTGCTGGTGCCTCCGGCCATCCTCTTCATCCGCGAGCGCCGCCGGGCGCTGTCGGCCACCAGAGACAGGACCTGATCGATGGGCGGCTTCTTCTCCGCAATAGGCGATGTGGTCACCAACGAGGTGACCTATTCGGGGGCCATGCGGTTCGCCGCGCTGCTGGCCTTCGCGGCCATCGGTGAAACGATCGCGGAGAAGGCGGGCACGCTCAACATTTCACTGGAGGGGATGGTTCTGGGCGGTGCCTTCGCGGGGGCGCTGGGCATGCACCTGACCGAGTCGGTGACCGTGGGGCTGGTCTTCGCCACCGTGATCGGGACCGTGGTGGCGTCGGTGCAGGCCAACATGAGCCACCGGCTAACCGCCAACCAGTTCGTGGTCGGGCTGGCCCTCAACACGCTGGTGCTCGGCATCGCCAGCTTCCTGAACACCAGCATCCAGCCGGTCTCGAGGGCCGCCCACCGGTTCGCCATCAAGCCGCTGTCGGAGATCCCGCTGATCGGCGACGCCTTCTTCAACCAGCCGTGGCCCCTGTACCTGGTGTACCCGATGATCCCGGCCGCATGGTGGCTGCTGTACCGCACCCGCTGGGGCCTGGAAGTGCGGGCCGTCGGCGAGAACCCGCAGTCGGCCGACGTGTCGGGCATAGACGTGAACAAGCGCCGCCGCCAGTCCATCTACATCGCCGGGCTGACGAGCGGGCTCGGCGGCGGCTACCTGGTGCTGGGACAGATCGGGCGCTTCGAGGACGCGGTCGTGGGGGGCCAAGGGTTCATCGCCATCGCCGCGGTGATCTTCGGCGGATGGACCATGCGGGGCGTCATCGGCGGGTGCCTGCTGTTCGGCACGGTCAACTCGTTCCGGCTGACACTGCCCACCGTGGGCCACGAGCTCAACTCCGAGCTGCTGTCGGCCGCGCCGTTCGTGGTGACCATCGTGACGGTGACCTTCTTCGCCCACCGCACCCGCGAGCCCCGGGCACTGGCCCAGCCCTTCGTCCGCGGCCTCACCTGAGAGTCTGCGTGGACGCCTCCACATCCTCGGTTCCCACCGTCGACATCTCCGGCGCGCTGGCCGGCGACCCCGGCGCGATGGAGGCCGCGGCCCGGGCGATCGACGACGCCTGCGTGGCCAGCGGCTTCTTCATCGTGGTGGGCCACGGCGTGCCGCCCGCCCTGGTGGACGAGACCATGGACATGGCCCGCGGGTTCTTCCGGCTCCCGTTCGAGGAGAAGTCAAGGGTGGCTCCGCCCACGTTCGAGGACTACCGCGGTTTCCTGGGCCTGGACACCACCTCGTTGGCGGCCACCTTGGGCGACAACGAGACCCCACCGGACCTGTGCGAGTCCTTCAACGTCGGTCGCTTCGACGATCCGGCCATCCGGGCCCGGGCCTACGTCGCCGGCGCGGAGGCCACGTTCTGCCCCAATCGGTGGCCGGGGGAGCCGGCGGGGTTGCGGCCGCAGTTCGAGCACTACTACGCCGTGCTGGAGCGGCTCTGCATGCAGATGCTGCCGCTGTTCGCCCGGGCCTTGGATCTTCCCGACGGCTGGTTCGACGACAAGGTCCAGGATCACACCGCTCTGCTGCTGTTCAACTGGTACCCGCCGGTGGCCGGCGCGGCCCGTCCCGGTCAGTTGCGCCGCGGCGCTCACACCGACTACGGAGCGTTCACCGTTGTCGCGGCCGAGCAGATCCCTGGGTTGCAGATCCGGTCGAACGGTGACTGGGCCGACGTGCCGATGGTGCCGGACGGCTTCGTGGTGAATCTCGGTGACCTGATGGCCCGCTGGACCAACGACCGCTGGGTCTCGACCCTGCACCGGGTGGTCATCCCCGACGGCATCGACCGGGGCCGGGACCGGATGTCGGTGCCGTTCTTCTTCCAGCCGTCGTACCGGGCGGTCATCGAGACCATCCCGACCACCATCACGCCGGAGCGCCCCGCCCGCTACGAGCCGGTCGTGTCCGGCGAGTGGATCGCGGCCAAGTCGGCGTCCATGCTGGAGGACGACGGGGATTCCTGAAGGACGCGGTCGCTGGCTGGCGCTGCTGCTCGCCGCGGTGGTCATGGCGCTGGGCGCGCTCGGGGTCCTGGCATTGGGCACGGCCTCTCTACTCGACATCGGGCCGTTCGCTCCCGCCGATCCTGCGGGGCTGGAGGTCGCCGACCGGCTGGAGGACTGCCGCGAGGCTCGCCTCGACAGGGGAGAGAGCTGCGACCAAGGCGCCGACATCGAAGCGATCAACCTCTCACTGCCCGACGGGGGCGCACTCGTTGTTGCGCTGCAGCTTTCCGAGACACCGAGTCCCGGTCCTTCTCTGGCGTGGACAGCAGAGTTCTATGCCGATGTCACCAACTCCTTCACGGACGGCGGGGTGATCTGCAGGCTGTCCAACGTCGACGACGCTGGGCGAGCGGGACCGGACGTCGTCTCGGTTGCTCTGGACCCGAACACCGTCCCCAGGCAACTCACTGATGACCGCGCCTGTGAGGGTCGCCTCGACGGATCGGCGGCCCGGTTCACCCTCGACGTGTCCGGCCAGCCCGACGCCGCGCCGTTCCGGCTCATCGGGCTGGTCCGCGTCGAGCACCCCGGCGATGACACGCGGCCCGGCTCTGAGGACGACTTCCTGGTCCGGGCGACGCTGGCCGAGCTTCGAGGCTGAGCGGCGGGCCGGATCCTCGGTAGGGTGCGAGCCATGGGTCCGGCCGAGCCCGCTTCCCACCTGAGCGAGGAGGCCCGGGAGTTCCTGGGCAACTACCGGGTTGTTGGGGCGGAGCTGGACCTGGCGGACCTTGAAGCGGTGGCCGCGGCTCGCCAGGGGTCCCTGGCTGGGTGGGTTGCCCACAACGAGGGGCTCGCGGGGCCGTGGGTCAGCCGGCCTTCGTCGGTGGCCGGTGTTCCGGTGGTGGCCTTCGCCGTTGACGAGCCCGCTCTGAGCGCCGATCGGGTGATCGTGCACCTTCATGGAGGGGCGTTCGTGCTGGGCTCGCCGATAGCCAGCGCGGCTCTGGCCGTGGGCGTCGCCCAGCGCACGGGGCTGCCGGTGGTGTCGGTCGACTACCGCCTGGCTCCGGAGCATCCGTGTCCGGCCGGGCTAGATGACATCGTGCGCGTGTGCCTGGAGCTGTCTGCGTCGCGGTCGGTCGTCGCGGTCTTCGGTGAGTCGGCCGGGGCCAACCTGAGCCTGGCCGCGGCCGTCGCCCTGCGTGATCGCAGTGCCGCGGTGCCCGCCCGCCTGGGCCTGCTGTCACCATGGGTCGACATGACCTGCTCGGGTGACACCTACCGCTCGCTGGTACCGGCTGATCCCGTGCTGGGCCCGCTCGACCCGCCCGCCTTCGCGGCTGCCTACGCGGGCACGGACACCGCCGATCCCAGGGCGTCCCCCCTGTTCGCTGATTTGGCGGACCTACCTCCCTCGCTCATCCAGACCGGTAGCCGCGAGATCCTGCTGTCCGACTCCTGCCGGCTCGAGGCCGCGCTTCGCCACGCCGGCGTGGAGGTCGCCCTGCATGTCTGGGACGGCCTATGGCACGGCTGGCAGCTCCAGTACCGCGTCCCTGAGGCTCGCCGAGCTCTCGACGACCTGGCCGCGTTCCTGACCGGCTGAAGATCCAGCCATACCTGACGACCCGCGAATTGGCAGCGTTCTGAGCATCAGGCGTTGCATTCTGCTGCCAGTTCCCGGTTAGCGGCCGGTGGCGATGGCTACCACCTCGGTCAGCAGCTCGCGGTTGGCGGCCGGGCCGGGCGAGATGATGTTCACGAAGAAGGCGTCCAGGTGGTGTGCGCCGATCAGGTGCTCCAGCTGGTGGCGGCATTCGGCCGGCGTTCCCGCGATCTGGTAGGAGGCCACCAGCTCGTCGGACACGAGCCGGCCCACAGCCTCGGGACCGCCCTGGGCGAAGGCGTGCTTCAGCCCGGCGATCTCGTCGTCGTTGAGGCCGAGGTTCCGCAGGATCCGGGGCGGGCTGTCCATGATGGCGTAGCCGTAAAGGTGCTTGGCCTCCTCGATCATCTCGGGCTTGTAGGCCAGTCGGTCCAGGTAGACCCGGGTGAGCGAGGACCCGCCGTCGCCGTCGCCGGCCGCCTGCCGGGCCTGGTTGGCTATGCCGAAGGCGTCGGCGAGGTCGGACTTGACCATCAGCACCAGGCCGTCGGCGTGGGTGCCGGCCAGCTCCAGCATCCTGGCGCCCCGGGCTGCGACCCACACCGGGATCGAGTGGGTGCCGGTGGTGAGCTGGGCTCCCTCCAGCGAGAGCCGCCGTCCCTGCCAGGTGACCGGCTCGCCCGCCCAGAGCAGCCTCAGCGCGGCGATGGTGTCGGCCATCAGCGCCAGAGGACCCGACCGTTCCAACCCCATCGGGTGCAGCACCATGGTGCCGCCCGCCACCAGGGTCACGAAGGCTCGGCCGCTGCTCATCTCGTCGACGGTGGCGATCGCGGCCGCGGTGGCGGCCGGGTGACGGGTGTAGGGGTTGGTGACCGCTCCCAGCCGGATGGTGCTGGTGACCCGGGCCGCCGCGCCCAGCACCGCGTACACGTCAAGCATCAGGCCCTCGTCGGCCACCATGCAGTAGGAGTAGCCCAGTTCCTCGGCCACCACGATGGTGTCGATGAGTTCGGCCGAGCCCATCGTCGGGACGATCTGCAGGCCCAGGGCGATGTCCTCCGTGCTCACGGCGGCGTGTCCTGCCAGGGGTCGTGCACCGGGCGGATGACGACGGGGCCGATGTCGATCCGCCGGTCGGTGCTCACCAGGTCGGCCACCAGCTCGCCGACTCCGGACGCGGGCATCATGCGGGCGCGAACGTGGTCGGGGGCTCTCTGGTCCCAGAGTTCGGTGTCGATCTGGGCGGGACAGAGCGTGATCACCCTGATACCCCGGTCGCGCCCCTCCAGACGGAGCACCTCGCCCAGCGCGTTCATGCCGCCCTTGGACGCGGCGTAGGCCGCGTTGCCCTCGAAGGCTTGGACCGCGGCGACGCTGCTGATCAGCACAATCTGTCCCCCGGACTCGCCGAGCGCCTCCCAGCCTGCCCGGGTCAGGGCCATGACCGCCCCGAGGTTGACGTCCATGACGCGGTGCCAGTGGCCCGGGGCGACATCGCCCGCGGCGGCCTTCTCGAACACACCGGCGCTGTGGACGATCACGTCGATCCGGCCGTGGGCTGCGAGGGTCTGCTCGACGACACGCTCCGGCTCGCCCTCCCCGCTCAGGTCGGCCGCCAGCGCGGTGGCAGGTGAAGCCAGCCCCGAGGCCGTGTCCCGGAGCCGGTCCTCCCGCCGCCCGACGAGCACACATCGGGTGCCGCGAGCCGACAGCGCGGCCGCACAGGCCGCACCGATTCCCGAGCCCCCGCCCGTTACGATCGCCACCGGCGTATCGGTGCTCACCGGCTTAGCCGAAGAACGAGGCGGCCAGCACGTCGTAGTTGATGCGTCCGGCGCTGAAGGTGCGCCCGCTGGCCAGGTTGGTGAGGTGGATCTCGGCCGGGGAGTGCAGCTCGATGGGGA